>CAYGWR010000001.1:0-74214 GCA_964353645.1 uncultured Dehalococcoidia bacterium
TCTAAACAAAGCCGTTTCCATGCCAGCAACAGAAATTATTAGTGAGACAGGCTCCATGCTGTGCCCCTACCAGGTTGGAGCGGGTGCTCCAACCTACTCATCAAGGGAGAGGAATAGATTCCTCCGCGCTCCCCTTTCACAGTTAATATTATTGTAGAACCAGTTTTGGCGTCTGCTTGATTCAAGCTCTCAGTGTCTGTATAATTTAACATTGCGTGGCAGAATCACATGTCCTCAAAAGTACCTTCCCCCATGCTAAAGGCGAATGAGACACCCACGATAAAGTAATTTTTGGGGAGGCAATTGCATAGTGAGTAATGAAGGTTTCGATCGATTTAAAGGCTCGTCTGATTATGTTACTTCCAGGCCTTTGAGAAGCGCCGTTAATGTAAGCATTACTCTACAAAGACCTTTATTAATCCGGGGAGAGCCCGGGACAGGGAAAACCCTGCTTGCTCACAGTATCGCTAAGGGGCTGAAGAAAAAGCTGATCATCTGGAACATAAAATCAACCACCAAGGCTCAAGAGGGACTGTATGTCTATGATACTGTGCAGAGGCTTAACGACAGCCGCTTTGGCGACAGGGATGTTTCCGACATCAAGCAGTATATAAAGTTGGGCAAATTGGGACAAGCCTTTGCTGCTCCTGAACAGGTAGTGCTTCTCATCGACGAGGTAGATAAGGCCGACATTGAGTTTCCCAATGACCTTCTCAATGAACTGGATGAAATGAGCTTCTATATTCCGGAGACTAATGAGACCATTAGTGCCATCCACCGGCCTATAGCAGTCATCACGAGCAATGCTGAGAAAGAGCTTCCCGATGCTTTCCTGCGGCGCTGTATATTCCACTACATTGAATTCCCTGACGCTAAGCTGATGGAGGAAATAGTCAGGGTGCACTTCCCTGATATTAAGAATAACCTCCTTCAAGAAGCCCTGAGAACCTTTTACTCACTGAGGCAGATTGATCAGTTCAGAAAGAAGCCATCAACCAGCGAATTGATAGATTGGATTCGGGCTCTTATTGCCGGTGGTCTATCCGACGAGAGAATATCTTCGGAGATTCCCTTCATTGGCACTCTACTGAAGAAGGAGCCGGATTACAATTACTTTGTGAAAACCCGCATGTCCAGGTCCGGCGATACTTATGATACTCGGCGATAGATAAACATGTTCACTGATTTCTTCTATACCCTCAGGAAAAGAAAGGTGCCCGTTTCCGTTACCGAGTGGATGACCCTTATGGAAGCTCTTGACAAGAGTTGCATCACTAACCTGGATGAATTCTATTATCTGGCAAGAGCGATACTGGTTAAAAGCGAAGCCCATTATGACCATTACGATGTTGCCTTTCAAGAATATTTTAAGGGAATAGAAGGCCCGGCAGATATTTCAGAGCAGATACTGGAATGGCTCAAAGACCCCATTAACCGGATGACCCTTACTGAGGCAGAGCAAGCTCTATTTGACAATATGGATCTTGACGAGTTGATCAGGGAGATGGAAAAGAGGCTTAAAGAGCAGACTGAGCAGCATGATGGCGGCGGTTACTGGATCGGTCGAGGGGGCTCCTCTCCCTTTGGACATTCCGGATATAATCCCGCCGGCATCAGAATCGGTGGTCAATCAAGAGGCAGACATGCCATACAAATTGCTGAGGAGAGGAGATTCCAAAACTATCGCAGTGACCTGACCCTCGATGTCCGCCAGATTAAGATGGCTCTAAGAGGGCTGCGAGAACTCAACCGAATCGGCCCCGAGGATGAGCTGGACCTGGAGAAGACCATCCAGGCTACTTGCAAGAATGCTGGTGATATTGAGTTTGTGTGGACACGAAGCAGAAAGAATGCGGTCAAAGTGCTCCTGTTAATGGATGTCGGTGGGTCTATGGAACCCTTTGCCCAGCTATGCAGTCAACTTTTCTCAGCCGCTCACTCCAGCAGTCATTTCAAAGATTTCCAATATTTCTTTTTTCATAATTGCATATACGATGACCTTCACCGAGATATTGAGAGACGAGAGGCAGTAAGTACTGAGCATCTTCTGCGCACCCTTGAACCTGACTATAAAGTGGTGTTGGTAGGAGATGCTACAATGGCTATCCAAGAGCTAACAGAGAGGTATGGGGCAATCTATTACTACGAGCGTAATGACACCCCGGGGATAATCTGGCTTAAGCGAATTGCAGAACATTTTACTCACTGTGTCTGGCTGAACCCGGAGACGCCAAACTCCTGGAATCACCCCACTGTTCAAATGACCGGTAAGCTCTTCCCCATGTTTGACCTTACCCTTGATGGTCTGGGGCAAGCTGTGAAAAAATTGGTCGTGAAGAAATAACCTTGCTCACTTCTTGAAATGGCTCATACCCTACGCTTTTTTTTGGGCGCAGTCCTTCAGAGAAGGATGTCTCTACATACCCCGGTCAAGGGAGAGGGATAAATCAGGCCTTCAGTTGTATTTGTTCATCGCTGCCGCGATGCCTTCGGTAAGCAGGCAGTGGATGGCGGCGGCGACCCTGGGGTAGACCTCTCCGAGGACGGCTTTTTCTTCGGCATTGAAATCGCTGAGAACGTATTCCACAGCATCTACTTTTCGGGATGAGGCGTCTTCATCATCTTCGCAAGGACCAATGCCTACCCGAATCCGGGGGAAGTCCTGGGTGCCCAGACGAGCGATGATGGATTTCAGGCCGTTGTGCCCCCCGGAGCTTCCTTTTTCGCGAATGCGAATCTTGCCTAGGGGAAGGTCGAGGTCGTCGTGAATAACGAGGACATCTTCAGGGGAAATGTTGTGCCGTCGCACCAGCGCTGTCACCGCTTCACCACTCAGATTCATGAAGGTCTGGGGTTTAGCCAGTACAATCTTGGTATCCGCTACTTCTCCAGTACCCAATTTACTTCGCGCTCCGCGCTGTGTCAGCGAGATGCCCTGCTCGCGGGCAAACAGGTCAACGCATTTAAAACCCACATTGTGCCTGTTGTTGACATAATCTCGGCCTGGATTACCTAATCCTACAATCAGTTTCATAAAACTGTTCAGCCCCCTTTGTCCCCCAATCTTGGGGGACTTCAATGTCATTGCGAGGAGTCCGCCTCGAAGGAAGGACGACTCCTCTCTTGCGCTCGGAGCAGGCTCCGCAATCCCCTCGTGCTTGCAAGTACAAATAGATACGGTGAGATTGCCACGTCCTTCCTAAAGAAGGGCTCGCAATGACACTAAAATCTTGCTGGGACACCCCCATCCGCCATAGGCGGACTGTCAAACAAAGGGACTTTGTCCCTCTGCACTCCCTAGTCCTTTTTCCCCAGCATATCCAGGAATTGCTTTTCATTAAGTATGGTAGTGCCCAGTTCAAGGGCACGGTCGCGCTTGGAGCCAGAGTCGGCACCCACTACCAGGAAATCGGTCTTCTTGCTCACGGAGTTGCCCACCAGGCCGCCAAGCTCTCTTATCCTGGCCTCGGCCTCGGTCCTGGTGAGGGAATCGAGCTTGCCTGTGACCAGAAACTCTTTGCCGGCCAGGGGCAATTTCCGGGGCCTGGCTGCCTCCTCCGCCTTCATTGTCACGCGTTTGTCTTCCAGTCTTGTTATAACATCTCGATTGGACTCTTGTCTGAAGAAGGCGGCGATGCTCTCAGCTATCTTGGGGCCTATGGTCGGTTTCGTTATTAATTCCTCTGCGGTGGCCTTGGAAAGCTCACCCATGCTGCCGAAATGTTTAGCCAGGATTTCAGCGGTCTCTGACCCTACGTGGCGAATTCCCAGAGCGAAAATAACCCGGGAAAGGGGCCTGCTCTTGCTTTTGTTGATAGCCTCGAGTATTTTGTCAACTCTTTTCTCTCCCATACGTTCTAGCTTGACCAACGCTTCCCTTTTATCCTCCAGGGCGTAGATATCAGCGACATCTTTTATCAGGCCTGCTTCGAGTAAGGCACCTGCCAGCTTCTCTCCGATCCCTTCTATATCCATAGCCCCGCGGGAGACGAAATGCTTGACCAGCTCGTAGACTTGGGCGGGGCAGGATACATTGGTGCAGCGGGACATGGCCTCGCCTTCCGGTTTTATGGCCTCAGCGCCGCAAACGGGGCATTTGGACGGCATGACGAATACTTTCTCTTTACCGGTGCGCAGGCTGACCACCGGCGACACTACTTCAGGTATGACCTCGCCTGCTCTTTGCACAATCACCATATCTCCAATGCGGATGTCTTTGCGCCTGATGTCGTCCTCGTTGTGCAAGGCAGCGCGCTTTACAATCACTCCGCCTACGTTGACTGGCTCCAGGATAGCATAGGGGTTTAGTGTGCCGGTGCGTCCTACGCTAACACCGATGTCGAGAAGGTGGGTGGTTACTTGGGTGGCAGGGAATTTGTAGGCGACAGCCCAGCGGGGCTCGCCGCCCACGTTTCCCAATCGCTCCTGAAGATCGTAACGATTTACCTTAAACACAATGCCGTCGGCTTCGTAAGGAAGGTGCTCTCTTTCTTCGACCCAATGCCGATAGTAGCTTTCCGCCTGCTGGAGATTGTTTAGAAGCTCATTTTGGGGATTCAGCTTAAAGCCTAATGACTTCAAATACTCCAGCGTCTCCCAGTGAGTAGGAGGTATTTTCCCGCCCTCAATCAGGCCCAGACCGTAAATATAGATATCCAGAGGCCTCTGGGCGGTGATACGGGGGTCTAGCTGGCGTACCGAGCCGGCAGCAGCATTTCTGGGGTTGGCAAACAACGGTTGCTCCGCTTTAGCCCTGTCCTCGTTCAACTTCTTGAAGCCTTTTTTTGAGAGGTAGACTTCCCCTCTGACCTCGAACCTGCTTGGCGCACCCCTGGGTAGGCTCAAAGGTATGCTTCTAATCGTCTTCAGGTTCTGGGTAATGTCCTCGCCCCGGAATCCATCACCGCGGGTGGCCCCTGTGGCAAACCTTCCCTCCTGGTAAATCAAGGCCACGGCAAGGCCGTCCATCTTATGCTCGGCGACAAGGTCGAATTCTGGCTCACCCAGCAGGCCTGAGACTCGCTTGTGCCAGGCGAGGAGCTCTTCGTGAGAAAATGCCTTGCCCAAGCTGAGCATGGGTATCTGGTGCGCCACAACACCGAAGGCTTCTACAGGAACTGCCCCGACCCGCTGTGTTGGCGAGTCGGGCGTGGTGAACTGAGGGTACTCCTCCTCGAGGCGTTGGAGCTCTCTCATGAGCTCGTCATATTCGGCATCGCTTATCTCTGGGCTGTCGAGCACATAATAGCGATGGTTGTGATAGTTTATCAGCTTCCTGAGCTCATCGATCCTTTTCTTTACCTCGTTCTCGTTCATAGCGCCTGCCCTGCAATGGGTTTTTCGTAGCAAACCCAGCCAAAACTGCTTTTGCTTTTGTAGTATAACACAGTTCGATAAAGCTTCAAAAATGAGTTTTTAGAGAGCGTTTACAAACGCCTTATCAACCCCCTTTATCCCCCATTCTTGGGGGAATTGGGAAACTGGGGGACACCCCCAGACCCCTGGCAGGATCCGCCATAGGCGGACTGCACCTCTTTAAGAATCAACCTCCTAAATCCCCCTCCTTCTTCTAGTCTCATTGCGAGCTCGCCAGAGGCGGGCGTGGCAATCTCACCGTATCTATTTGTACTTGCAGGCACGAGGGGATTGCTTCCTCGTCCTTCTTTCGAGAAGGACTCCTCGCAATGACACTAAAACCTTGCGGGGATACTCCCAAGGGAGAAGCTCTAAATCCTAATTGCTAAATTCTAAACAAAGAGGTAACTCTGTAATCCCCCTGTATCCCTCTCCCTGAACGAGTCGGGGACAAGTTTAGAAAAGGGGGAGCATGGGCCGTTCGCGGACTGTCCCCTACGGAGTCCCCTGTTGCTGAACGACCTCTTTTCAAAGCTTTGACAAAAACCTATTTTTATGATAAAAAAGTAGGCGAAGCATTTTATGGCGAAATATATATTCGTTACGGGCGGTGTGGTTAGTTCCGTAGGAAAAGGGATAGTCGCCGCTTCTGTCGGCAGGCTGCTGAAAAGCTACCAGATAAGTGTCTCGGCCCAGAAGTTAGACCCTTACCTCAACGTCGATCCCGGTACTATGTCTCCCTATCAGCACGGGGAGGTCTTTGTTACCGAAGACGGCGCAGAGACAGACCTTGATCTCGGGCACTACGAGCGCTTTATCGATACCAACCTTACTGCTGCGTCCAGCGTTACCACGGGGCAGATATATAGCTCGGTGATTGCCAAGGAGAGGCGGGGTGATTTCCTGGGCGGGACCATTCAGATAGTGCCTCATGTTACATCCGAAATAAAGAAACGCATCCGTGAGGTAGCTGAGAAGAGCGGGGCTGAGGTAGTTATTGTGGAGGTAGGGGGCACAGTAGGTGACATTGAGGGCCAGCCGTTCTTGGAGGCCATCCGGCAGATGCGGAACGATGTGGGGCGGGATAATGTTCTCTATATCCATGTCACTCTGCTTCCTTTTATCGGGTCAACCGGTGAGCTCAAGACCAAACCAACCCAGCACAGCGTCAAAGAACTTCGCAGCATCGGGATTCAACCCGATATCATAGTCTGTCGCAGCGACTATCCGGTTGCCGAGGAGTTCAAAGACAAAATTGCCCTGTTCTGCGATGTGGAGAAGCGTGCTGTTGTGGGTCTTACCACGGCATCTATTATTTATGAGGTGCCTCTAATTCTGGATGAGGCAGGATTGGGAGAAATCGTTGTCGATAAGCTGCGGTTGCCGGCAGCATCACGTGACCTCAGCGAGTGGCGGAGCATGGTGGAGAAAATGAGAAAGCCGAAGACGATAGTCTCTATCGCCCTTGTCGGCAAATACGTGAAGTTGCGGGACGCTTATCTGTCTGTAAGAGAGGCTCTGCGTCATGCCGCTCTATACCACGACCGTGATGTGGAAATCGTCTGGATCGATTCCGAGGAGCTTGAGAAGGATGGCGGTGAGTCACTGTTGCGCACAGTAAACGGGATAGTTGTGCCCGGAGGTTTTGGCTTTCGAGGCATCGAGGGAAAAATTAGAGCGGCGAGATACGCCCGCGAGAACAATGTTCCATATCTTGGCCTGTGCCTCGGCTTGCATATGATGGTAATTGAATTCGCGCGCCACGTGCTGAAGTCAGTTGAGCCTAATTCCACAGAATTCGATAAGGATACTCCTCATCCTGTTATCGACCTCCTACTCAATCAGCGGGACGTAAAGGCAAAGGGAGGCACGATGCGTTTGGGGCTCTATCCCTGTCAGTTGGTGCCTGGCACTCAGGCTGCTGCTGCCTATGACTCGTCCCTGGTCTACGAACGGCATCGTCACCGCTTTGAGTTCAATAATAAGTACAGAGAGGTTTTGGGCAAGGCTGGCCTTATTGCCAGTGGCATTTCGCCTGATGGCAGGTTGGTTGAGATAGTCGAGCTCGCAGGGCATCCCTGGATGGTGGGGACGCAGTTTCACCCAGAGTTTACCTCTCGCCCCAACCGCTCCCACCCTCTCTTTCGCGACTTCATTGGAGCAGCTAAAATGACTTTGAAGTTGGGCGATCAGCGTCCTTTACCGTTGGAACCCACAGTGAACAATTGACTTGTTGTATATACAAAGTTGTATAGACAAAATCGTTAACTTATGCTATAGTCAAGAGGACTAGATGCGAATTTTCCTGGATACCGCCAATATCGATGAGATTCGCCAGGCAGCAAAGTTAGGCGTGGTCAGCGGAGTCACTACTAATCCATCTCTGGTGGCCAAGGAAAAGCGGGCGGATATGAAGGCGGTTATCCGGGAGATCTCCTCCATAGTCGATGGCCCCATCAGCGCTGAAGTACTCAGCCTGGAGCCACAGGCTATGATCCGAGAAGCAAGAGAAGTCTCCTCTTGGTCGCCTAATGTAGTGGTCAAGATCCCGATGTCGGCGAGCGGTTTGGAAGCTATCTCGGTTCTTTCCAAAGAGGGGATTCGAACCAACTTAACGCTTTGTTTTTCTCTTAATCAGGCAATATTAGGCGCGATTGTGGGGGCAACCTACGTCAGCGCGTTCGTGGGCAGGCTTGACGATGCCGGCCATGATGGAATGCAGCTTGTTGCTGAGATCGTAGAGGTATTCGATCACTATAAAGAGAGACTGAAGACTCAAGTGATCGTTGCCAGCATACGTCACCCCCTGCATGTTGTTGCTGCTGCTAAAGCAGGGGCTCATATAGCGACTGTACCTTACAATGTACTTATGCAGATGGTCAAACACCCGCTAACTGATATTGGCATATCCCGCTTTGCTGAGGATTGGCAACGCATCTCAAAGGCATAGGGCTACAATCCACAACTATGGCACTGAGGCAAGCACCTTTTATAGATTCTGTTCAATCTAATTATGGAGTAGGACCATGAATATCACTGAACTAGAAGTCAAGACCAAAGATGAACTTATGACCATGGCCAAGGAGCTCGGCATAACTGGCATCAGCGCTCTGAAGAAGGAGGACATTGTATTACGGCTACTTCAGGCAAATGCCGAGCAGCACGGTTACTCCTTCAGAGGAGGCATCCTCGAGATTATGAATGAGGGCTACGGGTTTCTGCGCCAAGCTGATCTCCATCCCAATGCCAACGACATCTATGTATCCCAGTCCCAGATTCGTCGCTTTGCTCTTCGGACCGGAGATATCGTCAGCGGTCAGGTGAGGGCTCCCAAGGACGGTGAAAAATATCATAGCCTGCTTCGTGTAGAGACAGTCAACAATATGGATCCTGAGGCGACTAAAGATCGTCCATTATTCGAGCATAAGACGCCTATCTTTCCCAATAAGCTGATTAACCTTGAGACTACTTCCAACAATCTATCGCAAAGGCTCATCAATCTTATAGCTCCCATTGGTCGTGGTCAGCGAGGACTTATCGTTTCTCCGCCAAAGGCTGGAAAGACCATGTTGTTGAAGCATATCGCCAATGGCATCATTGCTAACTACAACGATATACATCTTATGATCTGCCTTATTGGGGAGCGGCCTGAGGAAGTTACTGACTGGAAGAGGTCAGTTAAGGCGGAAGTGATTGCTTCCACCTTCGACGAGCCTGTTGAGGAACATACCAGGGTGGCTGAAGTGGCACTGGATCGCGCCAAAAGGTTAGTTGAATTGGGCATGGATGTGGTCATCCTGCTCGATAGCATCACTAGACTAACTCGTGCCTATAACCTGGAGATGCCATCAAGCGGACGCACGCTTTCCGGAGGAGTTGACCCGGCTGCCCTCTATTCTCCCAAAAGGTTCTTCGGTGCAGCCAGGAACACAGAGGAGGGGGGAAGCCTGACTGTCATAGCTACCTGCCTTATCGATACTGGCAGCAGGATGGATGACGTGATATATGAGGAATTCAAGGGTACTGGTAATATGGAGCTTCATCTCGAGCGCAAGCTCGCTGAGCGCAGGATTTTCCCTGCTATAGACATCCAGCGCAGTGGTACCAGGCGTGAGGAATTGCTTCTCGATGAGAATACCTTGAAGCAGGTCTGGGTAGTACGTAGGATGATTACTCTTATGAACACTAACTCACCGAACTCTACTGAAGCTACTGAGCGCGTGCTGGAGAGATTATCCAAGACCTCTACAAACGCTGAGTTTCTCGCTACTCTCACTAAAGAGTTTTAATCTTCCCCTGTAAAGCAAGGCTCATCGTTGTTACCGCTTTACTTCGCTGCTATAATAGGAGCGATTTGCCATGAATTATCAGCGCATTGTGGTTAAATTAGGTACCAATCTACTGACTGCTGGGAGCGATCGCCTTAGCCTTGAGACCATGGCTTCCTTGGTGGGACAGATATCTAGGCTTCATAAGGAAGGCTTGGCCATAATTGTTGTTACCTCAGGAGCGATCGCTGCCGGTAGACATCGCCTGGGGATTACTGAAGGGCACAAGGAAATCACCTCCAGGCAGGTTTTGGCCGCAGTGGGGCAGAGTCGGCTTATGGATGCCTATGATCAGCTCTTCGGTTGGCATGAGATAACTATCGCACAGACGTTGCTTACAAGGGCTGACCTCTCAGACCGTCTCAGATACCTCAACGCCCGTAACACTTTGACGGCGCTTCTGGAACTTCGCGTGATACCCATAATCAACGAGAACGATGTTGTTGCAGTGGAGGAAATCCAGGAAACCGTATTCGGTGACAACGATAATCTGTCTGCTATGGTAGCTAATCTTGTTGATGCCGACCTTTTGATGTTGCTTACTGATACCGCTGGCCTTTACACTGCTGATCCCCATCGGGATTCTAATGCCAAGCTTATCGAACGGGTTGATAAGATAGATGCTTCCATCGAGAGCCTGGCAGGTGGAAGCTCGAGTGGGAGGGGCACTGGTGGCATGGCTACAAAGATAGAGGCAGCGAAGCTGGCTATTGCCTCGGGGGTGGCGGTGGTCATTGCTAACGGGCGAGAGCATGATGTCATTGTCAGATTGGCTAAGGGTGAGGCTATTGGCACTTTCTTTCAGCCGGTTGCGTCCAGGCTAGAAAGTCGCAAACGCTGGCTGCTGAGCCAGCTCTCTAAAGGGAAGATTTACGTTGATGCAGGAGCAGCGACAGCTTTGAGAAAGCAGAACAAGAGTCTGCTCCCTGCAGGTGTTACCAAGGTTAGCGGTGAGTTCGAGAGAGGGGATGTGGTAAATATATTTGATAGTAAGACTGGTGAAAAAATAGCCTGTGGCATCTCCAACTACAGCTCAAGTGATATCGCTGTTATTAAAGGGGCTCGTTCGGATAGAATCACTGAGCTTTTAGGTTGCGAATATGGGGCTGAGTTGGTACACCGCGATAATCTGGTGGCGCTTTAGTTCTAAAAGGAAGAGATCATGCAATCCGCTACGAATGAGGTTGAAATTAAGGCTAAAGCGGCGAAAGCCGCCTCTAAGAAGCTTGCATATCTGAGCACTGCGGTCAAGAACAAGGCCTTGCTTGCTATCGCTGATGAGCTTATGGCCAAAGAGAAGGATATTCTGGCTGCCAACCGCCTGGACTATGCTGAGGGTGAGAAGGCAGGTATGAGCACCGCTATGCTTGACCGCTTGCTGCTGAACGCTGAGCGGATTAAGGGTATAGCAGGCGATGTGCGCACTGTTGCTGCATTACCTGACCCGGTGGGGGAGACTTTCGAGATGCGTACCCTACCCAATGGACTTCAGGTTGGCAAAAAACGTGTTCCTCTGGGAGTGATCGGGGCTGTCTATGAGAGCCGACCCAATGTTACTGTAGATATCTCTGTCCTCTGTCTTAAGTCAGGGAATGCTATCATTCTGCGCGGCGGCAAGGAGGCTGTACACTCCAATTCGGTTCTGGCAAAAATAATACAGGGTGCCGCATATCGTGCCGGGGTTCCCGAGGGAGCGGTGCAGTGCATCGAATCAACTGATCGCGCCCTGGTAGGACAAATGCTAAAAATGAGGGATTACATTGACTTGGTGATCCCTCGCGGTGGGGCTGATTTGATTAATTATGTGGCTCAAAATGCCGCCATGCCTGTGGTTACGGGGGGGATCGGCGTCTGTCACACTTACGTTGATAGGAGTGCAAACCTCGAAAAAGCAGTAGCCATCGTCTATAATGCTAAGGTGCAGAGACCTACTGTCTGTAACGCATTGGATGCTATACTGGTTCACGCTGAGGTAGCGAAGAGCTACCTGCCGATGGTTGCCAAGGAATTGGCCAGGGCCAATGTGGAGTTGCGCTGCGATGAGCGAGCTCTGAAAATCCTTAAACCTTTGACCTCGATCAAGGCGGTTCCCGCTACTGAGAAGGACTGGGGCAAAGAGTTCCTGGCTCTGGTTGCCGCTGTAAAGGTGGTAGATTCCCTGGAGGAGGCATTAGAGCATATCGAGCGTTATGGCTCGGGGCATTCCGAGGCCATTGTGACCGAGGATTATTCAGCAGCGATGAAGTTCTTGGATGAGGTGGATGCAGCTTGCGTCTATGTCAATGCTAGTACTCGCTTCACAGATGGCGGCCAATTTGGGCTGGGTGCGGAGGTGGGAATAAGCACACAGAAGTTCCATGCCCGGGGCCCAATGGGCCTTAAGGAACTCACTACCTATAAATGGATAGTGCTGGGCAGCGGACAAGTTCGTCCATAAGGAGGATTGATAATGGCAGAGTATCGGTTTGAAAGAGAATGCCGCACTGCACACTCTGAGGCTTATCTCATAGTTGCTAGTGACGAGCAAGTGGGCAAAGTGGATATTCATTTCACCCCTTCGATAGTCTACGCTACCCTGTGTATCGGGGAAAATATGACCCAAGATGAAATTCAAGACCTTATTGATACCATTGACGAAGATTTGGTGATGTCGGCTGACGTTGCCCGCGATGATTTCATCGTGACTGTGTATCAGGGGCGAGAAGTCGGCGTCTTCAGCGATGAGGAGTTTGAGGAAGAGGAAGAATAAGTCCCAGGTATGGTCAAGCTCGCTTCTTGAGGATTAGAGAGCGAACAGCGCTCTCTATATCGACTGCGGTTAGCCGGTGTCTTTTTAATAGCTCCTCAGCTTTTCCGGATTTGGCATAAATATCGTTTATGGCGATGAAGGACATAGGAACTGGCCGCTGTTCAGCTACAATCTGAGCCACAGCGCTGCCCAGTCCGCCCCGCCGCAAGTGCTCCTCTGCAGTGACAATGGCACCTGTCTCCATAGCTGCCTTTACGATAGCATCTCTGTCCAGTGGCTTGAGTGTGGACATACTAAGCACCCGGCAGTCGATTCCATCTAGCGCTAGGTTTTGGGCTGCTCCCAGGGCGGAAGCCACCATAATTCCGGTGGCAATCACAGTGATGTCCTTCCCTTCTCTCAAAGTTGCTGCTTTCCCCAGAGTAAACTTGTAGTCCGACGCATAGACCAGAGGCGTTTTGGGACGGCTAAGCCTTATGTAGAATGGTCCGTAGGTTTGAGCTGCTACCTTCACGGCCTGGGCTGCTTCTGTGGCATCAGCAGGGACAACCACGGTGAAATTCGGGAGGGGGCAAATCAAAGCCAGGTCTTCGATGGCATGATGAGAGGTGCCATCTTCCCCCACAGTGATCCCGCTATGGGTCGTCACGATTTTAACGTTCAAGCCAGGCTGTGCAACGCTCATTCGAATTTGGTCGAAGCAGCGTCCGGGAGCAAACACTGCAAAAGTGCTGACAAACACTGTCTTGCCTGAAGCAGCTAGGCCAGCAGCAATTCCTATCATATTCTGTTCAGCGATGCCGCAGTTGAAAAATCGCTGGGGGAACTCTTTGGCAAAGAGGCTGGTCATTGTAGACTTTGATAGATCAGCATCAAGGACAACTATGTCAGGGTTCTGTCTGCCCAACTCAACGAGGGTTTTGCCGTAGGCTTCCCTGGTGCTCTGCTCCATAACTACTTCAATTCCTCAAGAGCCTTTTCCATTTCATCAGGGGTAGGAGCCTTGCCGTGAAAATCTACATTGTTTTCCATGAAGCTGACCCCTTTGCCCTTGATGGTGTGAGCGATGATGGCGGTGGGCTTTCCCTTAACCCGCTTTGCCTCATCGAATGCGGCTATTAGCTGAGATAGGTCATGTCCATTGACCTCTATGGGGTGCCAACCGAATGCCTTCCACTTCTCAGGTAAGGGCTCAAGGTTCATCACATCGCGGTTCCAGCCATCGATTTGCAATTCATTATGGTCAACGATTGCAACAAGGTTGTCGAGTTTGAAGTGGGCTGATGCCATCGCTGCTTCCCAAACCTGACCCTCATCGCATTCCCCATCACCCAAAAGAACATATACTCGATAATCCCGGGCATTGAGGCGCCCAGCTAGCGCGATGCCGATGCCGAAGGAGAGGCCTTGCCCCAGTGAACCCGAGGACATCTCTACCCCTCGTGTGGCGGTCATGTCGCAATGCCCTTGCAGACAGCTACCCAGAGTCCTCAGAGTAGCAAGTTCCTCTCCAGGGAAATAGCCTCTTTCAGCAAGAGCTGCATAGAGGATGGGAGCAGCATGCCCTTTACTGAGGATAAATCTGTCGCGCTCTGCCCAGCGTGGGTTGGCTGGGTCGTGTCGCAGAACCTTGAAGTAAAGTGAGGTGATGATATCAGCAGCGGAAAGGGAGCCACCCGGGTGTCCGCTGCCTGCTTTGCCAATCATTGTAATAACATGACGGCGCAGCTTTTTCGCCGTTGCCGCCAGTTCTTCCAGGGACAATGAAGGAGCCAACGCCAACTCTTTGCGCGGGGAAGCAATAGCCTCGGCTTTAGTATCTGCCGAGGCTTCAGGATTTATTCGTTCTTTTTTAGCTCCTTGGCCGGACGGAGACACTCGTACCTCCAGTAGGCAATTATATATTATCCTTGTCTCCTCGTCTATACCTTGTTATAATTCTGCTGATGATTGTGGATTTTCATACCCATATCTTGCCACCCGGGTTGCGGGGGAATCGCGATCGCTATCTGGGGCGTGACACTTGTTTTGACCTTCTATACAACGACCCTAAAGCTAAAATCGCTACTGCCGAGGAACTCGTTGCTAACATGGATGGAGAGGGTATTGATGTATCGGTAGTGCTCAACATCGGCTGGTCGAGTCACGAGCTTTGTCGCGAAACCAATGACTATATTATGGAAGCGATAGCCCGTTATCCGAGAAGGCTGGTGGGCTTCTGCGCTGTGCAGCCCCTCGCTGGTGAGAAGGCTGTGGTTGAGCTTGAGCGTTGCGTCAGGGGTGGCGTTAAGGGGATCGGCGAGCTGAGATGCGACACGCAGGGGTTTGATTTTGCTGACAAGGATATTATGGGAGCAATAGCTCAGGCTGCGATGAAGCATCGGCTGATTATACTTACCCATGCTTCTGAGCCGGTGGGACATTCCTATTCTGGTAAGGGGAATATAACTCCTGGTCTTCTCTATCGCTTCATAACCAATTTCCCTGATTTGACCTTGGTGTGTGCCCACTGGGGTGGAGGATTGCCCTTTTACGCTTTGATGCCAGAGGTCGCTAAAGCATTATCCAATGTCTATTTTGATACGGCTGCCTCACCCTGGCTTTACCGAGACGAGATATTCAAGCATGTTACGGAGATTTTGGGGGCAGAGAAGGTGCTTTATGGCAGCGACTACCCGCTTATGAAACAAAGCAAGCTTGTTAAATCGATCCGAGCACTCAGCCTTTCTGAAGAGGCCAAAAGCATGATCTTGGGAGGAAATGCTCAAAGACTATTGTCTTTAAGTTGAGCTTTGTCATGGAACCTATACGCGCATTCATTGCCATCGAATTGCCCAGTCAGATTAAGGCAACCCTTTCTCAATTTCAGGATAACCTCAGAACAAGCAAAAACGCTTCGGTGAAATGGGTTGGCCCTGAAGGCATTCATCTCACCCTCAAGTTCCTGGGCAACGTCGATGAGGCTGAAATACCGGCGCTAACTAAGGCGCTCTCTGAAGCTGTCAGAGGGGTTGCTACTTTTTGCCTTGAACTGGGTAATCCTGGTGCTTTTCCTAATCCCCAAGCCCCCAGGGTAGTCTGGGTTGGTGTGGGGGGAGAGATAGAGCTGCTACGTGCTTTACATAACAATATAGACCTTGTTCTTACTCCTCTGGGGTTTCCCCCGGAAAAGCGGGCTTTCTCGCCTCATCTCACTTTGGGGAGGGTTCGGGAGGAGGCTTCACCTGGAGAGAGGCGGCGTTTAGGGGAGAATATTGCTTCGCTGAAGACGGAGGCGAAGTTATCCTTCAAGGTTGAGTCCCTCAGCCTGATGAGGAGTAAATTAACCAGGGAGGGTGCGTTATATAGCCGTCTCGCTTCCTTTGCATTATGTGGTAGTTAAGCTAGTGGTGCAACTGCATTAGTCCCGGGCTTCATGCTAATACTAGGATCAAGGAACCTCTGTTTGCACAGTCGGCGTCCAATCTCCACCCTTCCACTTGAGGGGGAACACCAGCTTTACAGTCTGCGCTGATCCTGACGTCAGGTAGACAGGCATCTCGTTCTTCTGGGTCTGTCCAGCTTGAGTGATGCTTGCGACCACGATCACGACACCATCGGCGCCCTCATTTCTAGCGGTGATATTGAGGATGGCGTAGTAGTTTTCGAACATGCCAGCGGTGGTGGCGTTCACTAACAACACTGTTGGTCTTGGTTTGCTGATATCAGATGCTGGTACAGAAGTAGGTTGTGGGTTTGTGTTAGCGCTGCCACCGCCGCCGCAAGCAGAAGCCATAACGGCTGCGATTGCTATCAGTATGAGAACTCCTGCTAACTTCGTACATTTCATAGTGGCTTCCCTCCGCTCGATGCTATCCTTTAGCAATCATCTTCGGTTTGGCACCTGTCTCACTATCAGGCTAATACCGTAGCAGGTTGAAGACGTCCCAACTGTCTTATGTTTTTCTCGGCAGTAGCAGGCTTGTCTGATCCGAACCACCCCTGTGCTCTGTGGAAGAGGCCGCGCTTGGCTGCAACAGTCTCTGTCTCGGATTGAGCATGGGGATATGATGCCTGTGGAGCTTGGGGCCTGCCGAACATGCTCCACTCACCAGGCCTATAGAACAGGCCCCAGTTAGCTGCTACCTTCTCGCTCCGAGTCTGGGGCTCGGCCGTGGTTGCTTCAGTAGCTAGTGGTCTATCGAATTGTGCCCACCCTCTTGGTTGATGGAAGAGCCCCTGGCTGGTTGCTACGGGATCACTCTGGCTTTCCGAGGGCGATGCTTCAAAGCCCTGGGGCTTGCTGAACATGGGCCATTCCCGCTGTCTGTAGAACAACCCTCGACTGCCTGTAATAGGCTCGGTATCATCTTGCACGGCAACTGCTTCCGGTGCCATCGGCCTGCCGAAGCGTATCCACTCGTTTGGCCGGCGTAGTAGAGCTTGTCTGTGCATTACAGTCGGTGCTACTGCTGTCACCATAGCAGGCTCGTTTAAGCAAGAGCGCATTGTTCCCCGCACTTCCTTTAGTTTAGGGAACATGACCATTGTCAAAGCAAGGCGAAGTACACCGGAGAGCACGAATAGTGCCAGTATGTTATGACCCAGGACAGGTCTCACAACGCTGAGAAGATAAACACCAGCCAGTGCACCCAGCGCCATAAATAGCGTGGATAGAGCTTTGTGATAAGCTATATACTTCAGCCGTTTCCCTGGGGGTGCAGCTTCGTAGATGAAATTGCCGCTGCACAGGTCGAATCCTGCCCAGCATGCTCCGGAGAACAACTGAACTAATACAAGATATGCGATATTAGGCGACGCTAGCCAAAGAAGCGGAACAAAAGGAATCCCTAGGCAAACTATTCTCATGACTTTGAGGTTGCCTGCCTTGTCAGAGTATCTGCCCCAGAATGTCACAATAAGAACTTTTGCTACGAATTCGGTAGAGAAAATCATGGCATAGAACATGTAGCTGAAATGCAAATCGCGCAACATGTATATCGCAAATAATGGGGAGGCTAAATACACAGTGAACTGGAATAAGGCGACAAATAGTATGAATTTACCCAGGTTTCTTCTTCTCGTCTCGCCCAAAAAATCGAAGAAACCGAAGTCTGTGTCTTTCTCAACTGCCATGTTGGTATTATGTATTCTGGTATAGATGAGAAAGGAAACAATCGTAACTACGAAAGAGATAAGGAAGATGACTGCAAAGCCGATAAGTATCTGGCCGTTGAAAAGTTGCAGCACATAGCTCATGACATAGAAGGAGACTAGATAAACAGCGCCTGATATAGCAGACCTCAGGGAGAAGTACCTGCCTCTGGTAGCAGCAGGGACCAAGTCGGCTAGCCAGCTACTGCGAGCAGGTTGATACAACATCCCTGGTATCAGGTTAATTATCCAGCAGGGTATGAGCCAGAGCGGATTCATAGGTTTAAGGAATAACAGAATTATGATGAGTGGGAGCCAGCTGATAGCATCCAGGAAAGCTAAGATGAGAATGGCTTTCTTTCTAGAGCCTAGTCTTTGGATGACAGAGGGAACTTTTGTGTATAACAACGCTGCCACAAAGTTGTTCAAGGAGCTTAGCAGCGCCACCATACTATCTCCGGCACCGGCAGCTATCATTGAGGCTGGCGCGTAGGCATTACATGACTCTTCGATAGCCCCAGCTCCGGCCTCACCGTGGAAATATTTAAGGCTCTTTTTCTTTTCTAATTCTTCATTGTTCTGTTCATTCTGCTTATTCCGTTGCTTGCTCATGGTGGTCTGTCCTGATTCTAGCTTTTCACTACTTCAACATTGCGGCCAGGGCTGCGGGGGCGAATGGCAAACTGGTTCAATAGTGGCCCCGCCCGGCTGAACAGTCCCACCATCTCGTCTGCCAGCGCTTCGGCGTCAGTCCCACATTCTTTGAGCAGTTGTTGTTTAGCCCAAACGCTGAACAAGTACCAAGCGCAACGCTTGTCATCTCTTTCTGATGATAGGAAGTCGGTGTGCAACACGTTGATCTTGACAGCATTGCCCCCATTATCACTCCATGTCCTTAATTGTGACCTGCCCTCTGGAGGCATACAAAGGTCGGCTTGCAGGAAAGACAGTTGGTTGCTCCTTGGGGGACGGCTGCTAACGGGAACCCTCGTGCCAGGCCTTACGGGAGGCAAATCAATCTTCTGTATAAGATCGGGAGTTATCTGGTCACTGGTGACGATCTTCCTTCTGGGTATCTCATCCGTTTCTTTATAACGCAGGAAGTAGCCGATGAATCTATCCACCCTGCTCATAATCTCAACCAGCCGGTTCTGGCGATATTCTTGAGTAACCTGTCTGATTTTCTCTGTTATCTCGGGCTCTAGCCTATGCAGAGCCTCAGCCAGTGCCTTGTAGACTTCGTCCTGAACTACAGCAGCTTTGTCTGCAGTACCCCGGAACTTGTCGCAACGCACAGAGCCCTCAAGCCTTTGTCCGAGCCAGGGTTCCTTTTTGAATTCCTCGACATCGGTGAGGGAGCAGAACCGAATGCCGGCCCTGCCACAGAGGTCAATATTTGCCCCTTCGGCCTCGAAAGGAAGTGTATATAGCTGTATGGAAGCATTACCGAGAGAACTAAGGCTGATATTAGTGCTCAAAGTAGGTACGCCATTGAAAATTCGGGGCTCAACAGCATCATAGCCGTGACCATCACTAATTTGTATAGTGTAGATGTTTCGTCTTAAGTCATTAGCAAACTCGCGGCTCAAGTACTGTTTTAGCCGCCCTTTGGTAAGCTGGGGGGCGATCTCAGGCAAGATACCTATAAGATGAGCCCTGGTTCCAGGCTTGCTCAGACGGTGCTGTGGACATTGTTCGATTATCTGAGCTCTGCCCTCTCTCAGCCACTCTCTCCTCAGAACGAGGCAGCTCGGCGTGTGGCCCCCGTTGAGTGAAGACAGATGTAGCTCGTCTGCTATGAGTGCGAAGGCTAGAATGCCCACACCCTTCTCACCGCGAAGTACATGCTGTAATTTCTCAGAGTTGCCGATGTTTTGAAGTATATGGCTCATCTTCTCAGAGCCGATGCCGATGCCGTTGTCTTCGACTACTATCTGTGGTGGCCTGTTTTGCTGGTCTGAGGAATGGTCGAGGCGAACGCGGATACAGCCATCGCTTTTGCCTGCCTGTTCTACGGCGTCAGCCCCGTTCTCCACGAACTGCTTCAATGCTTCCATTGGACTGTGGCAAAGGTATGCTAAAACCTCGAACACACGGGTCCCTGTCTGAAGTTTTATCTCAGCCATAGCTCCCTCCTTCTTACAGCTTTTGGTTCAAAACACGTGATTAATTATAGGAAGTGCTCTGTTTGCATTAGAGCACTAGACTGCTATTCTTTGGCCAGCCGGCTTAATGTCTGTAACGTAACCATCTTGTAACATACACACTACAGGCTGACCCATATTCTCGAAAACCCATTGTAGGGAGAGATCGAGTTCTTTCCGAGGGTAGACTTTAATTTCGCCAGTGCGGAGCTGAATGCTGACCTTGTTCTCTTCAAGGCCGGCTAAACGTCCTGAAATTATGCTTTGCATTTCTCTATCCTCCAAGGGGGAGGGCCGAGAAAAGCGACCCTCCCCCCATCAAGCTAGTTTTGTTAAGGCCTGGGCGATGTCTTGAACTTGTTAGGAGCCGCTGCTCGTGAGTCACTGTTTTGAGCGCGAGATAACATCTGCTGCCTGCGATTCTGAATGGGATTGCGCAGGAAGGCTGGTATATCCATCTGGTCCTCATCCAGCAAGTACTTACGTAGCTCCTTCATTTCCTTTTCCATGGCTTCCTTGTTTAGCTTTCCTGGTTTGGAGTTGAAGCCAGTCGCGATTAGCGTTATCCGGACTTCGTTGGACATCTCAGGAGCGTAGTTCATGCCGAAGATGATGTTGGCACTTGGATCAGCCGCCTTGCGGATGATCTCTGCAGACTCTTGTATCTCAGCTAAGGTTAGGTCCATACCAGCTGTAACAGTGAACAGTATGGCGGTCGCACCTTCTACCGAGGAATCGAGCAGAGGACTGGTGATACAAGCCTTTGCAGCTTCCACAGCCCTATTCTGACCACTGGCGGTCCCTATGGATAGCCAGGCTTGCCCCATACCCTTCATCACCGCTTTCACATCGGCAAAGTCCAGGTTGATTTCACCAGGAGTGGTAATGACCGAGGATATAGCCGAGACGCCCTGGTACAGGATATCATCTGCCAGCTTGAAAGCGCTATCTGCGGCTGTCCTGCGGTCGCAGAGATTTAGTATGCGGTCGTTGGGAATAGTAATGAGGGTGTCACAAATCGGCACCAACCTCTCGATACCTTGCTCGGCCTGGTCACGCCGATGCTGTCCTTCGAATGTAAACGGGCGGGTGACTATGGCGATTGTGAGAGCCCCAGCCTCCCTGGCAATGTCTGCCATAACCGGGGCAGCACCCGTGCCTGTGCCCCCACCCATCCCAGCCGCAATGAAGACCATATCAGCGTCGCGCACAGCTTTGCGCAGTTCTTCTCGACTCTCCTCGGCAGCCATGGTGCCGAGCTTTGGGTCACCACCTGCTCCCATGCCTTTGGTTACCTTGGGGCCGATTTGGATTGAGGTGATTTTATCCTCGGACGTGGTGGTGTATGCCAAAGCCACGGCGTCGGTATTTACCGCATAGAGCTCTACTCCGGTTAATTTTCCTCTCGCCATGCGGCGCACAGCATTCGAACCGCCACCGCCCATGCCAAAGACTTTGATCTTAGCCGGAGGAGTTGATATCATATTACTTTCTGCCATCTTTATTACCTCCTTTAATCTCTATCTTTTTAATTTTTATTATTAGTCGCTAGTTCAAATGTTTATGTCCTGCCCCAGGGAACAAGCTGCCTGACAGACTTGACTCTATCGAAAACCTTGTCTCGTAATCCTGCCTCACTTCTTATCCAGCTCTGTTCCTGCCGCCAACTTTTTCCACTACAGAGCAAGATGCCGACACTGCTGGCGTAGGCGGCATTGTGAAGCTGGTCAGCCAGGCCGGACATAGCAGGGGGGATTCCTACGCGGGTGGGAAGCCCCGTGATCTCTTGGGCAAGAGTCCTTATCCCACCCAGATTAGCGGTGCCTCCGGTCAATACCAGACCCGCAGGAAATTCGGATACGTAGGCAAGGTAGCTCTGAGATTGCACCCGCTGCACTAATTGGGAAACGATCAGTTTTATGATCTCATCTACACGTGCCTTGACGATATCGCTGATGTCCTTCTTGTATATCTTCCCTACACCATCGAAGTTGACCTGTATCGCTGGCTCTTCTTTTGCGTCGGGGTCATCCTTTTCCGCCAGATTGCAGTGTTCCTTTTTGAGCTGTTCCGCCATCTCAACAGGTATTCCCAAACCAACAGATAGGTCTCTTGTGATCTGATTGCCGCCTACGGGAAGGACAGCAGTGAGCAGTAGGTTGCCATTCTTGTAGGCAGAGATGCCTGTAGTGCCAGCACCGATGTCTGCTAGCACGACGCCGGCATCGGTCTCGTCAGGATGGAGCACCGCTTGAGCACTTGCCAAACACTGAAGGACTAGTCCCTCAATAGTCAGTCCTGCTTTGTGAGCACATTTGGTTATGTTTTCGGCAGAACTCTGTGGTATGGTAACAATGTGCGTGTCCAGATCCATCCTGAAGGCGTGCATGCCTTTGGGGTCCTGCACGCCAATCTGAGTATCAAGGGTGTACTGTGTCGGGATCACGTGCAGTAGCCTTCTCTCCTCGGGAACGTTGATTTCGCGTGCAACTTTTAATGCTCTTTCAACATCCCCCTGGCGGACGGTGCGGGCATTTCTGCCTACACTTACTGAGGCACGATTGCCCTGGGAACTAATATTGCTTGCGCTAATCCCCAGATAGACAGAGGTTATGCCCTCTCCGCTGGTCTGCTCGGCCCTTCTTACAGATTGCCGAATCGATTCGCTGGCTTGATCGATATCAGCCACCAAACCTTTGTGTATACCGGCAGAGGGGGTTACGCCAATGCCTACTATCTGGATAGAACCTTCGGCATCGACATTTGCCAGCAGGCTGCAAATTTTGGATGAGCCTACATCCACAGCTGCCACCATTTTTTGCTTCATTTTTTTGGTTGTCCCCCTTCCTTTCCTTAGTCTATGTCTATTAATACTTCTCGCTCTTTAACTTTTTTGCCGGGAATATGTCCTTCTTTTTACTAATTTTCTTCACATAACTTTCAGCAGCGTCAAATCTATAACCTGACAGACAGGGAGCATTCCGCTTGCCCTCTGGGCCTGGCAGACGTGCCCTTCGCCTCCTTTCCAGCTTTGAAAATTGCTCGATGACAAGTATTCTGATCAGCTTGGATTAATGAGGAATAGCAATATCCTAATTGCCCTAGGGGAGGGGTCAAGTTTTTTTCCAGCGGACAAAGAAATGGCAAAAGGACGATAAGCTATTATCCTTTTGGCAAAAAATATTTCCCCTGGAAAACCCCATGTTGGACAGGGAATTGCAGCACTGTTCTTTGCCCATGGATAATGGGCCTGAAAAAACGTTATCAGGAGAGTGGTGCGATACTATTAGCAGGATAACCAGAACCTTCTGGTTCTTCGGAATAGCGCTTGACTTTCTGAGAGATGGCATTACAGTTGGGAGAGCGCCAAGCTTTCAAACTGGGAAGAAATCTTTGCAGTCAGTCGGGCAGAGGAAGATATTATTCAGGAGGAAATAGGTTGTCCAACTATTGCTTTTTTTATCCGGACATGATATGCTCCAGCCCGACATAGCTTCCGTCGAAGGGGGACATGTGCAGGGCAAACAGAGAAGGTTGACCGAGGAGAGACTGCCCCCTTATTTATCTTACCGGGAGTGGCAGAAGTTGCTCAGTGAGTTGTCCGTACATAATCCGCCCTCGCGCTTTGATTCCAGCTACTTTGATGCCCTGAAGATGACCAAGAGCTGCCGGTCTATGTTGAAGGGCACGCTTCTTTTCTTGGACTTGATGTCTGCCGACGGCATTCCTTCACCCAGATTACATCAGTTGGTCAAGTCGGACGGGGAATCGCGACGAGCAGCCCTAGCGGAAATGGTGCGGAATGCCTATGGGCCCTTGTTCACAGAGGTAGATGTAGCGCGAACCACCCAGGCGCAGATGAAGGAATATTTTGATAGCCAGGGGGCCAGTGGCGACATCGGGCGTAAATGCTTGAGCTTCTTCTTCGCTATTTCTGCCGATGCTAACATACCGCTTTCTCCACACCTCAGGAAATCGGCTTCTAGGGGGAGAGGGAGGAAGAGTGTCATCGGTGAGGTGCTCAAGCCCAGGGTTAGCAAGTCGGCTGACTCAAGTGGTAATGTGGAGTGGGAAAGGATGTTGCTCGAAAAATTCCCCAATTTCAACCCGGAATGGTCAGACGAGCTTAAAAAGAAATGGTTTGATGCCTTCAAGTTTTTGAAGAAAAGCCTTGAGATATCCGCTCCCCGAAGGAGAGCCTCCACCTCCAGGCGCTGAGCCTAACGAACTTCCTTGATACTATTCTGTAGTGGCCCCTGGAGTCCTCACCAGCAAGAGTGGGGTATTTCCAGCTCGCAGGACCCTTTCTGCTACGCTCCCCAGGGCCCATCGGCTGACGCCGGACCGTCCATGTGTCGTCATGGCAACCAAACTGGCATTGGTCTGATCGGCGAAATTTATGATCGCTTCGGCAGCGGTGCCGAACATAATCTCTGGCTTTGCGACTACCTCTCTCTGCTTTAGCCTGGCACTAACCCCCTCAAGGTAATCTCTGGCAAATTTCTTCATCGATTCTATTTGTTGCTCCGCGTAGATACCGTACTCAGGACCACCGGCGGCGTAAATATGGTAGTCTGGTGCTATCACCTGGAGGAGGATGATCTCAACTTGTAGCTTGGAGGCGAGTTCCTCGATATAAGGGATTACCGCTTCACTCTCCTTCGAGCCATCAAGTGTAACAAGTATCTTGCTTAGTATACTCCTCTCACCAAGCATATCTGGTCGGGCACCTTTAGCCCTTATGATCGCCATTGGCTGCTTTGTAGCTCTCAGCACCTTTTCAGCTACACTGCCCATAGCCCATCGCTTAATGCCGGAACGGCCGTGAGTTGACATAACAATCAGGCCGATATCTTCTTTGCCAGCATAGTCCACAATCTCCTCAGCAGGGTCGCCGACCAGGATTACTGAATCCACTTTGATTGTTCTTCCCTCTCGTTTATCGAGATACCTTTCGGCGTTTTGCTTTGTGGCCTCAACCATTTGCTGGAGGTAGAACTGATGCATGTGGTGATACCGGTCATCGGCTGATTCACTAATATATATAAGGATTATCTGAGAACCTAGAACTCCGGCCAGCTTCTGGGCGTATGGTAGAGCTATTTGAGCTAACTCAGAGCCATCCAGCGGAACAAGTATTCTCTCATACAAGGTGTTCAACCTCCGTGCAAAACCGCTATTTGTCCAGACATCTAAGATTGTAGCTTGACTCGTGGGAAAGAGCAATAGATATCGCGGGCGGTTCAGCAATGGGTGTACCAGGATGCGGAGTCACTTTTGAAAGAGTATGGGGGTAGTGGTTTGAAAAGCATTTCCAATTACTCTTCAAGTTGCTCTTGACTTTATTTGCTGTCTTGCTTATGCTGAGAGAGGGAATATGGTTTGCTAAGGGCGCCAAATCTAGATTTGTCTTGACACATCATAGACACTGGTTTACAATCACCTGCAAACAGTAACGAATATTAAGGAGGTGGATGAATAATGGCTCCTGAAAAGTTGCCCAGGGTAGTTTGCTACGATTGCGTCAATCGCCATCATCTAGTGGCTGCATGTCCTAAGTGTGATACCGGGGTTTTGGTGACAACTTGCCCGGAGGACTTCAACGGCATCACGGAAGCCGTCTGTAACGACTGCAATGCGACCGTCGGCTTCTATGTGGTTATGAAAGAGCGTAGGGCTTGGCTTCTGGCAGAGCCTGTAGAAGTCGTGAGCTCTAAGCCGAAAAAACCAAGCCGCAAGACTCCAGAGCAAGAAGCCTCCTCAAAATGAGGCGCTGCTGACATGCCCTGCCACGGCCATATACATATAGGTAGTATTGCAGTACTACAGTGATCGGCCTGAATTTTATAATATTCCTGCAAGCAAGAATGAACATGAGGAGGTAGAGGAATAATGAGCCCTGAGAAATTGCCGAAGGTAGTTTGCTACGATTGTGTTAACCGTCATCACCTGATAGCCAGGTGTCCCATGTGTGCTACTGGAACCATCATGACAACATGCACGCAGGACTTTAACGGCGTCACGGAGACTAATTGCACGGAGTGCAATGAAGCCATAGCCCTCTATGTGCTTATGAAAGAGCGCAGGGCTTGGATACTGGCACAGTCTATAGAGATGGTAACCAAGCGAGTTACTTAAGAGCGGTCAGCAATTATCCAGTTTTATTAACTAGTGGAGTTAGCAACTCACAGGAGTGGCTAGAGACTAGGAATGGTCTCTTCCGCTCCTGTATAGCTTTAGTGACTTAGTCCTCATGGGCTGTGTTCTTAGCTGCATGGCAAGAGCCGCTACTATTTACCGGTCCCACTATAGACCAATCGGCATATGCTTAGAGTCTCAGCATTCGATGTGCAATAGTGTAGCTCCTAACTCCTATTCTAATTTACAGGGCTTATGAGCTATGTTATAATAACTAGCCTGTTGGATAAAATGGGGTGATTATATGATAGAGAGAGAAAAGAAACTTGCTACCGTCCGCCAATATCAGCTTCATGAAAAGGACAGTGGCTCAGCTGAGGTTCAGGTTGCCCTGCTCACCGAACGGATAAATCAGATGACCGAACACTTAAAGGTTCATGAGCATGACCATCACTCCCGGAGAGGTCTCTTGAAGCTGGTGGGTCAGCGGCGCCGTCTCTTGACATACCTCAGTAATAATGATGTGAAGCGCTATCGGCAGTTGATAGCAAGGCTTGGTCTCCGCAAGTAGGAGAATTTTCTAGTGGGGCAATAGTAGGGAGGTTAAATTCTGATGGCATATTCTTTCCAAAGAGAGATCGGGGGGAAGCCCCTGGTCATCGAAACAGGAGCACTGGCCGAGCAGGCTAACGGCGCAGTCACAGTTACTTACGGTGAGACTGTGGTTTTGGTTACTGCGTGCATCAGCGCCGAACCTAGAGAAGGGCAAGATTTCCTGCCGCTTACTGTAGATTATGAGGAGAGGCTTTATGCTGCGGGGAAGATCCCCGGCAGTTTTTTCAGGAGGGAAGGTCGGCCCAGCCAAGAGGCTGTGCTAACAAGCAGGCTCACCGATAGACTTTTGCGGCCGCTTTTTTCCAAGAGCCTGCGCAACGATGTTCAAGTTATGGTAACTGTTCTTTCTGCGGACCAGGAGAACCCTCCTGATATTTTAGCTAGCTGCGGTGCCTCTGCAGCTCTGGGCATCTCCAAAATCCCGTTTGGGGGGCCAGTGGCTGCTGCCCGCGTTGGTTATATAGATGACGGATATGTGCTCAATCCTACCTTCACGCAGCTTAATCAAAGCAGGCTGGATTTGGTTGTAGCGGGAACCAAGGATGGAGTGATAATGGTGGAGGCAGGCGCGAAAGAGGTGGCTGAGGATATTCTTCTCGGAGCTCTCAAGTTTGGGCAGGAAGCAAATCTGGAGGTAATCAAGCTCCAGGAGCAGCTTATCCAGGCTTGTGGCAAACCCAAAGTGGAGTTTAAGGGGAAAGAGCTAAGCCCAGAACTGCAGGTAACGGTTTCTAGCATTATCCGAGATAAGATAGGTCAGGGGCTTATCTGGAAGGATCGAGCAGATAGAGAAGTGGTTCTGGCCAAGCTCAAGGAAGAGATTTTAGAAAAATTAGGAAGCAGCTACTCTTCCCAGGAGATCAGCGCTGCCTTTAATTCAGGGTTGAAGGAGGCAGTGAGGTCTCTCATCTTGGAAAAGGGTATCCGCCCAGACGGCCGCGGCGTAACCGATATTCGCCCAATTAAATGTGAGGTTGGGCGTTTCCCTCGCACTCACGGCTCGGGATTGTTCATCAGGGGACAGACCCAAGTGCTGACTATTGCTACACTTGGTTCTCCGGGCGAGGAGCAGAAGATCGATGGGATTGGGCAGGAGGAAAGTAGACGCTATATGCACCACTATAACTTCCCGCCGTTTAGTACCGGCGAGGTTAAGCGTATGGGCGGGCCAGGGCGCCGTGAGATCGGACACGGGGCACTAGCAGAACGGGCCTTAGTGCCTGTGCTTCCTAGCGAGACGGATTTCCCCTACACTATTCGTCTGGTCTCCGAGGTGCTTAGTTCCAATGGCAGTACTTCCATGGCCAGTGTATGTGGCAGTACCTTGTCCTTAATGGACGCTGGCGTACCTATCAAGGCACCTGTGGCTGGGATAGCCATGGGGCTAGTGATGGGAGCAGACGGAAAGTATGCCATACTTACCGACATCGAGGGCTTGGAGGATGCTCTGGGCGATATGGACTTTAAGGTGGCAGGAACTGCCGAAGGAGTAACGGCGCTCCAGTTGGACCTTAAGGTGAAGAACGTAGACTATGATATTATGGAGAAAGGGCTGATCCAGGCAAGAAATGCTCGCCTGTTCATCCTGGAGCGGATGAAAGAGACCATTGGTACTAGCCGACCGGAGCTAAGCAAATACGCACCTCGGCTTACCAAAATAACCATTGATCCTGAAAAAATCCGCACTGTAATTGGCTCTGGAGGCAAGACGATAAGGTCGATAATGAGTGAAGCCAAGGTTACTATTGATATTTCGAACGATGGCACTATCCTTATTGGCTCACCTGATGAGGATGCAACTAAAAAAGCGATAAAGATTATCGAGGAACTGACCCGGGATGTTGAGGTTGGTGGGATGTACAATGGGCGTGTAACTCGTGTAACCAGTTTCGGTGCCTTTGTCGAAATCCTCCCAGGCAAGGAGGGATTGGTGCATCTGAGCGAGTTGGCCGACTATCAGGCACCCAGCGTTGAAGATGTGGTTAAGGTGGGTGACGAAGTGATGGTTATGGTCACTGAAATCGACCGTCTTGGCAGGATAAACCTTTCCCGCCGTGCGGTGCTTCAAAAGATGTCCCAGGTACCAGGTGCCCAAGCGGGCACTGAGCAGAAGGAGTCCTCGGATTACCCCTTCAAAAAGCATACAGAATCCCGGCCACCTCATCGCCACCAACGAGGGTAGCGGGCATGAAGGCAGAAGACCACTTGGGGGCGTTCCCCCCCGAAAAGGCCGCCTGTTAGCAGGTGGGCTGCTACAAGCAGGGATGAATCGAGGAGCAAATGGAGCGGCGGGTAAAGGTTTTGGTGCATGGTGTGTTGGGGAAGATGGGGCAAGAGGTGCTCAGCGCCGTATGTCGTGATCCCAAGCTTGAGGTAGTAGCTGGTGTAGATACAAAGGCGGCGAAAAAAGAAATCCTATTGCCTGATGGGTCAAGCTCGCTTCCATTGTCCAAAGATTTAGAATCAGTTCTTCATAGTTGTCATCCTGATGTTCTGGTGGACTTCACTACTGCCGAGGCCACGATGCCTGCGGTGCGAACTGCGGTAAAACATGGTGTTGCCCTTGTTATTGGAACTACAGGGTTGTCTGATGCAGACCTAAACGAGATTAAAAGCCTGTGCAAGAAAAAGGGGGTGGGGGCGGTAGTTGCCCCCAACTTTACCATAGCAGCAGTGGTGATGATGCACTTGGCAAAAGTATCGGCTAGGTTTTTCGATTATGCTGAGATCATCGAGATGCACCACGAGCAGAAACTAGATGCTCCCTCTGGAACCGCCCTGGCTACGGCAAGGGATATGGTTCAAGCCAGGGGCAGCAACTTTGTTCATGTCTCTGCTAAAAAAGAGAGCATTGCCGGCAGTCGTGGTGGTGATTTGGGAGGGGTAGCGCTACACAGCGTGCGAATGCCAGGGCTGCTTGCACACCAAGAAGTTATTTTGGGCGCAGCGGGGCAGACGCTAAGGATACGCTTGGACCAGATAAACCGGGAGGCCTTTATGCCCGGGGTCACCTTAGCGATTAAGAAGGCAGCCGAACTTAAGGAGGCAGTTTTTGGTCTTGATAAGCTTCTGGGCCTTTAGGGGGAACATTGCTAATAAGGAAGTACCGTGTTGCTATCGTCGGGGCTACTGGTCTAGTAGGCCAGGAGTTTATCAAAATCCTGGAGCAGAGGGATTTCCCATTATCCTCAGTCCATTTTTTTCGCTTCCGATAGATCAGTAGGGAAGAAGCTGTTTATCAATCATCGAGAGATCGAGCTTAAGGAGCTTACGACCCATTCGTTCGATCCGGTAGATATCGCCCTGTTCTCCGTTCGCAAAGGCGTTGCTCTTAATGCAGTCCAAATTGCTAGCACCTTATCTCTAAAGGGTGGATATAAGCGATTTCAAGGAGGTGGCAATTGGAGGAATTAGGTCGTCTTCTCACTGCAATGGTTACTCCTTTCGATGGCAAGGGAGATGTAGATTATAAGCAGGCGAAAAGGCTGGCCCTGGCACTGCTTAACTCAGGTAGTGACGGGCTGGTTGTTTCAGGGACCACCGGTGAGTCGCCGACTCTCAGTAAAGAGGAGAAGCTGCGTCTTTTAGCCGAGGTGAAGTCGGCAGTAGGCGATAGAGGAGCAGTGGTGGCCGGCACTGGAAACTACAATACTAAGGAAAGCATAGAGCTTACCAGGGAAGCGGAGAAGATCGGCGTTGATGCTGCACTGTTAGTAGTGCCATATTACAATAAGCCGACTCAACAGGGGCTAAAGGAGCATTTTAAGGCAATTGCAGGTAGTACCTCACTTCCCTGTATTCTATACAATGTGCCCAGTCGCACCATTACCAGTCTCACAGCGGAAACGGTTATCGAGTTGAGCAGGGTCGATAATATCGTGGGGTTGAAGGAAGCTAATGGCGATTTCGTGCATATGGCCAAGATACTCGATGGGGCAAAGAAGGGTTTTTTGCTCTACAGCGGCAACGACAGCGATACTTTCCCCATGCTTTCTATAGGTGGCTATGGGGTTATCTGTGTCACTTCTCATCTAGTAGGGATTCAGATGAGCGATATGATCTCGAAGGCAGTCAGCGGCAAGGCAGCTAAGGCCGCTGCCATCCATCGCAATCTATTGCCTTTAATGAATGTCCTCTTTATTGTGGCTAATCCTATGCCTATTAAATACGCCTTGAACTGCGTGGGATTTAAGGTGGGTAAGCCACGTTTGCCTCTTACACCACCAGATGAGAAGTCGGCAGCAGCAATAGAGGATATGCTAAAGAGGTACAAGATAGATTTACCTTTGGGCTAGACCTTTAATATGCTCGGTCTTGGGCAGCCCCTGGAGTGCCCAGGGGCTTGTTTTGTTAACTTCAATATTAACTAGCTGACCGGGGCAATCATCGTCCTTCTCGAAGAATACCAGCTTATCTGTCCTGGTGCGGCCATACCATTTCGCCTTCTTCTTCCCTTCAACTAGGACTTCCAGGGTATGGCCCAAGAGTCGGGCATTGATCTCTGAGGCTATTTTGCTCTGTAATTCCTCAACCTCTTGCAGCCGCCTCCGCTTTTCGGAGAGGGAGACATTGTCCTTAAGCCTTTTCGCTGCCAGCGTGCCAGGCCGCGCTGAGTAGGCGGCGATATGAACGGTATCGAATCTGAGGTCGGAGAGAAGATCGATAGTTCTTTGGAACTGCCCCTCGGTTTCCCCGGGAAAGCCTACGATGATATCGGTAGCAAGAGCGACGGTGGGGATGGCAAAGCGTATTTGTTCGACCAACTCCCGATAAGACTGCACGGTGTAGCCTCGCCCCATTGCTCGTAGGATTTCATCGTCGCCACCTTGAACCGGGAGGCTGATGTGCTCACAAACCTTTTCCAGCGAGGCCACAGCCTGGATAAGCTTCCGGCTCATATCCTTGGGGTGGGAGGTCAAAAAGCGAATCCGTGTTAACCGCTCGATGGAGTTCAGTTCCTGCAATAAATCAGCTAAGCCGGGCTTATTAGGGAGATCATGCCCGTAAGAATCAACATTTTGCCCTAGCAGGGTGATCTCTTTCGCTCCCCGCTCCACAAGGCGCTCTACTTGGCAGCGCAACTCAGCAATGGGGTGGCTTTTCTCCCTTCCCCGCCGGTAGGGGACGATGCAGTATGAGCAGAAGTTATCACAGCCCTCGATGATGGTTACGAACGCTGTTGGTGAAAGTGTGGGGGCCGTGAAGCTGTCTGATGCCTCCGGAGCCCGTGCTTTTGCCAGTTCCAGAAGCTCGTTAAATTGCCCTGGCTTCAGGAAGAGGTCAACATGGGGGAAACGGTGTTTCAGTTGGTCAACCTCCGAGTCGACCATACAACCGGCAATGGCTACTACAGTATCCGGGCTGAGCCTCTTAAGCTCTTTCAGCGAATCCAGCTTACCGAGAACACGGTTCTCGGCGCTTTGTCGCACCACGCAACTGTTGAGCACTATGAGGTTGGCCTTCTCTATGTCATGAGCAGACTGGTAGCCCAACCTCTCAAGGCTGGCTGCCAGTTGCTCAGAGTCAGCTTGGTTCATCTGGCAGCCTATGGTCCATATATGGTAATACGCCATGATATCCCTTTTGCTCTTTGAATATAATTCTTCCTTATTATATCAGATATGCTTTCGCTCTCAGAACTAAGAAACAGCTTATTCTGACATTACTGCAATCGAACGTCCTTTATCCCAGACCGAGACAAATGATGATTCATCAAGCACTTGATTGAGTTGACAATAACTGAAGTTGTAGCCTAACATTCTGTGATGGTCGGTATATCCCAAGACGATTGGAGCACTGAAGGGTAGGGCAGGGCACATGTTTTCTAACACTCTAGTGGCACTTAATCATGCTTGCTATGCTTTCGGTTGCAGAATTTTCAAGAGAGTGGAAAAGGCAAGGGCTTGGCCCGAGGCTGAGTTTTTGATTGACAATGTTCCCAATGAGATTTGGGGGGAGGTGGGAGACAACTATACTAACTGGGTTTATCAACAAGGATTTTTTGCAGCCCTGATAAAGTGCTGCACTAAAAATGAGTCTTTAAAGATAGTTGATTTTGGCTGTGGCCATGGGAAACTAGCTCCAGTAAGTGTATTCTTTACTCATCCGGAAGGTGGGTACTTGGGAATAGATATACAAGAGGACTACATTAATTATTGCAGGCGTAAATATTCTCAATTGCCAAGAGTTAAATTCCATGTTTCAAAAGATTACAATCCTCTTTATTCTCCGCAACAACAAAGCGCTGTCGCTGGCAGTAAATCTTATGGGGAAGACTGGCCTGTTATTGCCGAGTCCATTGATGTCGTAATAGCAATCTCTGTTTTTACTCATCTGCGGGAAGCGGATGCCTTCGGGTATATCAAGAAAATACATGATATCCTAAAACCCAACGCTTTAGCTATCTTAACCTGCCACATTGTTGAGGAACCAAGGAAACAGCCCGGTTTTATATTTAAGTATAATCCGTTTCTCGTCAGCTTGTTTAAATTTCCCACACCGTTGCCAACAAGCTACAGCTGGTTTACGAGCAACACAGCATTACCTGAATCAGGTATAGCTATAAATATGGCAGGGTTGAATAGCTTGATACAAGGAAAGTTCAAGGTGGAGCGTATCATGAGAGGTTCTGCAACGGGGGGTAATGATCCTCTGCCTCAAGATGTTGTTGTGTTAAGGAAATTGACCTTGCAAATTGATAAGGTCCAGGAGACCATTGATATACCGCTTTAGAATCTTTGCAGAAATAAGGCTCGGTATTGGGTCAACACGTAATTCTTTTCGCCATTTTTCCATTCGTCTTAATACTCACTGCCTGAGAGAAGAAGGTTTTCACTTTGAGAGAGAAAGGGGAGGAGAAAGTTCAATGACGAGCAGAAGATTTTAACAAACTGGCGGAGGGAATGGGATTCGAACCCATGAGGGAGGTTTCCCCCCCTAACCGCTTAGCAGGCGGCCGCACTAGACCACTATGCGATCCCTCCTACCTACGACCCTATTATAACCACAAAAGTTCGTTTTTCCAACCACGAAAACATATCAGTCTGGAGGTTTCAATAGATAATTTTCTCCGCAATAAGTAGTCTATTTCAGGGGAAGGCATACCGAGGAGATCACCGAAAACATATTGATTGTGTTCTCCAATCCCCCGGTATACAATTAGTTTGGACACCTTAACTTAATGCAATCAGCGACTCAAATCCCAAATAAATCCCTGGAGGACAATTGAATGCTTAACTTGAAACAGATTTTGTGCTTGGGCTCAGGAGGCTTCGCAGTAGGCGTAGTAATTGCATTAAGCACTGGTGTTGGACAGCTTGCACTCAAACTGCATACCAGTTCTACGCTCCTGATTGGAATAGTTATTGGAATAGGTTGGTTTTTTGGAGTGATACTTCCCCCGGTAATAGGAATACTCAGTGACAATACCCGTACCAGATTTGGAAGAAGAGTGCCATACCTGATGGTTTTTGTTCCCCTCACAGCAATAGCGATGCTTTTCATGGCATTTTTTGTGGGAGGGGGTACAGTAGGAGTAAGCAGTGAAGGAGTTAATGAGGAGTACTTTGTAAAAGTAACCGATGTGGTCCCAGGCGAGGAAGGCAAGTATGCTGTGAATCTATTATTGGGCAGCTATAAAGATGTGAATATTAAAGAGATGAAGATAACTTTAGATAAAGATTTTGAAGAGGCAGAGTGGGAGCCCTATAGCAATACAAAGACCTTGGTGGTATCAAACTACGAACAGGGTCAGACAGTTTATGCCAAATACAGGATTTATAGCGGCTTTGCCCCGGAATGGGCAATACTATTTCTTATTGCTGGTTTTATCATCACCGCCCTTTTTTACAATATCTGGAATGCACCATATTGGGCACTGATGCCTGACATTACGAAGCCAGAAGAGAGAGGAAAAGCCAGCGGTGCTATGCAAGCTTTCAACATAGTGGGGGCAATTGTAGCAATGGGTGTTAGCGGCGTTCTCTGGGATATAAATCCCGCCTATGCTTTTTATCTTTTCGCCGTGCTAATTCTTGTTACGGGCACAATTACTGCTTTCGGAATAAAGGAAAGAGAGCTGGTTAGAAGAAAAGGCGTTGAGATCGAGGAAGAAAAGAAGGTGAAGTTCCGTGAGATGATAAAGGATTTCTTCGAGGCGAAAGAATTTGCCAAATTTGCCCTTGTGACCAATTTCTACTGGTTTGCCATGGGGACATTCTCCACTTTCTTTGTGCTTTATGCCACTGAATATCTCCATATGGAGGAAGGCGCTTCGCTGATCCTGATGGGCATCTTTAGCATAATTATGGTTCTCTGCGCTGCCCCTTTAGGCATCTTCGCTGATAAGATCGGCAACAAAAAGAAGGTCCTAATTCTCGGCATGCTGCTCGGAATTTGCAGCATGCCTTTTGCCTGGTTTGTTACCGACGTCGTTCAAGCTTACCCCATAATGGTCATGAGTGGTATTACGTTTGGAGCAATCACTGTTTGCGGTTATGCTATACAGACAGACCTATTACCACCGGGCAAGGAAGGGGAGCTTTTGGGTATCGGAACTATCTTTATGGCCTTGCCCATGATGCTCGCTTCATTTATAGTGGGGGCAATTATTGCAGCTTTAGGTAACGACTATAGAGTGATGTGGATAATAGCTCCTTTCTCATTGTTAATAGCGTTGCTCATTCTTACGAAGGTGGATACTACACCGATCCACAAATAGCCGGGGTTTCTCAATAGCTGGATGGGATCGTGCTATTATATCGGATTGCCCATATCAGATATTCAGATATAAGGAGGTTTTTAAATGGCAGCAAAAGGTATCCTTAGCGGTAAAGCAGCCATAATCACTGGGGCAGCATCTGGAATTGGACGTGCCACTGCGATTTTATTTGCTAAAGAGGGCGCCAAAGTGGCAGTGGCTGACATAAACGATGGTGGAGGAAGGGAAACGATCAAACTTATACAAAAGGGAAAGGGAGAAGCCTTTTTTGTGCGCACAGATGTTTCCAAAGCTTTCGATGTGGAGAACATGGTTCAAAAGATTTTGGCCCACTTTGGAGGGATAGATGTTTTGGTCAATAACGCCGGCATAGTGTTGGTCAAGCCGCTGACAGAGACTACAGAAGAGGATTTTGAAAGAGTGGTCAACACGAACTACAAAAGTGTGTTTCTCTGCACCAAATATGTGGTGCCGCATATGAAAAGGGGCGGTTCTATCGTCAACATCGCCTCTATATCCGGGCATGTAGGCCAGATCGATCATGCCATTTACGGTGGGACCAAAGGGGCGATAATTTCCTTAACCAGAGCACTCGCCTGGGAGCTGGCTCCTTTGGGCATCAGGGTCAACAGTATCAGTCCTGGCTCTGTGGAAACCTCAATGCTTTTGGGCGATGTTGAGATCGAAGCAAAGAGGCGAGGAGTATCAATAGATGTTATTCGCAAGGAGAGGTCGGATATCGGGGCACTGAGAAGATGGGCTTCCCCTGAAGAAATCGCTCATGCTATAGCATTTCTGTCCTCGGATAAGGCGTCCTATATCACAGGGATCGACCTGCTGGTGGATGCCGGCTGGGCAGCTGGATAAAACAGGTTAGCCTATACCTATCATCTTCCTTGCCTCTGCAGGAGTGGCAACCTCTCTGCCCATCCCTCTGCTGATATTCACTATCTTCCTGACCAGCTCGGCGTTGTCCTTTGCCAATATCCCTTTCTTAATATAAGGGTAGTCCTCTGTACCTATCCTCATGTGGTACCCTGTGGCGATGGCAAGGGGCAATATCAGGTTTTGCTTTGGCCCCATTACGCTGGTGGAACATAGGCAATTTGGAGGAAGATATCTCATCCGGTGAAAGAACTCGTCGGGCGTGGCAGGCGACCAGGTGCCTCCAGGCCAGTCAAAAAATTGGGTAAGGAAGTAGGGCCTTCCCACCAGATTTCTTTCAATGAGATAGTTCAAGTTCCATATGGACCCATAGTGCCAGACTTCAAATTCAGGCTTGATGCCAGTTTCCTGGCATAGCTTGCAGTATTCTTCCAATTCGTTACGAGGGTGTAACCGGTTTACCTCGATCTGGTGAAAATACTCATCATGATGGTTCAAAATTATGGACATCATGTCGGGTTTCGCTTCAAAGACCTCACGTCGCTCCTCTAAAGGCTCGCTGGACATGCCTATCTGCACAATGATATCGCACCTCTCCCTGATCAACTCGATAGTTCTAGAACATGCGCCTTTGGGCGCATGAATGTGTGCGATGCTGGCGCCCTCTTCACAGCATCTACACGCCATTCCCGCGATCTCTTCCAGAGTTTGGGGGTAGTTATTTGCTTCGGGATATATCCAGGGGTTAGCCAGGGTCACGGTGACAATAAGTTTCCCTTTAGCAAGCCCTTTAGCACTTTTCATCCTTCCCCTTTATGTCGTAGTGAAGTTGACGAATCATTCGGAACTTGTTATAAGTTAGTCAATTATCTTTTCCTTGTATGTCGGGTATGCTAGCATATTTCTTTGAAATGCTCAATGTGGTGAGCAATGTCAGCCCAAATAAAAGTCTCAAGAAAGGAGTCATAGTATGGAACCTGTAGGTTTTGACAAAAAGAAGATCTCGGAGGTGATGCAGAGAAGGAGTATCGATTTCATAGTCACTTCGTCCCCGGAGAACGTATTCTACACCTGTGGCTTACCAGTAAGGCATATGGAAAATAATCCCATACTATTCGTTCTTTCCAATCAATACCCCACAATAGTAGTGATACGACAAAATGGCGAGGAAAGTGTTATTGCCTGGGGATTATTTGATCCTGCTCTGACCTGGGTAAAGGACTTTCGGGGGATTATGACCAGGGGGGACGCCGTAAACGCTGTAATTTCCCTAATGGAGGAAGCTAAGCTTTCCAAGCCAACCATAGGGGTGGAGAGCGCTATGCCTTTCTACCAATTTGAGGGTCTCAAAAAGGCCTTTCCAAAGGCTATTTTTAAAACTATAGATGATATCTTTCTGGAGATGAGGCTCATCAAATCTCCTGAAGAGATCGATCGAATAAGAAAAGCAACTATCATAGCCGAAAAAGCGATACTGGCTATGTTTGAACAGCTCAGGGAGGGTGTAACCGATATAGAGCTTCTGAAAGTGGCCAAGAGCACGGTGGTGAAGGAAGGGGCTTTTGGGTGGGACCATATAACTATGAGTCTGGGGTCGAGTGACCCGGAGGCACCCGGAACGGGTGTTAAGATGAAGAAAAATGAGCTGGCCCGTTTTGATGTAGGGGCAATTTACAAAGGATATTGCTCCGATGTCAGCCGGCATGTCGCCTTGGGTAAAATTCCCTCAGGGGCAAAGAAGATCATCGCTCAAATAGTGGATGTGCAGCAGAAATGTGCCGATGCCATTGTGCCTGGCGTAAGCGCAACAGAAGTAAGTAGAATAGGACAACAGGCTTACGAAAGGACGGGCCAGGAGTTGCCATTTTTTATAACCTGCCACGGCCTCGGTTTACAAACGGAGGAATTCTATTTCTTCAGTCCCATGACTGGGCCATCTGAGATAGTTTTTCAGCCCGGCATGGTCTTCGATCTTGAAATTTGGGCGCCCTTTGATCCCTACAGGCTTATCGGCATGGAGGACACCTATTTGGTCAATCAGTCGGGATGCCAAAGAATATCGACTCTTGACAGGACTTTATTGGTTAAATGAAAGAATTTATGCAGGAGGCGATCTGGTGAGAAAAATCGGTGTTGGCATAATAGGCCTGGGAGTCGCGGGCTCCTTACATGCAGCTTCCTATGCTGCGATTCCGGATAAAGCAAGGATTGTGGCCATATGTGATAGGAATGAGAAAGCTCTCAAAACGGCCGTCTCGGTTTATGGAGGTAAAGCATACACGGATTATCATGAACTCATTGCTCGCAACGATATAGAAGCTGTAGATGTATGCCTTCCTCATTGGCTCCACGCTGAGGCGACGGTGGCGGCGGCTGAGGCTGGAAAACATGTCCTGGTGGAGAAACCCATCTCTACCACCTTGGAGGATGCCGACAGGATAATTGGGGCAGCACGCAAAGCTGGTGTGAAACTGATGGTGGCAGAAAATCATAGGTTTACTCCTGCGCATCGCCTGGCCAAGGAACTGGTGAATCAGGGCAAAATCGGACGCATTTTTGCGGCCAGAGCCTATGAGCTTTGTAATGATGTGCCTACCGATCCCGGAGGTTGGAAGGCAAGGCCTGAGGCAATGGGAGCCCTGTTAGACATGGGTGTACATAAATTTAACGTCTTAAGGTGGATAGTGGGCGAAGTCGAGAGCGTGTTTGCGGTGGCCAGAAAGTTAGTTTGCTCGCTGCAAACCGATATCGATGATAATGCTGTGATTCTGCTTGAGTTCGCCAATGGAGCACTGGGTGAAGTATTCGTAACTTCCTCGGTTGTTCATGAACCGACAAACAGGCTCGAGCTCTATGGGACAGAGGGAACCATCATTGAAGAGCATTCCTGGAAGCGTCCCCTGATGTACTATTCCCAGAAGGCAGGCAGGTGGGTGAGGCCTCGGGTGGAGCATGCCCCTTTCCCGGGCTATTATGAAATATCGTTCAAAAAGGAAGTGGAGCACTTCGTAGATTGCATTTTGCAGGACAGGCAACCCGAAGTGACTGGTGAGGATGGCAAAGCTGCGTTGAAACTGGCCTTGGCTGCATACAAATCAGCGAAGACAGGCAAAATCCAGAGAGTGGGTTAATCCTTTGAGCCGGGATTCCCCATTTCAAATCGTAGTGAGGCATATCACCTGGGGAAGGCCCCCATCTTCTGGCTCTATCGCCTTCACTCGGCTTCTCGATCTTTATTAGCTCGGCACCAAGGTCGGCCAGCAGCTTGGCGCAGTAAGGGGCAGCCACAAACTCGGCATACTCCAGCACCTTGACTCCTGCAAGTGCCTTTTTACTTTCGATATTGCTCTTTTCTCTACGGTGTCTCTGATTCCTGTTAGCCATTACTCTTAGTCAGTTTGTTTTTTCAAGGATCGGATTTCTCATGACTATTTTACTACAGAATAGCGCAATAATGGGTGGGCAGGGAGCGAAGGGCAATCATAGAAAAGCACGAAATCATAATCCGTGCGTAGGGGGAAGGTGTTCAATTCAGGCTAAGCAGTTTGAAAAGCTGCGCAAGCCCAGTTTTGGATATTCAGCCTACAGCTAACTCGGAGTGACATTCCCAGAATCGGAGGGTTGACTCTGGTCAGGCTGTGTTTCCTTTTTCTTTCTGCTGAACAAAGATATAACCCACATAAAGGCTTGAGTCTCCTTTGTCAGTATCGTCATCACGATTGGGATGCTCATTATCTTGATCACTACCTTGTTGCCCATCATCTTCATCAGCAATCTATCTCTCCAGCTCATATCTGCTATTTCCTCCTTGATATTTTCGGCGGGCCTGCTTGGCCTCTTCTGATAACTTGTTCTTCATCTCTGCAAATTTGATCTTCCAGTCTGTTTCCTTCTGCACATCGACCTTTATCTTGAACTTTATAATCTGTAACCGTATGGCGGTATAAATGCTGACGAGCAGGCCTCTCCACTTGTCATAAATCCATCCGATAAACCTGAGCTCCAATACCAGTATACCCAGATCGATAGGAGGGAAAAAGGAGGATGGGGAAAACGATCAGCAGCAAAAGCAATGTAGCATGAAGTAATACAGAAGCAAGGATAATCAATAGCACAGCCAAGAGAATCAAGGGTTGCAAGTTCTCGGGTCGGGCTGCCCACGCCGCAATTTTTCGCAGCCAGGGGTAAAGGTGGCTCACGGCGTAGATAAAGAAGGTAAGGAAGAGTAATTCCCAAAGACCACTGATGACCAGTACTACGAGTACGAGGGCAAAGAGTAAAATTGTAATAATATTCATTTTTTACCTGATGAATGATAGGGTGTGACTAACTACTTGCTGAGATGCCCTTTTAATAGGCTATGATAGCATAATGCCTCGATTTGTCAAACCTGGTGGGTAAGGTTAAGATAAATAAGGAAATTGCTCAAAAAATGGGACTTTTAGGTCTTGAAAATATTGTGGAAAGAGGTTAAAATCCGCCAGGTTAAAAGAAGTCCGAGATTTTATTGAGGTAGCGATGGTATACTATCAGTTAAGTGAAAAGGCCAAACTGAGACGGCATCGTACGAATGAGGCTATCGCCTTGGCTATGCAAAGCCGGTGGGAAGAGGCTGCTGCCGTCAACAAAAGTATAATTGAGATGTTCCCTGATGATGCTGATGCCTACAATCGACTGGGCAAAGCATTAACCCAGATGGGGAAATATGCCGAGGCCAAGGAAGCTTATAGACGTGCCCTTGAGATTGAGCCCGCTAATAGTATCGCTAAGAAGAATCTCGACCGATTGTCACATCTTAGTGAAACTGGGCCTGGTCAAAAAGGGGGGAAGCAGGTTAGCGCTCACCTTTTCATTGAGGAGACGGGTAAGACGGAGGTGACTAATCTTCATCAAATCGCTCCCAGGGGAGTGCTGGCGAAATTGGCTGCCGGTGATCCCGTCTATCTTAAGGCTAAGAGACAAAGGCTGATTGTGGAGAGCGGAGACGGCGAATATATTGGTGAGATTGAACCTAAGCTAGGACTGCGTCTTATTAAGTTAATGGAAGGCGGCAATAGGTATACGGCAGCTATTGCTCGCATCTCAGAGGATAAGGGCAAGGTGATGATTAAAGAGATTTACCAGCATCCCAGCCAGGCAGGGCGTCCTTCATTCCCGGCGCGAGTTACTGATGACTTCAGACCATATGTCAAGAACACCGTGCTTAGATATGAGCTAGAGGATGAGGAGGAAGCTTTTGATGAGGAGGCTGGTGAATGGGAGGGAGAAGAACCCTTGCGGGAGGATGCGACTCAGCTCGGTGACGTTGTCGCTTTTGCAGATGAAGATGGTGGCGAGAGCGGGTTTGGAGCGGCGGAGAAGTAGAAGCGATTCAGTATAGATAGAGAATAGATAAAGGGGAAAGCCGAGGCAATTGCCTCGGCTTTCCTATTGTTTTGTGCCTAAATTGAGCTATTACTGATCGAGCCTTTAGCTATCTGCGGCGGCTTGTCAAAAACCTCCGCTTGGTATATACTGTGAATGTCATTCTATGGCGGGAGGTGGCTCTAGTGGAGAACATCGTTTTCCCCAAATGCCAGAAATGCAATACTGGCGACTTGGTGCCTCTATCGGATTTTGGAAGCCAAGGGGCACCCATCCACTACAAAGTCTGGGTTTGTACCAATCCCGAATGTGGCTTTAACATAAAGATCCGAAATGGTGATATCTATGTTAACGAGCCGATATTGAGCGGAGCAGTGCATAGTAACCGCTATCGCTAGCAAGTGCGGTTTCGTTTTTGGTGTCTTGCTGGTCGGTGTTTAAAAGAGGAAAGTTCACTTTACTCCAGGTAATCTTTCAGCTTCTTTGATCTGCTGGGGTGGCGTAGCTTACGAAGCGCTTTAGCTTCGATCTGGCGTATACGCTCCCTGGTAACGCCGAATTCTTTCCCGACTTCTTCGAGGGTGCGACTGCGCCCATCTTCAAGGCCGAATCTCAGTTGAAGCACACGACGCTCTCGTGGGGTAAGAGTGGAGAGCACTTCCTCGACTTGATCTTTGAGCAAGTTAAGGGAAGCAGCTTCGACTGGGGGCATGGTGGAGCGGTCCTCGATAAAGTCACCCAGGTGGCTATCTTCCTCTTCCCCGATAGGCATTTCCAACGACACCGGTTCCTGAGATATTTTAATAATCTCCCTTACTTTTTCAGGGAAGATACCCATTCCCCTGGCGATTTCCTCTGAGGTCGGCTCACGACCATATTCTTGTGATAAGCGCCTACTTGTTCGGATAAGTTTGTTTATAGTCTCTACCATATGAACTGGTATGCGAATGGTGCGGGCTTTGTCAGCTATATCTCTGGTGATAGCCTGGCGGATCCACCAGGTGGCATAGGTGCTAAACTTGTACCCTTTTCGGTAGTCGAATTTCTCTACTGCTCGAATTAGCCCTATATTGCCCTCTTGAATGAGGTCGAGGAGGGACATACCCCTCCCGATGTATTTTTTAGCTATGCTGACCACAAGGCGAAGGTTGGCTTCAATCAGGTGTCGTTGTGCTTTAGCGCCTTCTTCCTTTACATGCTCCCAATGCTCTCGCAGTCGGGGCTCCAGGGGTTCGATGGTTTTGCGAAACTCTGGCTTAGAGAGCAGGCTGTTCAGTTCGAGGAATGAACATTTATCGCCAATGAGGCGGAGCAGGCCCGTTGGTATAATAGCGATAAGGAGCGAAAAATCCTTCAGGGCTCGTTCTATTTCGCCTGGGTCAGTAGCAGTTTTCTCCCCCACTGCTTTCGCTAGTTGCTGCTGGATCTCGTTATCTATAGCATTCCGTAATTTTGGATCGGAAACTAGCTGACTCACGCTGGGCGACCGCGGCAGGTTCAACTCTTCTTGCAGAGCAGTTACGAAATTAGAAGCCTGACCTAGTCTGGTTAACAGGGCGATTGCAATATCGGTAGTAGAAGGTAACTGTCCGTTCTTGTTTAGCCACTCCCCTTCAATCCTTTTGATGTATTTGCCCTCTTCCATCCTTCTCGCCAGAAGCTTTTCTTCTCTAGCGCTAAGCAAGGAAACCCGCCCCATCTCGCGAAGGTACATCCTTACGGGGTCATCGATCATCTCCTCAAGTTCCAGCCCTGTCTCCTCCAGCACTTCAATTTCAGGCTCTGCCTCCCAGATATCAGCTTCAGTGGGTTCCTCAGGTAAAATCCCTAAATCATCCGCCACTTCAGACTTGCCCTCGGCAAGGGGTACAAAGACATCGTCCTCATGCTCTATTTTCCCAGTGAGCTTGGGCACAGAAGCGAAGATGTCATCTCCGTGCTCTACCTCTTCTTCAAGCTTGGGCACAGAGGCGAAGATGTCGTCTGTTTTTACCCCAGAGACAAAGATATCCTCTGGTAAAAGATCACCTTGTTCATAAAGAAATTCTTCGAGTTCTTTTGATTCGTCTTTCATTGATCCTCTCTATGGCTGGAAGTTATCTGCATTGTGTTTTCAAAGTTCTCTTTCAGCTTCAAGTTAATCTCCACTCCTCTTTGCTGCAAGGCAGCTATATCTTGACTCCTTCCCTCGGATTCGGCATCGGAAAGGAGTGATTCCTCTTGGATTTTCAGGCTTATCAATCGCCTCTCCTCCAGGCGGCGTATGCAATCAGCCAATGCCTTTTCCCAGTCTCTCTCTCCTGCAGGAGGCAGAGTTTTTCCACGCAGTGCTTTAGCATGCTCCTGAAGGTCTATATTATCAATTATATATAGTAATTCCTCAGAGTTTAAGGTGTTGCGCCAGGCGATGAATATCTCCCTGTTCTCAATGCGCTCGAAGTGTTCTGGCTCAAGCTCTTTAGCCTTATCCCTAAGCTCAGGATGCTGCAGCAACAGGCAAAGGCAGTACTCCTCTAGTTTGTCGCCGAAATATGCAGGGGCAATAGGCTTGGTTTGCGTCTTGGAAGCCTTTTCACTCCGAGTGCGATGCAGACGGGCTGCCATTCCTACAAGCGTTTTATCGCTAACTCCCAATAAACTAGCTAGCTTACCCAAATATAACTCGCGCTGTATGTCATCATCTAGCTCGGCGATCAAGGGTAGGAGTTGTTCGCTTGCTCGTGACCTTTCCTCCGGCTTGGTCAGATCCGCTTTTGATGCAGCTACTGTCAAGAGGTGGTCCATTAAAGGCAAAGCATTGTCAACCAGTTGTTGCCATGATTGTGGGGCATCTCTAATCACTAAATCGGGATCCTTGCCTTGGGGAAGGGGAATTATTTTCATCTCTGCTCTGAGCTTAGAAGTGGTTCCTAGCCATGTAGGCATCTCCAGATCTTCTCGTTCCAGTGAGCGGCGAGCGACCTCTATAGCACGCAAGGTTGCGGCATTGCCAGCAACGTCAGGGTCGAGGGCAAAAGCTAGTCTCCTCGTCAACCCCTTCAGGACTTTTATCTGCTTCTCGGTAAGTGCAGTGCCCATCGAGGCTACTACATTGGTGAAGCCGTACTGGTGAGCGGTGATAACATCCATATAACCCTCAACGATAACCGCCAGCCCTTTTTCTTTAATAGCTCCTTTGGCGCGGTCTACAGCGTAGAGAATGCTGCTCTTATCGAAAATCGCTGTTTGCGGTGAGTTTAAATACTTAGGCAGGGAATCGTCCAAAGCCCGGGCACCAAAGCCTACAACTCTTCCCTTGATGTCTCGGATGGGGAACATCAGCCGATGCCTAAAGAGGTCATATACCCTGCCCTCTTTTTCTCCCAGTAGTCTTACCGCTAGCAGTTCCTTCTCGTTATAACCTCTCTCTAAGAGATGTTTTTTGAGGCCTTCCCCGGGGCTGAATCCTAACTGGAAGTCATCAATAGTTTTGGAATTGAGACCCCGTTTCTTCATCACATAATCACGCGCCCCCTCAGCCGCCGGAGCGTGAAGCAGCAAATCGTGGTAGTATTGCGCTGCAGTCTCATTTATCTGATAGAACCTATCTGTAAGCTTGCTCTCAACCGTCTCCTTTTTACGCTCTAGTGATACTCCTGCTTTATCAGCGAGCATTTTAAGCGTCTCGCCGAAGTCAGCCCCTTCCTTTTTCATCACGAAGGAGAACAGATCGCCACCGGCACTGCAGCCAAAGCATCTCCAGGACTGACGCTCGGGGAAGATGAAGAATGAAGGCGTCTTCTCCTGGTGAAATGGACAAAGCGCCTTAAAGTTACGCCCTGCTTTCTCCAGCTTGAGGTAACTGCTGATGACGTCTACTATATCCAACCTTTGCTTTATATCATCGATGGTGCTCATTCTGTGAACCTTAATAGTTAGAGGTTAAGGCACCCAATTCGCTGGCCAGACTCAAGGCGTAGTTATCGGTCATTCCGGCAATATAGTCAACTACCCCACGCTCCGCTTCATCGCTACTTGCGAATTCTTTGGGTAGTTTATCAGGATTGTTTACAAAATAATAATATAAAAAGCGGACGACTTGTATAGCCCTTTCTGTTTCCTTCCTCGATACTTGAACTTCATATACCCTCTGAAATAAGAACTGACGTAGGTTGTTCGCTGCTTCTAGAACCCCAGGGCTCATTGTAATTATCGGGGTTTTCTTGGTATCGTCTATCCCTGTAGCCGACCACGACTGGTCAATGATATCACAGACCATAGTGTCAATCCTTTTTGAGTGCGACTTACCCAGAACAACTATCGCTGATGGGGGCAGGTCATCCTCGGTAATAAGCCCGGCCCTTATAGCGTCGCCGATGTCGTGGTTGATATAAGCTACCGAATCTGCGATTCTGCATATCTGAGCCTCCAAAGTAGTCGGAGGGTCCCACATATCACCAAGTATATCTTGCTTACTACTCTTGGAGTGTTTCAAGATACCCTCTTTTACCTCGCAGGTCAAGTTCAGGCCGTTTCCATCTTTCTCCAGGCAATCGACAACCCTCAGGCTTTGCTCATTGTGTCTGAACCCTTTAGGATAAAGCTCGTTAAGCACTTCTTCTCCCACATGCCCAAAGGGGGTATGGCCCAGGTCATGGCCCATTGAGATGGCCTCAGTCAGGTCCTCATTCAGATTCAGAGCTCGGGCGATGGAGCGCGCTATCTGAGATACTTCCAGGGTGTGGGTGAGCCTTGTGACATAGTGATCACCGAGTGGGGCAATGAACACCTGAGTCTTGTGTTTTAGCCGTCGAAACGCTTTGGAGTGGATGATGCGGTCGCGGTCTCGCTGGAACTCAGTGCGCATCGGCGAAGGTGGCTCGGCCTTTGCTCTACCACGACTCAGCCTGCTTTTCGCCGCATAGGGCGATAAGCTTTCCTCCCGCTCCTCCAGCCGCTGGCGGATCTCCCCGTGTATCATAAAAGCCTTCGTTAGCTATGTCGTTTTGGCCAATCTCTGCTCTGCAGCAGCGATGATCCCCCTGGTTTTTTCTAGCACATCCGGGTTCACCGAAACCGAGGTGATCCCCCATTCCACAAGCTTTTCTGTGAGCTCAGGGTAAACCGAAGGTGCTTGTCCGCAGATAGAGCTGGTGACTCCTCTTCTAGCTGTTGCTTTAATTACCTTCTCAAGAGCCATAAGCACTGCTTCATCTCGTTCATCGAATTGCTCGGCTAGCTTCCGGCTATCTCGATCGATACCCAGGATAAGCTGCGTTAAGTCATTGGAACCGATGGAGATGCCATCGATTCCTACATCGAGGAACTTATCAATGAGAAAGACATTTGACGGTACCTCGACCATCATCCAGATCTTGAAATCTCGTGACTGGCGCAACCCCTCATCGCTCAGCAAGTTCTTGACTCTAGCCATTTCGGCTGCAGTGCGCACGAAGGGAATCATCACCCACAGATTCTTATACTTTTCCCTTACTCTCTTGATTGCCTCTATCTCGAGTTTGAAGATATCGCGTTCTCTGACATAGCGTGAGCATCCCCTGTAGCCCAGCATGGGGTTCTCCTCGGGCTCCTCGTACTTTTGCCCTCCTTTGAGATTTCGGTATTCGTTGGTCTTGAAATCTGTAGTGCGATAGACGACAGGCCTGGGGTTGAATGCTTTAGCAAATGTGGTCAAACCTTGGGTGAGCTTGGCTGCGAACTCTTCGCCTCTTCCTTCCTCGATCATGTGCCTGGGGTGTTCCCCGATCTCGGCTATCATAAACTCAGCCCTGAGAAGCCCTACACCATCGACGTCGCGGGCAGCTACATTATCAGCCAACTCCGGTTCTGCCAGGTTGACATAAACTCTTGTGCGGGTCTTGACCTTCAACTTAGAAGCTGGTACAGCGGTTTCTGTTACCTTGGCTGCGACCTTGCCTTCGTAGACTTTTCCCCGCGAGCCATCTACAGTCACTATTTGCTCAGACTTCAGCTTCTGCGTAGCATCTCCGGTACCCACAACGCAGGGTATACCAAGCTCTCTGCTGACGATGGCAGCGTGGCAGGTTCTACCACCTCGGTCTGTAACAATACCTGCTGCCCGTTTCATCGCAGGCACGAAATCAGGGGTGGTCATTTCTGCTACCAGGATGTCCCCCTTTTTCACTTCATTTATGTTGGCGGCATCCAGAACAATCCTCACAGGACCACAGCCGAGCCCGGGTCCTGCCGGAGAACCGTTTAGGATAATCAGGGCTTCTGATAACTCGTCAACCTGTTCCGCTTCGAGCATTTTTAGCGTGGTAATAGGACGGGTCTGGACAATGTATAGCTTACTGTCATCTCTGGCCCACTCGATATCCTGGGGGAATTGATAGAGCTTCTCTATCTTTGCACCGAGCTTGGCCAAAGCGATGATCTCTCTATCGCTAAGTTTCTGTTTACCTTGGAGCGCCTCTGAAATGGGGAGCTTGACGTTGGTATCCTCGATGTCCTTGGTTCCCTTAGGTCTTTTTGTCAGTTGCCATTCTTGCCTGGCTATCATCTTGTGTATGATGGTGAAGCTTTTCTTGTCCACCAGATAAAGGTCAGGGGTCACTCCACCGGAAACGACAGCCTCGCCCAGACCATAAACAGCTTCGATAGTGATCTTCTCTTCATTGGTCACTGGCTCTCTGGTGAACATGACGCCGGACCTCTTTGATTGCACCATCCTCTGTACCACCACAGCAATACCTACTTTGAGATGGTCGAGTCCAAGCTGCTCCCTGTACCAGATAGCTCTGGGCTCAAACAGGGAAGCCCAGCATCCCTGGACAGCGGTGACAACTTCTCCTTCCCCTTGAATATTGAGGAAAGTGCGTTGCTGTCCGGCAAATGAGGCTTCGGGGAGGTCTTCAGCGGTAGCTGAGGAACGTACTGCGACCAAGCCCCCCAGATTTTCGTATGCCTCTTTTATCTCATTTGCAATCTGTCGGGGCATCTTGGCATTGGTAATTAATTCTTTAATTCGTGTCGCAGACTTCTCAAGTTGTTTACCGTCATCCGGGTCCAATTTCTTCAAAATCTCCCTGATCTTCGTGCGGAGTCTCGATTCGTCCAGGAAGTGAAAATAGCTCTGGGTGGTAACTATGAACCCAGGGGGCACCGGGATCTCTAATTTGGTAAGCTCTCCCAGATTTGCTCCTTTTCCCCCGACTAGTGGTAAGTCTTCCTTGTCAACTTCTATGAACCAGACAACGTCCGTGCGTTTCTTTTTCATAATAAGCGCTACTCCAACTCTTTATTGATAGTGAAGCCTTGCCCCGATGCCTTAGAAGCCTAGCTATTATACCATGCTAGCTGAACAATAAGTCAAGAAAACTTTTTAACGGCTTAGCGCCGCTTCGGCACCTGACTCCAGTCGCCCCAGACAATCTTCTCTGTGTCTTTGACCAGCCCTTTCTCTTTAGCAAGGTCTCGGATTTTTAGCAGGGTCGCATTAACCTCGGGGGTGAGAAACACCCAACCTGAACTTGTGGGTATCCAATACGGCGAACTGATGCGCATTACCTGGCACTTCTTTGTGTTGAGGTAGATCCCGAATTTCTCTTGTTGCATGATATCCTCCTCGTTAATGTTTTTTCTTGTCGCTTCTTTTTATCTTGAGTACTACTTCATCAATGACCTCATCCGGGGTAGAGGCTCCCGCCGTAACGCCAATGAGGCGTTGTCCCCGAACCCAAGAAGAGTTAAGCTCTGCTGCGGTCTCGATGAGATGGGTGATGACACCGGCCTCTGCGCAGATCTCAGCTAGGCGCTTGGTATTGGCGCTATCCTTGCCACCGATTACTATCATCAGGTCTGCCCTTTGGGCTAACTCAAGAGCTGCCGCCTGGTGTTTACGTGTGGCGTCGCATATTGTATTGAAGATGCGTAGCTCGGAGAATTTAGCAGTATCAGAGGCAATAATCCTGGCAACGAAGTTAGCGAAGCGCTCCTGATTCTGGGTGGTCTGACAAAGGATGCCCAGACGTTTAGGCTGGGCAGTGAACTGAGGAATCTCCAGAGAGGCACTTGCATTCTTCCCGGCCCAACCAAGGACAGCTTGAACCTCGGGGTGAGAGGCGTCGCCGAAAACCTGCACTGAAAAACCTTCTTTACCTAGCCTCTGAGCAACAACCTGAGCCTTGCGCACAAATGGACAGGTAGCATCGATGACCTCGAGTCTCCGAGCCTTTATTAGCTTCGTGACCTCTGGCCCTACACCATGAGAGGCGATGGCGACGATGTCACCTCGTATTTCATCTAAACTCGATGCGATGCCCACTCCACACTCTGCGAGCTTGTCCACAACCTGCCGGTTGTGGACAAGGGCACCTAGTGTCTGGAGTGGGCCACGTTCTTGTGCTGCCTTCTCCACAAGCTCGATAGCTCGCCTCACGCCGAAGCAGAATCCCATCTCAGCAGCCTTTTCAATTTTCATTGCTGCTCCTTGGGTTGTTCTGGAAACTGTGGCTGCCTCCATAACTCTGAGGCAGAAGCTCAGCGATGCGCTCCATAATCAAGTCGGAGTATCGAGTTAATCTAGAACGATTCGGTTTGTTGTTCTCGCCCGATGGAAGGGTAAAGGGACGGCCGATTCTCACAGTAATACGTGGCCGACGCACAATAAAGCCGATTCCTTTGACCTGTTCGCTGCCGCTGATGCCGACGGGAATTATGGGAACCCCAGAGCGCGCGGCGATGAACGCAGTGCCGGGTTGCATTTCCTGCAACTGGTAGGGGAAGCTCCTCTTCCCTTCAGGGAACATGCCAAGTACCTCCCCTTTATTGAGTACTTCGAGCGCATGACGCACTGCCTCTCTATCCAACCTATCTCGCCTTACAGGGAAAGCGCCGTAGGCGCGCACCACAAAGGCCATTAGCGATGGGCGGAATAGCTCCTGTTTTGCCATAAAGGTTATCCTGCGGGGAACGCTAGCACTAAGTAATGGCGGGTCTACATAAGTCATGTGGTTGGCCACCACTATCAGGGGCCCCTTTCTGGGAACATTTTCTTTCCCTTCCACCCGCCATCTGGTGAGGGCGATGAGCAAGATTTTCATGGCGGTATTGGCAGCGCAATAAAACAATCTCATCCTAAACCTAGATTATAAATTATATCCCACCGTGAGCGGTAGCGCAAACCTCAGCTCTGCCTTTTCAACCAAAAAACAGCAGCAAAGAGGGTTAATCCTATTAAGAATAGGAAGGCTGGAATCCTTGTATGTATCCAGGGTTGTGCTTGGCTGGCTGATGGGGAGGTTGTTAGGTTCGGCATAGGCGTGAGCTTGGGTGTGAAGTCGGGAGTAGGAGTGATGGCGGTGGGGGTTGGTGTGGACAAGAATGGGGATCTTGTTGTGGGTGTAGGCGTGGGCGATGGTGGGGGACCTGACGTCGGTGTAGCAGATGGCAGGCCGTAGCCTGGGGTGGGAGTCGCATTGTCCACAAAATCGCCGGCTTGGTTGGTATCCAGTCCAGCGGGTCGTCGCTCCAGTGAGTGGCCTTCGGGCACATACCTGCAAGGTGGTGACATTATGGTATTGTCGTCGCCGTAGGAGAGTGCGTCGATGATCTTACCTGTAGGGTCTAGAAGGGTGAGTCGATCCCCGGTGTTGCTTAATCCGTTGCCTATACTGCCATCATTTAGAAAGACTATGTTGCCGCTGAAGCTGGGAAAGTTGGTGTAGAAGTCAGCTCTGGCGGCGACCACGGCGAAACCACCCGGAGGCAGAGTCAGGGAGGGGATAGGGTCAGTCTCATAGTTGTCGCCGATTCTCCAATCGGTCAGGTCAACTGTCCGGCTAGTGCGGTTGAAAAGTTCCACCCACTCAAACGCAGACTCTACACCTGTCTGAGGGGGGTCATATTGAACCTCGTTGATTACGATGTCGCCTTCATTTGCCGGAGTTGGGTTGGGTGTCAGGGTAGGTACTGGCGAAGGAGCAGGCGATGGGGTTGGTGTGGGCATGGGGGTGAATGTAGGCGAGGGCGTTATGGTAGGTGTAGGTGTGGGGGTAGGGGTTGGAATAGGCGTTGATGTGGAAGGGGGTGTAGGTGTGGGTGTAGGTGTGGGTGTAGGTGTGGGTGATGGTGTGGGTGATGGTGTGGGTGATGGTGTGGGTGATGGTGTTGGCATCTCTGTAGTAGATGGCAAGCCGTAACCCGGGGAAGGAGTCGCATTATCCACAAAATCGCTGGCCTGGTTTGTATCCAGCCCAGCGGGTTGACGCTCCAATGAGTGACCTTCAGGCACATCTTGGCAAGGCGGCAACATTATGGTGTTATCTTCGCTGTAGGAGAGTGAGTCGATAATCTTCCCCGCTGGGTCTACAAGGTTGAGTCGATCCCCGGTGTTGCTTAATCCGTTACCTATGCTGCCATCGGCCATAAAAACTATATTGCCGCTGAAGTCGGGGAAGTTGGTGTAAAAGTCAGTTCTGGCGGCGACCACAACAAAGCCACCTGGAGTCAGAGTCAGGGTGGGGAGAGGATCGGTCTCATGGTTATCGCTGATTCTCCAACCAGTCAAATCGATTGTCTGCCCTGTGCGGTTTAGAAGCTCGACCCACTCGAAAGCTGTGTCTGTACCTTCTTGTGGGGGGTCATATTGGATCTCGTTAATTACGATGTCACCTTCGTTTGTCGGGGTAGGGATGGGCGTAGCGGTTGGTGCCTGGGTGGGAATTGGTGTGGATGTAGGTGTTGGCGTTGGCATAAGAGTCGGCGAGGGCATTGGGGTGGGGGTGGGTGGCGGTGACGGGCTAGGCGTGCGCGTGGGAGTTGGCCTTGGTGTAGGCCTGGGCGTGTGCGTAGGCGTTAGGGTCGGCGTTATGGTTGGCGTTGGGGTAGGGGTAGGTTCTAAAGTGGGTGTAGGAGTTGGGGCAACCGTAGGAGTGGGAGAAGGTGTGGAGGTTGGGCCGGTAAAGCTGAAGTCATCAAAATAGACGGTGGCAGGAGTTGCAGAATGAGGAACCACCATAGCCTTAACCCTGGCCGAGTGTGCGTTTGGCGGTGCAGTTACCTCGCTAGTGGTCAGGGGGCTGTACTGGCACTGGTCATACGTCAAGGCAGCCAGTGAATCATTGTGAGATAATTCCGGTCCGAAGCCATCGTCGCTATCGTACCAGGAAATTCGCAGAAAGACGCTGTCAATATTAGGGTCGTTTTTCAGTGCATAACCACAAAGTGTATAGGTTTCTCCTCCTTGTATCGGAACGGTTTGATACACCCAGATTGTGCTTACAGTACTGGAGTTCAGGGCCGCAGCGTAAGCCCCGCTCTGGACAGGAGATTCAACTACGGAAAGAAAGCCTCCATAGGTTAACCAGTTGGCAGTGCCATCCTCGAAGCCCGGGTTTGTGAGGAGCAAGTTTGGGGCGCAGGTAGGGTTAGAAATAGGTATTGTTTCGATAAAGCTCATGTCGTCGAAGTAGGCAGTGACAAATTGCCCAGGGTTAGCGAGTCTCACTATGCCCTTCACTTTTGCTGAATGGGCGTTGGCTGGGGTAGTGTGGGTGCCCGTAGTAAGAAAGCGGTAATCAATAGGATTATCAGCAAAACTGTCGGACTCATTGCGTTTGATCTCGCTGCCGGTCCCGTCCTCACTTTCATACCATGAGATCCGCAAGGAGATATTGCCTTCGTAGATGCTGTTCTTAAATGCCCATCCGCTAAAAGTACAACAGGATCCGGGTGACACATGAACTGTCTGAGAGATGTAGGCCTCCGCTTCGCTCGCAATAAGGACAGCAGCTCGACTTCCACCATGAACGGGATTATCTATGTAAGTCAGAATGCCACCGTACCATTGCCAACCATTTGTACCATCCTCAAAGCCTGGGTTCTGCAAAAGGTTAGGCGCGTCTGCGGCGTGGAGGGAATTCGTGGAAATGCTCAAAATTATGATAAGGATGATGAAGATTATTATTTGGGAATTTTTCAATTCAAAGGAGCACTTTCTTGGAAGATGCTCATATATTAGAGGTTTGGGGAAATTAGTCAAGTCTTCAAAGCAACGACAGCCTGCAAGGGCAGGTTGGGAACCCGACCTACCCATTTTATCGCCGTCCATGGTTCGACAGGCTCACCACGAACGGCATAAGTCTATTTTCAAAGCAATGCTTGCAGTCTTACGTGCTGAAAGGACTGTGCGTATTGTTGAACATAGTGACAATGGTGCTATAATAGAGCCAACGAAAGAGCGGGGAGGTCAATTCTGGAATCTGCGGAGATAGCCAAGAAGGCTATGGAGGCTGCCCTCGATAAACAGGCTGTTGATATCCTGATGCTGGATATCAGACAGGTGACTTCTTTTGCTGACTACTTCGTTATCTGCAGTGCTGACAGCGACCGCCAGATCAACGCCATCTGCGATGAAATCGATGGGGCATTGAGTAAGGAAGGTATCAATATCTATCGCCGCGAAGGTAACGCAGATTCAGGCTGGGTGCTCCTCGATTTCGGCCCGGTTATAGTGCATGTCTTCGCCCAACCCCAGCGAGAATATTATGATCTGGAGCAGTTGTGGGGCAAGGCCACCCCTGTAATCAGGATTCTCTGATCCACGGCTCTACCTGTCGCTCATAGCTTACTATTTCCTCAGGCGAAAAGAACAGGCTAATCTCCTTTTGTGCGTTCTCCAGCGAGTCCGAGCCGTGCACCACGTTGCGCCCTATATCCAGTGCTAAATCGCCTCTGATTGTGCCTGGTGCTGCCTTGACGGGGTCTGTTGCTCCCATCGTCTTGCGTACAACTTCAACTGCACTCTTGCCCTCGAAAACGGCTGCGATGAGAGGACTTGAGGTGATAAAGCACACTAATCCGTCGAAGAAGGGCTTGCCTTGATGGATTGCATAATGTTTTCCTGCCATCTTCCTGTCTATCTGGAGCATCTTCAGGGCCACGAGCTTGAGCCCGGTCCTCTCAAGGCGTGAGATTATCTCGCCTATCAACCCCCGCTGCACACCATCAGGCTTGACTAAAACAAGAGTTCTTTCCATTTTTCCATCCTTTACAAGTTAAAGTAATGTCTTTTTAAGCTAAGCTAAGAGCCACTGAGACCCTTCGCTCTGCTCAGGGTGACAAAGCCCCAATCCAAGCCAGCACTTGATTGACCACCTCATTGCGATTAAGCCTGGTTACCTTTATTATCTCGACATCCTGGCGTGCTTTTATTTTATCAGCCCAGGGATGAGAGGCAAGCATGATTGTGCCCAGCACCTTCTTTTCGCTCTGCAGCGCCTCTATCACAGCATTCTTGAAGGATGGCGAGAACAGCTCCATCTTACCGATCTCGTCGATTACTATAATATCCTTGCTTTGTATCGCCTGCTTTAAAGCCGGCACTGCCACTTTGTCTATGCTGTCTGTATCTACACCATACTTGCTGACGCGATGCGGGCTGCGTACACTGGTGTGGGCAAGTACGGCACTTTTGCCATCGAGGGTGACGATCTTGAATCCTTCCCGCACACCCTGGCTGCGTATCTCCTCGGTGTAAAAGCCCCCGGCGCTTTTATTCACTTTGCTCAGCACTTCCTTAATAATAGTGGTCTTGCCACTGCCGGGCTCGCCGCTGAGAAGACAGGCCTTTTTCATAACCAATCAACTTTACATAAAGTACAGGCTCTACGTTCACAGAGATGGTTACCTTTATAGAAAACGAAGTAACTCACAGTCCGGGTAGCAGATTTCTATTCGTTAATGTTTCACCTTGTGGCTAACGGTAATTGCTGGCCTTCTCAGGTATAGCGGCTCCAAAGTAGGGGAGTGGTCGAAGTCGCCGACCTTGAGCCTTCTCCAGCCCAGCTCAGCGAGGTAGCCAGCCCGACGCAACCCTGCTGCGCCGTCGACAATCAAGGCTTTTCGCTTCAGCCTTTCTCTGAGTTGCAACGCAATTTCTTGGGGAATTCTGCCGCAGAAGATGGTTCGGTGCTTTAGCTCAGGTAGCAGGGCTTCCACCGTTGTTATATGCTCCTCGACCAGGCGGCACCACTTTCCTCTTTTAGTCTGGAAAAGGGCGGTGGCGATCTCGCCGCGTCCGGCATTCTGTATTGGACAGATAGGTAAGGTGGTAGCGGTGTAGGGGAAAGCTTCTACCTCAAGGGTACTGATCCCCACCAGCGGGATGTTTAGAGCTAAGGCAAGACCTTTAGCTGTGCTCATCCCCACTCTCAACCCGTTGAAGCTGCCGGGCCCTTTTGCTACGATAACGCCATTTATATCTTTAAGGTTCAGCTTGGCTTGTTCCAGAATGCAGATGAGGTTTGGTATCAGATCAGTGGTGTGATTCTGTCCGGCGTGCCAGGTAAGCTCGGCAATTATCTCGCCATGTGACGATAGTGCGATGCTGGCAGTCTCGGTTGAGGTGTCGATAGCTAGCTCCATCATTTACTTCCTGGTTCTACGACATGCGCTATTCAATTTAGATAGCATCTCCAAATATCTGGTGCCTTTAGGTATAAGTTTGAGCTTGCGTTTCATCGGGGAAACAATTTGCATTTCGATGAGCAGGTGCTCCTCGGGAAGCACGCTCAATCCCTTATCTGCCCATTCCACCACACATACCCCGTTGCCATAGAGATAGTCATCGAGACCCAATTGTGTCACTTCTTCAATCTTGTCGAGGCGATAAAGGTCTATGTGGTACAAAGGCATCTTGCCCCGATACTCTCTGACTAGAACGAAGGTGGGGCTTGCAGTATATTCATCTATATCCAGTCCCCAGGCGATACCCTGGGTGAGACATGTTTTACCTGCACCGAGCGGGCCTACTAGAAATATGACATCGCCTGAGGCTGCCAGCTTGCCCAGCTTCAACCCTATCTTACGGGTTTGCTCTGCGCTGGTGCTGACTATCTCCAGCGATTTCACCGTTTCCCTCGCCCGGGTGACTTGAAGTGGTCCCATCCCCCTTCGTCCCACTTGACTGCTTTCCCTTGCTCATCTAGAAGGGTAACTTGCCCCGGATCATCACTTACTATCTCGCCGATCACCGTCACCGGGCTTGACATAATCTCTGTGAGCTTAGCGATAACCTCACTTCTGGCTGTGAACAGGAGCTCGTAATCCTCTCCTCCGGAAAGCGCCAACCTCAGCGATTCCTTCTTGAAGGCAGCCTTTAGCAGTGCGTGTATGGGTAGCTTGTTTGTCCATAATTTGGCTCCAACGCGGCTTGCCTTGCAGATATGGGTCAGGTCGCTGAGCAAACCGTCGCTGAGGTCTATGGCTGCTCTCACGCCGTGCTGCACCAGGATTTGCCCCTCGGCTACCCTGGGGCGCGGTCGCAAATGGGCTTCTCTGAAAAAGGCGGTCGTTTTCGAGCTGAGTTTGCGCCCTGATTTCAGCAACTGGAGACCGGCTGCTGACAGCCCCAGATAACCGGTTACAGCGATTTGATCGCCGGGCACTGCTGCCGAGCGGGTGAGCAGGGCATCTGATGCTTTTCCTATCAAACTGACATCTATGATGACTACAGGGGCTCTGCTGATATTCCCGCCGACGATATCTACATCGAACTTCGACGCTATCTCCTTCATGCCGCGGTAAAGCTCGACAACATTATCTACCTCGGTCTCCGGTGGCAAGCCCAGCGAGACCAATGCGAAGCTGGGCGTCCCCCCCATGGCAGCGATGTCGCTTATATTCACCGCAAGCGCTTTCCAGCCAAGCTCTCTCCATGTCGCAGTGCTCAGGTTGAAATGGATATCCTGTATCAGGATGTCGGTGGTGCCGAGCTGGATGGATTTATCAGTGTGCCAGGCTGCAGCGTCATCGCCGATGCCTATGACGAGGTCTTGTCTCGAAGCCTTGCCCACAGTCTTAGTGATGAGTTCGATCAGGCCGAATTCACCCAGTTCCCCAACCTTCATGGCTAGTGATTATAGCTACTTTAGGTTAAGTCCACAACCGATGGTCAAATACGGTGAAACCTGATATATTAGCTTGTAACATGCGCTACGCAATCATCTCCGACATCCACAGCAACCTCACCGCTTTCCAGGCTGTGCTCGAGGATATTGAGGCGAGGGGGGGATTCGAGCGTATTTGGTGCCTGGGGGACATCGTCGGTTATGGCCCTGACCCCAAGAAGTGCATCGAGCTGCTTCGTCAATATGACCATATCTGTGTGGCTGGAAACCACGACTGGGGCGCGATAGGTAAGATAGGTATCGACGATTTCAACCCTGAGGCTGCTATGGCCTGCCGCTGGACGGGGCAGCAGTTGGAGCAGCAGGATGTAGATTACCTGGCTAATCTCCCACCGGTAATCAGCGAAGGCAATTTCACATTGGCGCATGGCAGCCCTCGTGAGCCGATATGGGAGTACCTGGTTTCCATACACGTTGCCCAGGTTAGTTTCAATTACTTTCAGACCAAGTTCTGCCTAGTGGGACATAGCCACGTACCGCTAGTTTTCGAGTCACTTGCTCCTGACGATGATTGTTTAGTCCATGAGTTTCCCACGGATACCCCTCTTACCCTTGACCGAAACCGTCTAATCATCAATCCCGGAGGCGTGGGTCAGCCCCGGGACAGCGACCCCCGTGCCAGCTACGCTATCTACGATAGTGAGCATAATGTAATCTGGCATCACCGCGTGCCCTATGATGTTGCCAGCACACAGCATAGGATGAGAGAATACGGGTTACCTTACGGGCTCGTGGCAAGGCTGAGCCACGGCTGGTGAGAGTTGAATTTACGGCAATAGTATGATATACGGGTCGGTTCAGTGGTACTCTTGTTGTTTGGGTTTATAATTCCATTTCTGTCTCTGTTCCTGAGCAATTTCAGCCCTGCCATAGCCTGTGAGCTTCCTCAAGGTCACCAGGAAAATCGATATCGGACCAGGGGCGGTCCGTGGCCAGCACATTCACAAATAGACCGCTGTCAACCAGGCCTTGGATGAGTTGAGGGAATGTGGTGCCCAAATTGGTATGGGCAATCTGTTCAAGCTGACTAACTAGTGCCGGAATGGCATTTTTAGGGAACATGGCCACACCAATGAACTCTCCAAACGGCTTAGTCACGTCTTTACCTATAGCTTTTACAAGCCCGTTCTGCAGGACGACTTTCTCGGCCTCTCTGTCCATGCTTCTCGGATCCACGACTAAAAGGATATCATTCCCTCTACTCACAACCTCTTTAATCAGATTAGCTTCAAATAAGATGTCATCGTAGATCAATAAGAAGCCTGAACCCAACTCCTTTCTCACCAGCCAGAGATGCATTGCCACATTGCATATTTCGTAAAATGGATTGAAAACACAAGACGCCCTTCCTGTGCAAAACTGCTCCACTTGGTCAGCCCCGAAACCAGTTATCACCAGTCGATCGCCGACACCGGCTTGTTCCAGTGCCTCAATCTGGCGGGCCAGGATAGCTTTGCCCCCCACCTCCAAGAGGCTGACTGGTTTGTGCTTGGTGAGTGGCAGCAACCGAGGACTTCTCGCTGCCGCAGTTATAATAGCCCTCATTTTTAGCTTACTACTCCTGTGATAAGGCGCATGCGTATAAAAGCGCTTATACGATCAATGCAAATTACTGCGATGACCATTACAAGTATAACAGTCAAGACTGCCGGGTTGTCAAAAAGGCGCGTGGCGTTGATGAGTTCAACTCCAATGCCGCCGGCTCCTACGAATCCTAATACGGTGGCAGCCCGGAAATTGTGTTCAAGGTAGTATAAAGTATAGCCAGCAAATAGAGGCCTTACCTGCGTCAGGATACCGTAGTAAATCGTCTGGATACGATTGGCACCGGTTGAAGCTACGGCTGTGACTAGTTCGGCGTTTGTGGCTTCGATGGCCTCCGAAAAAAACCTACCGAGAGCGCCGATGTTGTGAACTGTCAGAGCTAGAACTCCAGGAAACGGACCAAGTCCCACCATAGAGACAAATACCAAGGCCCAGATTATCTCATTGATGCCTCGACAGAGGTCGAAGAATGTACGGGTAGCCTGGTAAACAGGCCAGTAAGGCATTACATTGCGGGCCGCTAGAAATGAAAGCGGCAGAGCTATTATAGCGCCAAACGTAACGCCCATTATAGCCATCTGGATGGTCGTACCCAGCGGGCCCATAAGTCCACCGAGTATGCCCATATCCGGAGGGAACATGCGCTTTACATAGTCATACACGTAGGGCATGCCACGGAAGAAAGTAACTGGATTGGACTCAGTGCCCCTAATCGCCCATACATAAATGGCGACAATGGCCACCATCAAAGTGATATGGCGGAGCTTAGTTCCTAAATGCTCAACAGGTATCTTTATCCTAGAATCCCCTCTTGCCATAGAGAATCCAATCCTCCGTCTCGCCATAGATGTCTATTATATCCTTATCTGTAAGCTCAGCGGGGGTGTTATCGAAAACGATCTGCCCTTCCCTGATTCCAACCAAGCGAGTTGCATATGCTATGGCCATCTCGAGGAAGTGGAGGCTGGCCACTAGAGTCATGTCATGCTCCGTGCAGATATCCTTGATGAGGTCCATGATCTCCTTCATCAACTTTGGGTCCAAGCTCGACACTGGCTCGTCTGCAAGGAGGATACTGGCACGTTGCGCCATAGCCCGGGCTATCGCAACCCGCTGCTTTTGTCCACCACTCAAGTCGCTGACCCGTTTATTAGCGAACTTCTCAAGCCCTACTCTTCTTAGGCAGTCAGTAGCTGTAGCAATATCTTCTTCGCTGAATCGCCCAACTATACTCTTAAATGTGCCCACATACCCAAGCCTGCCCACCAATACGTTCTTTAGCGATGTCGCCCCATCAATCAGGTTGAAATTCTGGGAGATCATTCCTATTTGGCGACGAACCAGCTCGACCTCTTTCGTGGGCAGACTGGTGATTTCTTTTCCATCAATGAAGACCCTGCCTTTGGTGGGCTTGATGGAAAGGTTTGTACATCGGAGCAGTGTGGACTTGCCAGACCCACTTGAGCCCAGAATCACCACGCGCTCACCTTTGCTGACCTTCAAGTTGATATCCTTGAGGGCAGCCTCTGTCTTTTTCTTGCCATCGGAGCCGGAAGAGCCTGAGCGAGCCCTTATTGGATAGTTATGACTGAGTTCCTCTAACCTTATCACCTCTTCTACCTCTTGTCTAAAGACCCAGTAAGTCGCGCGTTTCCCGAATGATATCGTAGTCGGAAGGTGTTACCTTCACGTACTTCGCGATGTCTCCCCAGCCTTGAACTGTATAAATAATCTGCTGATCCATGTCAATAAGTGCTTGCTGTATTTTGTCCTTCAGATCCTGAGGAAGATCTCCTCTGACCACAATAGGCGAACCAGGTATCGGTGATGACTCGTAGATGATAACGTTAACATTTGGGTCAATCTGGCCCGCTTTGACCATGAGGTTGTACGAAGTATCGCTGTCAGCCCCAGCGTCTACGCTGCCGTTCTTAACGGCAAGCTCAACTGCATTGTGAGTGCCTGCGTAATACGAGGTTGAAAAGTCTTTCTGGATGTTGATTCCATTATCCAGCAGTATTTTCTTTGGTATCAAACACCCCGATGTAGAGGCTGGGTCTACGAATGCGAATGAGTGGCCCTTAAGATTATCAAGCGTTTTTATGCCCGAATCTGCTTTGGTGACGAAAACGGTCTTATAGGTCGAGAGGCCACTGTCCCTCCTCACACCGACTACTAGCGGCTCTGCGCCAGCTTCATCAGCCGCCAATACGTATGTGAAAGGCCCAAACCAAGCGATATCTATGTGCTTATACCGCATGGCCTCGACAGCAGCGGTGTAGTCGCTGGTTACTTGGAGTGTGACCTCCATATCGAGCTTCTGTGAGAGGTAATCAACCACCGGTTGATATTGGCGTAACATTGAAGCAGCGTCGTCTGCAGGAATAAGACCCCATCTAAGGACTTTTATCTCACCTTCTCCTTTTCCACCACAGCTCGTCCCACCCAGTGACATGAGAACCAATACAAGGGCAATCACCATATACAATACTTTACTGGCCCGTTTCATCGTACGTCTCCTTTTTAAAATTGTAACTTAATCCCATCCTAATATCGCAGTACCGCAACGCGTGCTATCTACAAAACAGAACTCAAAGATTATTTTAAGAAGACCAGTCCTTTAGCTGCTATCGGCGAACTTTCTTCGCGCTTCCTCTAAGTCCTGAGGCGTGTCGATCTCTATCCAACCTCCTTTGATATCAACAGTCGTAATTCTGCGCCCTGTGTCCATAAGTTCCTGTAGCATATCGCTTAGATAGGCGCCATCGAGTGATAGGGAGCGATGAAAGGGGGCTGCTGGGCGTTCTTTGGCCACCCTGTGGTAGGCATCTCTCATCTCTTGGCTACCCACTCTGCTGAATTTGGCTAAACCTATGAACTCTCCATAGGCGTTATCAGGTTTAACCACCCCCTTACCTATTGCCGTCACTCTTCCATTATCGACATTGACGAGCTCAGCCTCCGAGACAGGATGCTTGTCGCGACCCCTATAGCGCTTACTCCAGTCAATATCTACAGTGAGAACTGAGTCTGCATTCCCACCGTCAAGGAGCTTTGCGACAGTGTCGCTACTATAGATAATATCGGAGTATGAGATGATGAGGTCATCATTCATCTCACTTTGGGCGCAGAACAACGATCTCAGTATATTGGTTTTTGCGTAATTAGGGTTCTCGTAGTATGTAATATCGGGATAGTTAATAAGGTTGCTGTGATAACCTCTTACCACTGCAATCCTGTTAATACCATTGGCCCTAAGAGCATCCAGGGCTCTCTGAAGGATCGTCTTGCCGCCAATCTCAAGAAGACATTTTGGCTTTTCATTGGTGAGAGGCCTGAGGCGAGTGCTGGGACCGGCAGCAACTATGATAGCCTTCATGGCAGCACCTCTAATTACTGACTATTCAACCTTTAGTATCGAATGCAACCGTCTGCTTACCCTGTTGAAATCTTCCAAAGTGTCGATCTCTGCCCAACCACCGTGAATGTCGATGTGGCGTACCGGATATCCCTGGTCTATCAACTCCTGGATCAGGTCGGTGAAATATGCCTTGTCAGTCGAAGGCGATGTATGAAAGGCCTTTGACTGGTAATTCTGAATAGCCCAATTGTGGATTGTCTTTAGCGTTTCTGCACCGCTTTTTCTGAATTTTGCCAGCCCGATGAACTCACCATGGGCTTCATTGGGTGGTACGAGGCCCTTTCCAATCTTTGTTATTCGGTCTCCTTCAACTCTAACTAATTCAGCATCGGAAACTGGATGCTGGTGGCGTTTGAGGTAGTGGTTTTGCCAATCGATGTCCACCACAAGCGAGATATCAGACTGGTCCCTGAGCAGCAATTCCAGCACTCCCTTAGTGTATAAAATGTCCGCATAACAGAATATGAAATCGTCATCAATCTCGTCTTTGGCATAGAAGAAGGACTTCAAGATACCGGTATTTTTGTAGTCGCTGTTTTCGTAGTACCTGATACCGGGGTAACTTATCTTGTCCCCCTGGTATCCCCGTACTAACACGATGTCATATATGCCGCATGCCCTAAGGTTTTCCAGTTGCCTGCTGAGGATGGTCTTATTCCCGACCTCCAGAAGACACTCTGGCTTATCCTTGGTAAGGGGCAGCAGGAGGTTACTCTCCCCGGCAGCTACAATGATCGCTTTAATCTTCGGGAATATAGCCAGTGAGCTGAGGTCGAGCCCGCGCCGAAGGATTTCGTCCAAATAGGCATCCCAAACATCTTGTCCCCGACTCTGGATAATAGCTTCGGCGAGTCTGTCAGCTAGCTTATCGCCAAGATGATTTAGAATTTTGCGGTGTAACTGTCGGCCGAGTATGGTTGTTATTGTCTCGTCAGCGGACTTAGAAGTTCCATGGCGTAGACGCTTGTGTCCCGCCAGACCCTGCGTGGTCTTGAAAATGCCCCCACAGATTTCGCATGTAAACATGAGTACTGAGTATAATACTGAGTTACTGGAAAAATGTCAATAGTCATTTACGTCTCTTGACAAATGGCGGTGGATAGTGTACCTAAAAAGCACCAGAAATACGGATACAAAGAGAGGTATTTAAGATGAAAAATTGTTTGAGTTTGGCAGCGATGTCTGTTTTGCCTTCCTTCTACTTGATGTCCCGCGATATGACAGATGCAGCTTTTAGTCACGGAAATGGAATTACGGCCCTTCAGCTAGCTATCGCTGTGCTGGTAGGAGCGCTTTATACAGCTAATCACTTCAAAGGCAGAATCAAGACGTTTTTTAAGTACTCGTCCTCTAAAAGTAGGAAGGGGTGAGGGAACGAAAGGCTAGCAGAATAGAATTTGTTTATCTATAAATGCTTCGTACATAGCGCACATACTTGATTACGTAGTACAGGGAAACCAGGAACGTAGCAAGGAGAACAATCTCTGCATAACGCCAGTCGATAATGTGTACCATAATCGTGGGATAAACAAAAGCAGCCAGAAGGTTTGTATCCAGGTGCGGTATCGTAAAACCGCCTTTCTTCTTTGAGATAAGCCCTACCACAAGAAGTGCAAAAGCTATCAATATCAATCCTGCTGCAAGCAGCCAGTAAGTTTCGAACTTAATAGCGAGGCCAACTATTGCGGTATAAACCAGAACGAAATCGGCCAAACCGTCAAAGGTTGCTCCGTAGGTAGTGGTCTTTTTACTTCTCCTGGCAAAATATCCGTCAAGCAGGTCGGTTATCGCGGCGGCAGCGAAGAGGTAATAGGCAGCATCCGTTCTATTAGAGAATATGAGCCATACAACTACAGGGGCTACAACAATCCTGGAGCCGGTAAGAACGTCTGCCAATCTCAAAGCTTTGATGGGCCTTCTCTTCGTTTTCTGAGCAATCTTTGATTCTAGACCCAGTGTTTCCGGGAACGTGATATAATACCTGACACAAGAAAGAATTGTTGAATCGAGCATCAGGTAGTTTACACGAGTATAGTGGCAATGTTTTCATGTTGTCAAGATGTGCAGCTAACGTATAGCATGTGGAAAGCGATCTAGAAACGGATGGTAATATGAAAAAAGATAAACCAAGCGCTACCGCAGAGGCCAACGCTGCTTTCAGGGCTGCGGAGTTGCTGAGACCAAAGAACGAGCAAGTTTGTGAAGACCGGTTCGCAAGACGTTTCCTCGGCCTGAGATTCGGTATCATAGCCCGGAGCAGATTACTTACCGGGATTGCGCGGTGGTACGTTGAGCGAATTATCCCCGGTGCTGCCAATAGCGTGGTGGCTCGAACCAGATATATCGATGATTACTTGAAGCAGTGTATTGACGCTGGCATAGAGCAACTGGTTATTCTGGGTGCCGGCTATGATTCCAGGGCCTACAGATTTGATGGACTTAAGGCAAGGGTCAGGGTCTTTGAAGTGGACCATCCCAACACACAGAGGGTTAAAATACAGAAAGTCAAAAAGATATTTGGCTCTCTTCCGAGCCACGTGGTCTATGTCGGGCTGGACCTCGACGAAAAGAAGCTCGGGGAAGGGCTTCTGGAAAGCGGCTATGACAAGGGTAAGAAGACCCTTTTCATCTGGGAAGGCGTCACTGTGTACATTATCCCGGAGGCTGTGGATGAGACCCTGGCTTTTGTGGCTGAGAACTCAGGCAAAGGTAGCTGTATCATTTTCGACTACGCGTTTCAGTCGGCTTTCGATGCAGCTTCAGAGAGTGGTGACGCCAAGAAGTGGCGGGAAGCTTATGAGCGCAGAGGTGAGCCTCCTAAGTTTGCCTTGAAAGAAGACGCTGTCGGTGATTTCCTCTCTAAGAGAGGGTTTTATCAAGTGAAAAGTGTCAGCCTGGAGTCGATAAAGAAGACCTACTTCAAAGGGCCTAACGCGAAGAGAAATGTGACGAACCTGGGGGGGATTGTTCAGGCGACTGTGGTACGCAGGTAATAGGCGGTTCCTGGGCTGGCCAGCCGTATTGACTGAACTGCCTTCAGTTGGTATATTTGAACAGGTTGAAAATTACCTGCAGAGAAGGAGTATAAATGGCAATCAAGAAAGTCGGTGTGGTAGGTTGCGGCATAATGGGCGGCGGCATCGCCCAGGTCTGCGCTCAATCCGGCTATAACGTTACAGTGTCGGAGATTAACGATGAGCTGTTGAACAAAGGGTTGAAGGTGATCAAGGGCAATCTGGCTAAGAGCGTGGAGAAAGGCAAGCTGTCGAAAGAGGAAGAGGCGGCCATCGTGGGTCGGCTCAAAGGCACCACCAAGGTCGAGGACTTCGGCGATTGCGAACTGGTAATCGAGGCTGCCACAGAGAATATGAATTTAAAGAAGAAGATTTTCGCTGACCTCGACAGGGTCTGTGCCCCCAATGCGGTTATGGGTACTAATACTTCGTGCCTATGTGTAATCGAGGTAGCGATGGCGACCAAAAGGCCGGACAAGGTAATCGGGACTCACTTCTTCAACCCTGTGCCCGTGATGAAGCTGCTGGAGATTGTGACTACCATTGTATCCAGCGAGGAGAGCCTCAACACGGTGAAGGCCTTCGGTCAATCGCTGGGCAAGGTAATCGTCATAGCCAAGGATACGCCTGCTTTCATAGCAAACCGCATTGCGGTGCCCATGTTCATAGAGGCGATGAGAGTGTACGAGGCGGGCCTGGCTACAAAAGAAGACATAGACAATGCTCTGGTTCACGGCTACAACCACCCCATGGGACCCCTGGCGCTGGCTGACCTGGTGGGACTGGATACTCTGCTCTATGTATATGAATCAATGTACGCTGAGTTCAAGGACCCCAGATGGGCACCTCCGATACTGCTAAAAAGGATGGTTACGGCAGGGCATCTGGGAAGGAAGACAGGCAAAGGGTTCTACGACTATACCAAGAAATAAGCAGGTATTTAGTTGACATAACATTAGACAAGGCCTGAGAACAGGCTGTAGCAGGCGGTGCTACCATTCGGGGTTTACGTGCCGCGTTTCTTGTACTCAGGGCAAGAGGTGGCATTGGGACGAGCCGGATTGTGGCAAGCGCTGCGCCAGTCCCATTTGCAGGTGTCGCAGAGAATGGGGTTTATCCCCAGGAATCTCTTGATTCTCAGGCTCAGCCTGTCTCTCCAGTTTGGCCTCATGTGAATACTCCATTTTGATTTGAGCCTTGGGGGCTCTAACATCTTTATTGTATCACCAGCGTTGCGATGTAACAAATGTGGGAGGTAATTCAGCATGCCTATAATCAGGATCGAGATGTGGACAGGCAGGACTCATGCTCAAAAGGCGGAGCTGGCTCGCGTTATCACCGAGGCCATGGTAACCATAGCCCACACCACGCCGGAGGCGACCACAATTGTCTTTGAGGATATCGCAAAAGAGAACTGGGCTACCGGCGGCGTCCTGGCGTCCGATACCAAAGCCAAGAAATAGCTCCTGTTGAACCTGCAAAGCCCCTTAGTCGAAAAATAGGGCGGTGAAAGCGCTGGCGGGTATTTTATACGTCCCGGACGGTGATTTTCCCAGCGAAATGCCCCGCAGGCCTTCAATGGTTTGCGGGGATAGCTTTTACCAGTCTATGGTCGCACTATATATCTTATGTAGAGTTGACAGCTTTGATTTTGGCAGGTTTTTTGACCTGGCCTGTATGGACTTTTAGATACGTTCGGAAATGAGTCTGCTCTGCTTCCCCCAAAATACGAAAGTCCGTTTTGCGGTATCAGCGTTTTCTGTGATATGCCGGCGGTTATAAAATCTATGGGATATGATTTTTGGAGAAAAACCCTGGGGATATTTTAAGGGGTGGTTAAGGTGGGCTGTCAATAAGAAAATGTCGCACCCCCCGAAAATCGGCACCCGAAAGCCTGAAAACCCGGCTCTGCGTCCTCCGCGGTCTCTGCGGTGAACTCAGGCCGTATTCACGAAGCCCTAGAATTGAAATCCAGGCGTCTGGCGAGGCAAACCTGACCTTTTCTACCTGCTGGCAACCAGGTCAACCCTGAAGGCTCACTTTTCAGGGGCACTTTTTGTGGGAATTTTTGTCGGCCGGTTTTTGGGTAACCCTTACCAGCGCCGGGGTCGCAGCACCTCGACATAACAAGATACGGGGGCTTGACCATTGATAAAATTTTGGGTTTTGGGCATGTTGATCCGATTAGTCTTTGTCAGTTTTTATCGTCAGTGTTTTTTTAATTTGATTTGTGGTTGATGTGGCGTGAGGTACTGAGATTGCTAGACACCTCGCACCGTAAAGCTTTAAGTAACGTTATGTAAAGTTGTTAAATAGTAGAGGGTTAATAGGGTGAGGTGGCAATGGAATCCAGTGGTTTCGTGCTTGAGACGAAACGAGAAGACAGAGCGGGATTAACAAGAAAAGGCTTTGTTGAGATTAGTTTGAGCCAGATTTTTAGAGGAAACAAAAATTAAGGAATGTCACCTGAGTGGTGGTCATTGACAAGCAGCTGATGCTAGTTCAAGATACACGTAAGCGCATATTAGGGAGAAGGAAAACCCAGGGAATTTTTCAATCCAAGCTATTAAGAGGAAGGTGCTTGAAACATCTTGACTGGCTTAAGGATACAAAAGAGAGACTAAAAACGGTTGACGGTAAGATTGTGCAGGTACTCGAATTCCGTTACCAAAAAGACGACGGTATCCTCTCAGATTGGGCAAAGCATTTTAGGAATCATTATTGCTCAGACAGCGAAATAGACAGTCTGATAAGAGGCACCAAATATACTCGGGCAGAATATTTAAACCGAATAAAGTTCCCCGATGCTTCAACAAAGCCAGGTCCAAGCATCCGTGCCGGCGACTTCGGTGAAGTTTTGATAGCGGATTACCTTGAATATATTTTAAAGTACTGGGTTCCACGTACTCGATATAATGATAAGGCTATACGTAATGAATCTACAAAAGGTTGCGATATCATAGGGTTTAAAATCCTAAATGAAGAAAAGGACTCAACAAAAGATACAATGGCCATATTTGAATCGAAAGCCCGCTTTACAGGAAGTAAACCCCAAAATAGGCTTCAAGACGCAGTGATCGATTCTGTAAAGGATGTTACAAGAAAAGCAGAGTCATTGAATTTTATCAAGCAAAAATTGATTGACAGACAACAAATCAAGGACGTACCTAGAGTGGAAAGATTTCAGAACCCAGAAGATCGACCTTACAGAGAAATTCCCGGAGCTGTGGCACTATTCTCAACAGAGTGTTACGACGCGAATTGTGTCTCAGAGACCGATGCATCAATTCATCCGAACGCACGAAATCTGATGCTTATCGTAATTCATGGGAATGATATGATGAAACTCGTCAACGAACTTTATCGGAGAGCTGCAGATGAAGCCTGAAACTAGATCTCAGACTCTCTTAAGCATCACACGTTCAAAGGCAAAAATGTATGAATATGGTGTTCCGCAGGAATACCATATTGCTATTCCAATTGACCCCGCGAGATTATTCAGCCTCTCGATAGGTTTACTTGGAGACCTTGCAGCACAAACAAATTCGAGATCATTTAGTGAGGAATATCTGAAAGAACTTAGAGAAAATCTACAATTCTCGGCTCGCTTCTTTGATGCTTATCTACAGTCACGTTTGAATCAGCATCTTGACCCTTATCTAATACTATTAGCGTCTGCCTCTTACTACTTGTGTGGATTACCTGGTAGCTCACGTATTCTTGCGAGACACCTTAATGAAGACCATATTGATTTAAATTGCTTAGGTTTGGAATCCCTGCTTCTCTGGCTCCTTCGGGGGAATATATCGAACTACACCAATGTGCAAAGTGAATTATATGGAGAACACATTAATGACATTTCAAGTAGTCTAATTGAATTCTATAGAAGTGGTAGTGGCAAGGACGACCTTTTTGAGAATGCTTCTAAGCTAAGAAGAAAGGCATACGATGTTGGGACACCGCGACAATTGCTTTTTGCAGACGTGATCTGCGCCATAGTAAAGAAATTTGTTGATAACTCTGCTTGGTTTTGCTTGCCGCAATACTCTGACATTCCCGTAGAACAATGGTCAGATGTGCTAAGGAAAACTACTTTCATGAGAGAGCTTTGGCCTGCTCAACAACTACTGGGAGAAAAGGGTGCATATAAAGGGAAGTCAGCAGTGGTACAGATGCCCACAAGTGCGGGAAAAACACGAGCAACTGAAATAATTATACGGAGTGCATTCTTAGCTAATCGAACGTCTTTGGCTGTAATTGTGGCTCCTTTCAGAGCCTTGTGCCACGAAATCAGAAATAGCCTTTCAGGAGCCTTTCGTGGAGAGCCGGTAAATATTGATGAATTGAGCGATGTTCTGCAAAGCGATTTTAATATAAATGAATTGCTTGGACAGAAGCAGATTCTGGTGATTACGCCTGAGAAACTTGTCTATGTTCTCCGTCATAATCCTGAAATTGCTGAACAAATCGGTTTGTTGATTTATGATGAAGGACACCAGTTCGACACAGGAATACGTGGCATTACATATGAGCTTCTGGTTACTTCTTTAAAATCGATGGTTCCTAAGGGGATCCAGACTATACTCATCTCAGCCGTAATAATGAATGCTGATTCTATAGGTAAATGGCTCTACGGAGATGATTTTGAGTTAGTTTACGGCACTAAATTGATACCTACTTATCGTACTATTGCTTTCACAAGTTGGTTGGAAAGACGGGGACGACTTGAATTTATAAATCCAGAAGACCCAGATAAGGGCGAATTCTGGGTTCCAAGAGTTATAGATCAGCAGAGACTAAATCTAAAAGGAAAAGAAAGGAAAGAGAGAGAATTTCCAAACAAGGAAGATGGTCAAACCATTGCACTATTTTTGGGATTGAAGCTAGTTGCTAATGGAAGCATTGCAATTTTCTGTGGTAGAAAGGATAGTGCAGAAAACTTATGTGAGAAAGTAGTAGATGCTTATGATAGAGGGTTAACCATAAGGAAACCTATTGAGTTTTCCGATAAGGACGAGGCCAAACGACTCTGGTATCTCTACAGCCGTAATCTTGGCGATGAAGCTGCGGCTACCAGAAGTGCCTATTTAGGCGTCTTCACCCATCATGGTAATATGCCCCATGGGATTCGCCTTGCTGTCGAACACGCAATGAAGAATGCCAGAGTCGGGTTTGTTATCTGCACGTCCACCTTAGCTCAAGGTGTCAACTTACCTATTCGCTACTTATTAGTTACTGGTATCTATCAAGGGGTCGAGCCAATTAAAGTTCGCGATTTTCACAATCTGCTAGGACGTGCTGGTAGAGCAGACCAACACACTGAAGGAAGCGTGATATTCGCAGATCCGGATATCTATGACAATCGAAATACGCGGGAGGGAAAATGGAGGTGGAGAAAATACAAAGAACTTCTTAATCCAGATAATTCCGAACCTTGTATAAGTAGCTTGTTGTCAATTTTTGACCCTTTGTACAGTCATGATGGCGAGAGTCGCCTCCAGATTGGGGCTGTGGATATAGTTGCTGCGTACGTTAACAACACATTAGATGAGTTCATGGGGAAGTTGTCTTCGCAATACGAACAGATTGGATTTACCAAAGACGTACTTGAGAGCCAGATCACAGAGAAAACAAATATCTTCTCATCAATCGAAAATTACTTAATGGCTCATTGCGACGAATCTAAGGCAAAGGTAGACAGTGGAGGCGCAGAACAATTGGCGGTGGAGACCCTTGCGTATTTCCTGGCAAGTGATGAACAGAAAGAACAACTCGTCAGGATATTTGAAATCCTGGAACATAACATTGAACAAAATGTTCCGGATGTGTCCAAAAGGAAAGTCTATGGTCGCACATTATACGGTGTACATACATCTGTTAAGATTGAGGATTGGCTAAATCAACATATTGAAGAGCTAATTACGTGCAATGAGCATGATGAACTGTTGAAAATCATGTGGGCAATTTTGGCTGAAGGTATACAGAATAATACGTTCAAGAAGTGTGACCCACCAGAGGTATTATTCAGTATCGCTTTAGAATGGACACATGGGAAGACATTCAGTGAGTTGTTTTCGATTATGTTAGAGTCGAACATATGTTTAATCGCTGGAAAACAAAGAAGACATCCCAAGATTGAATCCGTTGTTGATATTTGCGAGAATGGCTTCGCCTATGATGGGAGTCTTTTTCTCGGTGCGGTAGCCGAAATAGTCGGACTCGTTCGTCCTCAAGGTAGTATGGGGCTTGTTAGTAAGCTATTAGAACTACAAAAAAAGCTAAAATACGGGTTACCGACCCCTACTTGTATTGCGCTCTATGAGTTAGGCTTTGCTGATAGGGTGGTGGCTCTCGACCTCAGTTCAATTGTTCAGAATACGCGGTTTGACAGAAGATCAATTATTCGGACCATCAGACGTAATGAGCAGAAGGTTCGGCAACTGCTCGAGAAGTATCCGTCGTATTTCATCGAAAGGCTGAACAACCTGTCGTGAAAGTTGATTTGAAACTCACTCACCTTCCCCGCTGAAACTGAGCTACTTTGATTGAAGGCTGGCCGCATGTTTGCCAGCACGCCGACCGGAGAATATGCAGTCCGCAATGGAGATGCCGCTGGCAAAGTAGCTATTGCCACAGACTCCCACGGCATTCCGCCCCACGGCATAGAGACCATCTACGGATGAGCCGTCCTTGCGCAGTATTTGGCCAGTCTTCTCGTTCACAGCAAGGCCACCCAGCGTCATCGATGCGGTAGGTATCCCACTCTTGGACTTGAGGGAGCAATCAACGGCATAGAAAGGCGGCGTATCCTGAGGCACAAAGCGTTTCTCGGTCTTGCCCAACGGGTCAGGTTCCCTTTTATGGGCAATAGCATTGTATTGGGACATGGTCTCTTCCAGAGCCTCCGGAGACACCTTGAGCCTGGCTGCCAGCTTCTTGAACGATTTGGCCTTCTTCCGGGTAATGCGCAGCATGGGTATCATCGTTAGCTTCTGGAATGCGGCACACTGCTCGCCTATCTTACTCACCGCTTCCTTGTAGGTCTTGCTGTCAAAAATCAAGTAAGCATAGCCGCCACCGGCCACGATATAGTCCCCTTGCTTCGCCCCATACAGGTCTTCGCTGCAAATGCGCCGGGCCTTTTTGTCGACCAATACTCCCTGCATCAGCGCCTCCGGAGGTACATAAAACCGCCAGGCGGTCATCTTGTCCATGCGTGCTGTGACTCCACCAGCGCTCTCTCCTAAACGGATTCCCGCACCGTCATCGCCATAGGTGCCCAAAGGCAAACAGTTCAAGTAAATGGGAGCGTACTCCTTGACCATCTGCTTATTGAAGATAAAGCCTCCAGCCGCCAGAATGACAGCCTTGCGAGCCCGAGCACGATAGGGCTTCGCCCTCAGCCTTATGATAAGCCTATCTGTACCGTGGAGCAGCGTTGCCAGGGGAGGTGCATAGGTATTCGCCTTGGCGTTGATATAGGAGATGGCACCGTGCAGACGCGCTGCAATGCCAGGTGGTATAGATAGGCCTTCAACACCTATGACTCGCCCGTCATCAGCAAAGACCAGCCGCTCCACCCGGGTCTGGCGACGCACCTGGATTCCTTGTTGTTTGCGAACAGCCTTTTCCAGGGCATGGAAGAGTGTCAGGCCTGAGATGCCTTTTCCCCGGGCACGGTGACCGCGCGGTGCCGGCTTCGCAATCGCCTTGTAACGGCTGTAGTTCTCGTTGCCGGAGAAGTATATGTAGTATTTATCGGTAGGATAGGACGTCTTGAAGGGACACATTGAACCCTCGAAAGGGACTCCCGCCTGATCTAGCCAGGCAATCATTCCCGGAGACTGTTCACAGAAAAGACGCAGCGTCTCGTCTGTAACAACATCACCTACCTCTTGCTTCAGATAGCGATACATCTCCTCCGGTGTATCTTGGTATCCTGCAGCTTTCTGGTACGGTGTCCCACCACCTGCATAGACGATGCCGCCGCTGGCTGCTGTGGCTCCCCCACCATGAAAGCGGTCCACTACCAATACTGAGGCTCCTTGCTGAGTTGCCTCCAGGGCTGCAGCCGCACCGGATGCACCAAATCCAACTACGATGATATCGGCTTCAGCATCCCACTGGCGAGTCTCCAGTTTCTCAGCCATATTGTACACACTCTCCTTTCTTCCCTCGGAGAAATCCCCTCGCTTGCACTGCTTTCGCTTACATCGGACTCAACTCGATATGCCTACCGTGGCTGTTCTTGTATCAATGGTTTCAACGAGGCGCATGATAGCAGCAGACTGACGGATAGTCAATCCCTGATGGCTCTGTCCGTAATTGGTGGAGACGGGAGGGTCGAACTCCCCGTCAGAAGAGCCCTGTTCAGAGTATCTACAAGCTCAGCGGCTGCTTGTTAATCTTCTTTCAACCCCCTCTGGCTCCCCCAGTCTTGGGGGAGAAGGAGAAATTGGGGGTTCCCCCAAACCCCCTAGCAAAGGGGCTCTGGCTTCCTCAGCTTTGGGAGGAGAAAGGGAAAATTGGGGGACACCTCCATCCTTCCGCAGAAGGACTGGCAGAGGGTAAATCTTCTCTGCACTTCCCTGTTCAGAACATCCTCTGGGACGAGCTATACTTTCACCAAACCCAATGCAAACAAAAAGGCCTCTCTTTCTCAAAGAGAGGCCTTTGAAGATTTCTGGTGGAGACGGGGGAGAGTCGAACTCCCTCTGAAACAACGACTGATTCTCTACATATTGCCTAACCCGTTTGTGAGAAGATCCTCGCCCGTGGTGGCAGCCGTAGCTTAGGCATCAGTTCGAGTCTAGTACAGTGGGCCTTGGTGTTCAATAGACAGAACTTTTACCTTGGCATTTAGCTTGGTCAC
>CAYGWR010000002.1:0-45414 GCA_964353645.1 uncultured Dehalococcoidia bacterium
TTTGGCGCCTCAGCCCCAGGCAAAGTGATTTACGAGCAGTTAGGCCTCACTGCACGACGTGTAGCAGAGGCAGCATCAAAACTTCTATACGGGCAGCGTCATGAGACGCTTTGAAGTACTGCCTATGGCAGGACCTGGAATAGTTTGGCTGCCAAGACAGAAAACAGGAATCCGATAACGTGAATCCACAACTTCAAATTTTAGAAGTTGTTTATTAGTCTCTTTTCAACCCCTGTACCCCCCAAGATTGGGGGAATTTTAAGACTGGGGGACACCCCCAGTCCCCCATCATCCGCCTGAGGCAGACTGCGCCTCTTTTTCAGCAGTCTCTATACATCTATTTCTCCTCTTGAAGGTACTCCTTAGCTAGGTCGATATACAGTTGTTTACCCCAATCCCAGAACTTCCTATCTTTGTCTTCTACGTTTCTTACCACCTTGGCGGGGTTACCCCTGGCAACTATTCCCGGTGGAATTTTCTGTCCCATTTTCACAGTTGAACCTTCAGCAATAATAGCTCCTTCTCCAACTTCAGCAAAGATACTGAGCACTGAGCCCATGCCAATGACAGCCATATCACCAATGTAGCTAGAATGAATTATGGCTCCATGTCCAATAGTGACTTTATTGCCTACGCGGCATGTTTCCCCTGGGGGAGCGTGCATGATCACCCCCTCTTCAACAGCAGTGCCGCTGTCTATTTCTATACATCCATAGTCACCCCGCAATATGGCTCCGTGACCGATATAGCAATTGTCACCAATACGCACATCACCTATCAGTATCGCGTATTCGCTTACGTAAGTGTCTTTGCCTATCTGTGGCTGCCTGTTTCTGAAACTACGCATCATTTACCTTCTCCCATTGAGAAATAGTAGTAACGCACTCGTCATAAAAATTGAAGTTGTCACCTTCTATATATCCCCTCAATGTGCCCGGTAGGCTCGCTTCCATGGCTGGTTCTTGAAAGCCAGGTAGTCTCTTATAGCTGCTCTTAATGTATCTGATGCTAATAGAGCACAATGCTGGCTCTCCTCTGGCAAACCTCCTAAAGCATTCAGAACATCGTGTTGGGTAATCTTGAATGCATCAGATACGTTCTTACCTTTGGCCAGTTCAGTCACCATGCTTCCAGCGGCTATCGTTGTCGCACAGCCATCCGTAAAGAAAGTGGCGTTTAGAATCTTATCGTTTCTAACCCTTATGCATATCTCCATGGTATCGCTGCAAGAACCGACTACGCTGGCGAAACCATCGGCATCAGGGATCTGCCCCAGGTTTCTGGGGTTCTGAGCATGGTCAATAACAATCTCCGTGTATACTGTCCTCAAATCCCTGTTTGTTTTCTCGGGTTCCTTTTCCGCTTCTGAGTACATTCCAATTCCTCTGTTAATTCGGATTTATTGGATACAGGTTTGGGCAGCGCTTCAGCGCTCCGCTGTTCGCGAGCGATTTGTCAGACCACCATTAATGTTGTTTAAGGTTTCCAGACCTCCCACACCCTTCCAACCAGCGCGGGACCTGGTTTGAGCGTGACCTGCCCAGGCTGCCAACCCGAAGGCGTGACTTCCCCTGTTGCCCGCACATGCTGGAATGCCTTTACCTGCCTGACTAATTCATCGGGATTCCGCCCCACTTCAGGCGTTAGCACTTCCATCGCCCGGATGACGAAGTCAGGGTCAATAATAAAGCGACCGCGGATGTCCACTCCAGCCGATTCGTCGTACACACCGTAGACCTTCCCGATTTTGCCCCCGGCATCTGAGAGCATGGGGAAGGGAACGCCGCCATTTACCATCTTGGACAATTCCTGCTCCTGCCAAATCTTGTGCACAAAACGGCTGTCTGTGCTCATTGCCAGAACTTCAACACCCAACGTCTTAAACTCCTCGTAGCGGGCAGCGACCGCTGCCAGTTCTGTGGGTCAGACAAAGGTAAAATCTCCCGGATAGAAGCAAAGGACAACCCATTTCCCCTTGTAGTCCGAGAGCTTGATAGGGACGAAGCCCTTGCCGGCAACAAAAGCATTCGCCTCAAAATCCAGTGCTCCTTGTCCTACACGTGCGAACATTTCTCTAACCTCCTGAGATGATGAAGCTCTTGCCGCTTGGGGGGCCGATTCGGGAACAATCGGACCGCGTGCCGGTTTGACACAACCTTCTTTGAGCTCTGCCATACTAACCTCCTTCTGTGATTCTTTTACTTCCTTTTTCGCGCCGCCCTGGGATGATTCCTGACTAGGTCGTGCACAGAGGCATTATGAATTCTCGCATAGTAACGCTCAATGTTGCCCCTCTGTCTATTCAGATTTGTTGGCCGCGGCTTGAAGAAAAGCATCTGCGAAGCTACGCATGGCCTCTGAGTCATAGCGTTCGATGTTACCCTCATCGCAGAGCTTCGCCATCTCAGGGTCTATGGGAATCTGTCCCAGAAGAGGAGCATTGGCTGACTTTGCCATCTCCTGACCCTTGCTCTTGCCGAAGAGCTCTATCCGCTTCCCGCTATCGGGCAGCAGGAAGTAGCTCATATTCTCAACCACCCCTATTATGGGTATATTCATCTTCTGCGCCATTTGCACTGCCTTTCTCACCACCATCGCCGCCAGCTCCTGAGGGCTGAATACAATGACTACCCCTGAGAGAGGCAGAGATTGCATAACGGTCAGTGGGGCATCTGCCGTTCCCGGTGGCAAATCGACCAGCAAATAATCGAGCTTCCCCCAGAGCACATCCTCCCAGAATTGAGTTATGGTTTTCCCTATGAGGGGCCCGCGCCAGATAACAGCGTCATCCTCATTGTCGAGAAGCAGGTTGATAGACATTATCCCTATGCCAAGATGGGACAGAGGAGGCAAAATTCCGGTTTCGCTGCCAGCAGGGCGTCCGCTGATGCCAAACATACGGGGTATGCTGGGTCCTGTAATGTCGGCATCGAGAATGCCAACCTCGTAACCACCTCGCGCCAGTGAAATTCCGATAAGGCCGGTAACCAGCGACTTGCCCACCCCGCCCTTGCCGCTCATAATGGCAACTACGTGCTTGACCTCATTGAGTTCTTTCGGTTTGGAGTCAACGAAATCAATCTTCACCTGTTTTATTTTGGGAAGCCCTTTGACGACATCTCTTGCCTTGGCTTTTATCCACTCCTGTGAGGCTGGACTCAACGCCGCTGAGGCGATCGCGATGTCAACATTGCCATCCGAAAACGCTACATTCTTAACGAGGTTAAGCTTGTTCAGGCTGCGCATCGAGCCCGGCACTAACACAGCCTCAAGCCTTTCTTTTATCTGTTCTTCGGTAGTCATAGTTTAGCCTCCTTAGTAATTGTGTCAGGTTAGTCTCTAACTGACACTTTTATTCGCTTAGTGCAGTCTATCCATCAGGTTGGGGAGCTTGCCCTTTAAATAGAGCTCCACAGCTTTATAGATATTATCCACATCAGTTACTATGGTTTCGATATTGTAGCTTTTCAAGCTCTCGTAAGCACCCCATCCCATGCCTCCTGCGAGCAACACCTGACAGTCGGATATAGTCTCAGCCATGTTGGCATGCTTGCTCTGCGAGTCGGCATCATAGCCGTGGCGCTCGCCTGGCGCCGTTTTGTGGGGCTCGTGAGCGGCGAAGGTATGATGTCCAGCCTTGGGTCTCTGTTCCTTGTTCGCGATTACCCCGTCCTCCACCGTGAGCACCACGTAATACGGGGCTCGTCCGAAGTGCTGGCTAATTTTGTAGCCATCTTCTGATACAGCAGCTATTCTCATTTCAGCCCCCTATATATTTAATCCAGCTTCATTTCGTATTTTGGTTCTCCATCCCCCAGATGGATTACAATCTTAACATTCTTGCCTTCAGAAAGGTACTTTTCAGATTCATCACGTAGCTTCTGCAGTTCAGGGGATGTAAGTAAGGTTATCAAAGCCTCATAAGTCTGTTCAGGCTCCTTGTTCCCTCCTTCGCATTTGAGTATTTCCCAGAGACAATTACGAGCTTCTTCCTCGGCACAGCATTTGATACATCTCCCGGGCACTTCCTTGGTAGTGTATCCAAGCTTAAGCTCGATATCACTCATGTCTCTTACCCCTCCGGCAGCCATCTTCTGAGGAGCACGGCGGTTTGTCGCAGCGCTCCTCCCTGCCGCAGCAAGTCGAGCCCTGTGCTCTGCCCTCGCCTCGTACTAAGTGAGATGCTGAAAAAAGCTTCTCAAGAGCACCACTGCCACAATAGGGACAAGCGGATGGTGTGTTGTCAACACCGCGTAGTAATACCTCTGTGATTTTGCCGCAATCACGACACTTGAATTCGTATATAGGCATACCTACTCCTCTCCTAATGCTTGACGAATCTTTTGCCACATTATCTCAATCTGATGGGCAACACCGTTTTGGCGGTATTCAACTACGGGAGTACCCTGCACCAGGGCTTCGGTCACCACATTATCGAAAGGCAGTTTGGCTGCTACCTCTATCTTTTGCTCGCGACAGAACATCTCGATTCTTTGTGTATTTTCTTCGTTCAGGTCATACTTGTTGATGCAGACCAGCGCGGGAACTCTGAAATGACGGCACACTCCGATTACCCGCTCCAGGTCGTGCATCCCCGATAGAGTGGGCTCGGTCACCAGGAGAGCCAGATTGGCTCCAGAAAGGGAAGAAATTACCGGACAGCCAATGCCCGGGGGGCCGTCGGTGATGATGTAATCGAGGCCTTCCTTCTGCACAATTGATCTGGCGTTCTGCCTGACTACGTTCACCAGCTTGCCTGAATTCTCCTTAGCAATCCCCAGCCTGGCGTGAACCAGCGGTCCATACTTAGTGTCTGAGATAAACCAGTGCCCTGCCATATTCTCCTTCATGGTTATGGCATTCTCAGGGCAGACACGGGCACAAAAGCCACAACCTTCGCAAGCGGTGGGGTCAATCTTCAGGTCATTTATCGCTTCAAATCGGCAGACTTCTTGGCACAGGCCACAACGTGTACAGAGTTTTTCATCGATGATGGCTGTCTGACCGCTTCTAAAGTCACGGGTTTCCTTCGCCTCTGGTTTCAGAAGCAGGTGCAGGTCAGCGGCATCCACATCGCAGTCACACAGCACCTTGTTTTTAGCCAGTGCTGCAAACGAGGCTACTATGGTAGTCTTGCCTGTCCCGCCCTTTCCGCTGAGAACTACAATTTCTTTCATCTTCTTACCTGTCTTTGTTCAGCTACAATCCCCTCGATAGTGTGAAAGAGCTCAAGGAACCTACCGCGCCACTCAGGCATGCCTTGGACCAGCGTAATACCGTTCGAATACAAACGGGCTATCTCTCTGTCCAGCGGTATTTTGAGGAGCAGGGGTATATTTTCCTTAACACAGTACTCCTCTACCTTGCCGTATGTGCCACCCGCGCGGTTGAGCACTATACCGCAGGGTATGCCCAATACCTTCACTGTATCAACAGCAAGAGACAGGTCGTGCAGCCCAAAAGGAGTGGGCTCGGTCACCAGCAAACAGAAGTCGCTGCCCCTTACCGCCTCCACAACCGGACACGATGTGCCGGGCGAAGCATCAATAATGGCTGTCTTCGTCTTGTTAATAAGCCGTTTCACCTCTCGAATGACTGGCGTAGCCATAGCCTCGCCTATGGTGAGCCTACCCTGGACAAAATCTATTTCACCTGCGTAGCCTGTTTCGACTACTCCTACCTCTCTCCCTTCCTCCGATATCGCCTTTTGAGGGCAGAGATAGGCGCATGCCCCGCAGCCGTGGCATAGCTCGGGGAAGATAAGCACTATGTCCTTGACCACAGCGATGGACTTATAGGCGCAAACCCTGGCGCACTCGCCACAGTAGTTGCATTTCGTCTTGTCCACCTTGGGCACCGGGATGCATACAGGCTTGCTCTGAACAATCTTAGGCTGAAGAAGCACATGGACATTGGGCTCCTCGACATCGCAGTCCAGAATCTGCACCTGCTTTCCCAGTGAGAGGGCAAGGCTGGTAGCTACCAGGGTCTTCCCCGTGCCTCCCTTACCACTGGCGATGGATATAATCATATCTTATGTGCCCTCAATTAGACTTGAACAATCAGCACTCTCTGGACTTCGCTTTGGAATTCTTTAATAGCAAGTCCTTTATTCACAAAATAATCCTTCGCTTCATCTAAGCGATGCTCAAAATAATCGTGTTTTCGTCCTTCATGCGTATGGCACATATTGATAATCTCAAACCCTTTTTCGCTGAAATCACTTAAGGCAACCTTTCCATTAGGCCGCAACAAACGGACAATCTCATCTAAAACCGCAAATGGCTTTTCAAGGTGATGAAACACGTTAATAGAAAATATCATATCAAGGCTTTGGTCCGGAAAGTTCAAATGTTGCGCATTCTCTATTCTAAAAACCACCTGCTTTCCCAGCCCAAAATATTGCATATTGAGCTTCGCAATTTCCTGCTCCTCTTTGGATATGTCTATACTGATAAAACTGAAACCGCGCTTTGCCAAAGCAAGCGCAAAATGCCCCTTACCGGTCCCAATCTCTAAGATTTTCCCTGAAAAAGGTAAAGATTTATCGAGGATAAAATCCCTTTCTTTTTCCAAATCGTAACCAAAGCTTCGGTAAAAATTAACTCTTGCTAAATACCTTTCATGATTCTCAAAAACTACCTTCTCCAAGTCGCCTCCGTGCCTGCACCTAGCCGGGTTCCACCCCTCATACCGTGTCAGTCGCCACGGCCCATGCCGTCTTTACTTCTGGCTATCAACTTACAATCATCCCCTTGCCATTTTGGTGCCGCATTTTGGGCAATTTATGTCAGAGCAGGGAGTTCCAACGCTGTGCGGCACCGTCGCCCCGCATTTAGGACAGACGCAGTTGCCGCCGCTCCCTGCTCCCGGGCGATTTCTGCCACGGCCTATACCCCGGCCTATACCTCGACCTGTTCCCCTTCCACCGCCACCGGGCGGTCCGGTTCTATCTCCACCAGGCATAATGCACCTCCTTATTTTGTTCCGCCCATGCCGTGATGGGCTTTAACACTGGGTTGAGAAGCGGCCTTCAACCTTCCCGCTTTGAAATCCTTGGCAGCCTGCTCAACTTTTCCGGAGACGCCGGTTATTACCTGAATCCCGGCGGCCTCAAACACCTGATACGCGTTCGGGCCGCAGTTGCCGGTCAGCACTGCCTTGACGCCTTTACCCACTATTCCCTGAGCCGCTGATATACCCGCGCCGCCTCCCGCCATCATGTTGGCGTTCTCGATAAACTCGAACTCCATGGTAGCCGGGTCGCCTACTGCGAAGTATTGACACCTGCCAAAGCGAGGGTCGACAGAGGCGCTAAAATCCTTTCCTTCCGAACTGATACAAATCTTCACGTTCATTCCTCCTTAATGACAACTTCCGCCGTCGCCATGCTCCTTACAAACATCCAACCCACCCAAGGTATTGTTCATAAAATCATCTAAAGCGGCCTGCACTTTGCCTGAATAACCAAATATCTGCACCCCTGCGCTGGCAAATTTCTGCTGGGCGCCCATTCCCATTCCACCGGCAATGACATGCGTTACCTTGTGTTTGAGAAGCTCATCAACCGCAATACACCCGCCGCCTCCATGAACTGCGGTATTAGGAACAATCCTGGTTTCGGTGATCTTTTTCTTGTCCTTGTCAATGTCCACAAGGAAGAAAAACGCGCACTGACCAAAATGTGCGCAAACATTACCCCGGATACCTTTTTCATCTTCTAGTACTACTCCAACTCTCATCGGGACTAACCTCACTTTCTTTTTATAAATCATGCGTTGTTATTTCTGGTCTGTTTCATGCGTATCTTTCATGGCATGAATAAGCGCTTCGATATCCTCAAGCTGCTGTTTCAGAAAATCGGCCTGATCCTTGAGTATAGTTGCTTCATCCTCTTTAGCTCTTCCCCAGATGGGAAAGCTTGTGGCGGGCCAACAGTTTCTAATTACCCGAAGGGCAGAGTTCCACGGGTTTACCCGTGGGTGAATGAGCAATCGCCCGAAGGGCGTCAAGCGAAGATTGAACTGTAAAGTGCCACGGGCTTGCCCGTGGGTATCTACAGCCGCGTCCTCCGCCTCTACCGTAAAAAACACGCCTCCCAAACGACCGATTTCCTGCGCCATTGAAAGCTACAGCGCAATGGCCCATCCCTCCTCCTGTCATGGGGCCCATGCCCCTCGGTCCTGTTCCATCAAATCCTGGCATTTTAGGCCTCCTTTAAATAATTTGTATCAGTCGATTGTTAGCCCCAGCAGCGCTGCGGCAAATCAATAACATCAGCCTGTGCATCTCCTAATATTTGTTTTATCATGCTTTTTATTATCCCTCCCTTGCCGCTGGCGATGGATATGATCTTTCTATTCTCTCGCCATTTTACCGCCGCATTGAGGGCAGTTTACGTTATAACATGGGACACCCCTTTGATGAGGCGCCTTGGTTCCGCAACTGGGACAAACACAGTTGCCGCCGGGCCCTGCTCCCGGGCGATTGCCGCCCATCCTCCCAGCACCTTTGACTCCTTTGGCAATACCTCTTCCCGTTCCCGAACCGCTGCCCCAAGGGGGCCCCGTTCCATCTCCTCTAGGCATTGCCACAACCTCCTCATTGAAATTCGCCCTCTTTCCTATTCCAGGGTTATCTGTGTGCCTGCATTATTTAAGAAAAAGATATCTTTGAACTCCTTAGCCAGAGCAGCGGAGGCATTAAAACCGGTGCAATGGGACACCCCAAGCCTTTGTAGCCCAAGCCCCTTTAGCTCGTTAGCAGTCTTTTCAATGCGCTCCGGCGAAGCCACCATGAGATGCGTGCCCCCGATTATAGTGTGTATGTATTCCCCTCCTGTGAGCTTCTGGACTTGTCTGACGGTGTTGATAATGCCGCGGTGAGCGCATCCGGTAATCAGAACCAAACCCTCAATTGTCTTTACCACCAGAGCTAGGTCATCCGCTAGCGGGTCGGGTATCATCTTATTGCCCTCCTTCACGCAAAGCCTGTCATCAATCGTCTCGTACCCTGTGGTCAGCTCAATCTCGCCGGTGGTTTTTATGTCATCGCTTATCTTGAAGGGCTTTTTCGTGAGATTGAATGATGCTCCAAGACTTTCAAGGTCTTCCTTCATATAAGGTATCCCCGCATAGCGGCTCATTTCACCATAGACAACGTATTTAGATATCCATATATCCGGATGTGCTATAACCTGCACCTGCTTTCTCACCCGCCTCAGCACGTCGCGCAACCCCCCTGTATGGTCTCCGTGGGCATGGCTGAGCACAATGGCATCGATTGTGGAGAAGTCAATTCCCATGAGGTCAGCGTTGTACACCGCCGAGGTGCTCAAACCTGTATCGAGCAGCACTTTGGCGGTCTCCGTTTCCACCAGGATGCTCAGGCCCCACTCGCCGAGGAAACCAAGCTGGGCAGTGTTCTCGCTGAGGGTGGTGATACGCACGGCCACTTGTCACCTCCAATAGTGTTTCTAGGGTTCGGCTCTTTTCTCAAGCTGGTTGAGACGGAACATAACCTCACTCAATTGCTGCCTGAGCATCTGAGATTGGGATTTTAGCTGGCCCAGCTCTTGCTCAACGTTAGTAGTCCCTGACTCTTTAGCGGCCCCTGCGCCTTGGCTCATTCCACGGCCCATTCCAGAGTGAGAGCCGACGCTGGGCTTTGATGTTGTCTTAAATTCACCTGATTTGTATTGTTCAATGGCCTTTCGTATGTTGCCAGAGACACCTGTTACAACCTGGATGCCTGCCGCCTCAAGAGTTCGATAGGCATTGGGGCCACAGTCGCCAGTGAGCACTATTTGCACTCCTTTACGGGCTACCGTCTGCGCGCTGGCTATTCCCGCTCCGCCGGAGGCCATTAAATTGGCATTCTCAATAGCTTCGAATTACATGTTATCCGGGTCAATCAGGACAAAGTACCGACATCTGCCAAAACGAGGGTCCACCTCAGCATCCAGGCTGGGAGCGGTTGCTGAAATTGCGATTTTCAAGGTATACCTCCTCGGCTGGGGCAGGCTTGGGGAACATGAAAGCCTGCCATAGCATTACTGCATGTTTCGTTACTACTTCTGTTCTTTCTCCAGTTCTTTTATCCTGGCTTCGATTTCATCGAGTTGGGCCTTTATGGCGTTGGTCTCCTCTCTGAGGAAATCCACCTCCTGCTTCGGGCTCATCTGTGGGGGGTAGGGAGTGGTGCCAAGGTATCCTGCCCCTGATTTGAAAGGCAATGCCCCAAGCCCCGCATATGAAGGCATTGCCCACCAACGCCTGGGTAGCAAGGTATAGAAGCGGCAGAAGGGATAGAGATTGCCACGGCCCATTTCTGTTCCTCTACCCATACCGAGACCTCTGCCCATCCCCATACCACGACCCAGGCCCATGCTGCCCCATCTGAACCAACCTCTTGCGAACGGCATCTCACTTACCTCCTTTCCACTTGTTTAATAGATTCCTCTTGTTACTTCTTCATGGTAAGCAGGCGCACTCCTTTCATCTGGCGGAAGGTAGCGCCCTGGCTGACGTATCGTAAAACTGTTTCTATATCAACAACTTTGGTACCTGAAATAACATCTACTCCGTAATCAAAGAGTATCGGTGAGAGCGGGGTGCTTGGTCCTAAAACAATGACAAAAGCCTTTGGTTCACAGAGCGTGAGCAGGTCTTCGATAGTGTGATTGACAAAGGCACTGCCTGTGATAGCCACAACATCAGCTTTAGGAATGATGTTGTGTGCCTCGCCTTCCCCCAGGTCGTTCTCTCTGGGGTGCTTCTCAATTACCCAGAGTTCTTTTGTTGTTTCGCGAAGCCTTTTAACAAATGGGAAATGTCCCACGATTGCTACCCTTTTATCACGGCCCTTTTCCTGTATAAGTTCAGCAGCATTGAGGTCAATGCACCGACTTTCCTCTATTTCAATGAGGGAGTTCATAGTTGCGATACCTATTGCTGCTTCCAGCTCGCTCTCCGAACGGGCCATCCTGGCCAGCCCGAGAGCAGATTTTTCCGTCAAGTGCCCCGCATCTTTCACTGGAGCAGGGAGATCAGTACTGTGATGGTCGGGCGCGTGCGGCGTTGATGCAAGCCCACAGTTACGGGTCAGCACGGCTGTCCAGAAGGGTCCCAATCGTATGTCTTTTAACGTGGCTTGATAATCAAGCACGGTGAGTAAATCGTTTATGATTTTCAGACTCAAGATTACCAGTCCTTCCTGCCCCGGCGGCATCTACCCCGCCCCATCATGCCAAAGCCGAATCCGGCCACTGGTTGTATTTCAGGACTCTGACACTCTGGGCATGAAGAGGGAGCACCCGCTACCATCTCCTCAAATGGCACATCCCACTCATGGCCTTCGGTGCCACACCTGAAGCGGCGCATTGCCATCTCGAAGTTACCTCCCTCGATGCGAATAGCCTTGCCATTAAGCAGGGCATCGGCCACCTTCTTTCGTGCAGACTCCAACACCCTGTGAAAGGTGGGACGCGAGATGTTCATCTTTTGGGCGCATTCCTCCTGCTCCAAACCCTCGATGTCTTTCAGGCGGATTGCCTCCACTTCCTCGACTGAAAGATTGACTTCCTCCAGAGAATAAAGGGGGATTCCTGCCGGCTTGAAATAGGTTATCTCAGGAATAAAGCCAACACGGCGACACTTGATTGGCCTGGGCATAAGTCAAAGCCCCCTTCGATTCAGTATTAATTATGAACATATGTCCATAATTAATATAGCATTGATATGTTTACATGTCAAGGTTAGAATACTCGAGGTGCTACCTTATTGAACTCTGAGAGATTCGGCTCTCCCAGTGATGAAAGGGTTTGATGACTGATGTAGAGAAGTTCGAGGCCAAAAGAGACCGTGTAAGAGCGCGTCTCTGCAGATTCACCAGAAAGGCTTTTCAATTGCTTCCCAGGTTGGATAGACCTTGTATTCTTGATGTGGGATGTGGCTCAGGCGTCGCTACTATAGAACTGGCAAAGCTTTGTGATGGTCAGATAGCAGCCTTGGACATAGATGAACATGAGCTTAATAGGCTTGATGCGAAGATTGAAAAGGCGGGGCTTTCGCACCGCCTGACGACTGTGAAATGCTCAATGTTAGAAATGGATTTCCCAAATGGCAGCTTTGATATTATCTGGGCCGAGGGTTCGATATATGTGGTTGGCTTTGAAAATGGGCTCCGGGTATGGTCTCGATTTCTCAAACCCAAGGGATTCCTTGTTGTGCACGATGAAACAGGAAACATAGATGAGAAACTAAAACAGATACCATCTTGTGGATATGATTTAATCGACTATTTTATATTAGACCAGGATGTCTGGTGGAACGAGTACTGCGTTCCTCTGCAGAGGCTGATTAATGAAATGCGACCCCGATGCGCCGGTGACTCCAAGGCGCTTGCCCTAATCGACCAGAACCAGCATGAGATCGATATGTTTAAGGTGACTCCGGAACAGTACCACTCAACGTTCTTCATTATCAGAAAAAGACACTAAAGGGATCTGGGCCAGGGGAAACGGGCCACACCATACCCCAGAAAATACCATTACCCCATAAATTATCAGCGTTAATGGGACTCCTTGAAAACATAATTTGATATACACTTGGGACCATCAGTTATTTCTGAAGGCCTTATTGTCCCACTTCCCCTGACCACGTGGACATCTGCATTGTCATCTAACCACGCTCACGCTAACCTGGCTATTTGAAAGACCACGATGGCGAGAGAGAGCGAGAGTATTATTTGCAGGCCAATGGAAAAGGCCACCCAGCGCCAGCCTCCGGTCTCCTGACGAATCGCTGACATTGTAGCGACACAGGGAACGAAAAGAACCTGCGCCACGAGGAAGGCAATCGCCGCACCTGGAGTCAGCATCCCTCTCAGAGCCTGAGTCAGCCCGACGCTTTCTCTGCCCAGCAATACGCCAAGGGTTGCTATTGTGTTCTCCTTGGCTACAAAGCTGGTCAATAGAGCCACCATTAATTGCCAGTTCAGCCCCATAAGCTTGCCAACAGGCTCAAGCCCTTTGCCAATGTGCCCAAGAACACTGCCTTCGATATTGCTTGAGGGGAAATAGGATAGGAGCCAGATGATGATAGACACGACCAGTATGATTGTTCCAGCGCGTTTGATGAATGCTATGGTCCGCTGCCATGAGACAAGTCCGATAGTTCGCGGATTAGGCTCGTGGTAGAGCGGCAGTTCCATCATCAGAACAGCCCTCTCGCCTTGAAAGATGAAACGGTTCATCAGTAACCCTGAAATCACCAACACCACCAAGCTAAAGGCGATGATTCCCGCCGTTACCAGTATGGCTTGGCCCCCGAAGATCGCTGCTGCGATCACCCCGATTACTGCCATTCTGCCTGCACAGGGGATAAGAGGCGCCAAGAGCACGGTCAAAAGACGAGCCCGCTTCGACTCGATAATGCGCGTCCCCATCACTGCGGGGACGTTGCACCCGAAACCTAAAAGCAGCGGCAAAGATGACTTGCCGTGTAATCCCAACATGTGCATGAACCTGTCTGTGACGAAAGCCACCCGTGCCGTGTACCCAACATCTTCCAAAAAACCCCAGGATACGAAGAAGAGAAACAGTATTGGAAGAAATGTGAGAACGGTTCCCACCCCGCCCAGTAGGCCATTGCCAAGGAAGCTTTGCAGCCAGCCTGGCATGAAATGCATGTGGTCAAATACCAGTGTTTGCGCTCTTTCAATTAAGCTGACCTGCAGGAAATGCTGCACGGGAACGCCTATTCCATAAACGACGAGGAAGACAAGGATCATGACTGCTGCCAGAACTACCAAGCCCCAGATCGGATGAGTTGCAGCATGGTCGATTTTCTCGGTAACAGAGACTCGGCCTATGGCGGGCCTGTCTTGAGCTGACGATAGCACATTCTTGACCCAATCGAAGCGGAGCCCGGCTAAGGTTATTGCAGCAGACTCCTTGTTGCTGAGAAAGGAGTCCAGTTCCGCCTGTCGGTCCTGTGATAGGCGGTCGTGTAGCAACTTGTTGATCTGGCTATCACCCTCTAATACCTTCATAGCCGCCCAGTGCCTCGGGTAGGGACTCGTGTCCGCATCTGTCAAGAGACCTTCAATATGAGCTATGTCACCTGAGATCTTGCTGCCATACTCCACATGTCCCACCGCCGGGGAATCCACCGCTTGAGTGCATTTCTGTGCAATGACTTCCACCAGCTCCTTCAAACCCCGGTTCTTGCTGGCCACCATGGGGACAACTGGCATATGCAGCGCTGACTCCAGAGCCTTAACGTCGATATTCATGCCTTCCTGTCGGGCTACATCCACCATGTTCAGGGCGACTATCAAACGCGGTGTGAGTTCCATGAGCTCAGTCACCAGATACAGGTGGCGGTCCAGGCTGGCGGCATTGAGCAGGGCGACAACCACATCGGGCTTTTCCGTCACCAGGTAGTCCCGTGTAATCTGCTCTTCCAGTGAGTTGGCGGTGAGGCTGTATGTGCCTGGCAGGTCGACCAGTTGGAGAGTTAAACCATTGTAGCGGGCTGTTCCGGTCTTCTGTTCCACTGTCTTCCCCGGCCAGTTACCCACGTGCTGGGAGAGGCCTGTTAGAAGATTGAAAACTGTGCTCTTGCCTACATTAGGTGCTCCGGCCAGCGCCACGACGACGGTTTTCTTGTCAGGTTTCTCAGGTTGCTCTAGCATTTGGGGTTCATTCTAGTCACCATTATCTTGGCAGCCATTCCTTGACCGAGAGCCACTTCCACATCGTGGACCTTGGCCAAGACCGGGCCGCGCCCGAAGTTCTCGATCATTTTCACTGTGCTCCCTGGAGTGAATCCCATCGAGAGACACCGTCCCAACATCTCCTTGCCGCCCGTGTACGACTTCAGAACGCCGAATTCTCCAGTCTGGAGCTTGCTCATGGGGATCTCCTCGTCAGCCGCTTCTTCACCGGGGGAGACGCAAATTGCCATGAGATAATCCGCAGTCGTTTTATCCAGCAGCAATTTTTGCCCGTCCAGTTTGAGCTCCAGGGTTCCGTCATCGTCCTTCTTTTCGATCCTTACGATCGCCTTCGGCTTCAACCCCCACTTTTCTATTTTCCTCAACAGCCGGCTGTCCTCCTTCACCACCGCAGAGATACGAACTTTTTGCCCCACCTCAAACTCCGAAAGCGGCCTGACGTCCTGATCCTTGACATATCCATTCTTGTCTGGAATTGGGTTGCCATGAGGGCAGGTGTCTGTGTAACCTAAAAGTGAGGCTAGACTCTCCTCCATATCTGGGGAAATGGCGTGTTCCAGGCGACAGGCTGCGTCGTGAACCTTGTCCCATCGGAGACCAAGGATATCTGTCAGAAACCTCTCCCACAGGCGATGCCGCCTGATTGTGGTCAATGCCGCTCGGCTGCCTTCAGCGGTGAGCGAAACCCCTCTGTTGTGTTCGTAGTTTATCAGCCCTTCAGCCTCCAGCCTTCGTATCATATCGGTGACAGCTGGTAGCGAAACTCTCAGATCGGCCGCAAGAGATGACGTGGAAACGGGCATTTCAGTCTTTTGCCTCTTGGAAATCGCCTCCAGATACTCTTCCACCCGTTCGCTTCTCATTGGTGCTAGCCTCCGATGATTATTTAATCAGGCTTAATTTAAGTCGACTTAACTTAAGCCGACTTAATTGTAGCACATTGCACAAGTAAAGAGCAAGATCTGCACGGGTGATTCCAAACATCCGGGCAGTCTCCGAGACATTGCAATTTGTCTTCAAGTATTCCAGGACAGCTCCCCGTCCTGCCTCTGCATTAAATCCCCGGAGTTGCTTGTAGTCAATTGTGCCCCTCCCCACCCCAGTACGGAGTCCAGCTTTCACACTTCCTCCATTTCAGACTATCGTTGGTGATACCCAGAAGCTCTAACGTCTTCTCGATATACTTACTATAACCATAGTCTAGAGACTGTATAGTATGTCCTGGACACCGCACAACATTACGTTGACTCAGGTAATGCTGAATGTTAACATACAAAGCCAGAGGTGCTTATTAATGGAAGCGATGAAGAGACTCTCCGACCACCTGGCAACCAGACTGACCGAGTTAGCACGGCTGCAAAAGAGCGGGACTAAAGTCATCGGCTACGCCCCCGGGGGCTATATGCCGGAGGAGTTGGTCTACGCCTGCGGGGCAGTTCCAGTGGGCCTCATCAGAGGAGGAGACCCGGAGCCAGTAGCAGAAAGCGCTGCATACGTTCCTCGATTCATAGACACATTCTGTAGAGCACAGATCGGGTACAGAATGCTGGGCGAGGACCTTCTCTACCAGATGATAGACCTTCTCGTTGTCCCCATCACAGACCACAATATCAAGACCATAGCTGACTGCTTCAACTTTTTCGCCAAAGCCAATGTGTTCAGGTTTGGAGTCCCTCATCAGAAAGATGAACACGCCTTTGAGTACTATCTCGCAGGGCTGCACAAGTTCAAGGAGAAGCTGGAGGAGTTCACCGGCAGCAAGATCGAGGATGGCAGACTGAGGGAAGCAATCATTTTGTGCAATAGAATGAGAGAGCTTCTGAAGGGGATAAGCCTGTTACGCTTGTCAGAGCAGCCGCCGATAACCAGCCGTGAATTCGTGAAACTGAATCATGCGTCGTTTATTGCTGATAAGCGAATCTTCATCGATGTGCTGGAGTCGCTTCTTAAGGAGTTGATGAAGAAACCTGCATCGGGTCCAAAGGGGCCGCGACTCCTGTTAACAGGCTCCACCCTGGCTATGGGTGACTACAAGGTACTGGAGATAGCGGAGGATGCCGGGGCATCTATCGTCATCGAGGAGTTCGCCGAGGGAATGAGACACTATGAGGAGAATGTCCACCTCGACGGTGACCTTATGGCAGCCCTGGCGGATAGATACTTCAGGAGAAGGATGCCTCCGGCCTGGTTCAGGCCCGCCAAGGAGAGGCTGGATTATCTGATAAAGCTGGCCCGGGATTTCAAGGTGGATGGCATTATCTGGTATCAACTCATGTACCGCAGCAGCTACGATATTCAGGCATTCTATTTCGAAAAGAGGCTGAAGAAAGAGCTCGATATCCCTATGCTGAAGATCGAATCAGACTATGATGTCTCCGAGAGGGGCCCTCTCAGGACAAGGCTCGAGACCTTCGTTGAGATTATCAAAGCGGGGGGAGGTCGCTAAACATGTACACCGAGCTTTTCAAGCTGTGTGGCTTTGAACCGGATGAGATAGAAAGGGAAAGACGGAGGATTGACAAGGCGTTCAAAATCCTGGGGATAAACAAAGAGGACATCCAGAGGGGCGAGAAGAGGCTGAAACAGTATCTGGACATTGAGTTGCTGGGGGTGCGTAGATTCCTCGGGATATGGATGAGAGAGCTTGTTAATCTGGTACTGGCAAGGGAAGAACACAGGAAAATAGTGTACAGCGATTTCCCGATGGAACTCAGGCCATTGATGTCAATGATGTTATCAACCGCTGAAAAGGATGTCTATTTCGCCACTCCGGGACAGATACTCAACATGACTATGGGGCAGATTTTCGATAAACTTACCCCCTTTCTGGTGGCAGGGGAAGAGAACGGCCTGCCACCCGGAGCCGCCCACTGCGCTCTATATCAGACTCGGCTGGGGGCGATGGTGAAGGGCGTAATTCCCTTCCCCGACCTGTCAGTAATAGCATCCTATCATTGTGACCAGCCGGCTGAGGCAGAGCAATTGCTGCATGAGGTCTACGGCGTTCCGGTAGCATACCTCGATAGCTGCCCGGACCCGAACTGGGGCGACTGGCCGAAATTCAATGACCACCGGGTTCGTTATTGCGGCTCACAGGCGCGCAAGCTCTTCCAGACATTTGAGGAGGTGATCGGCGCTAAGATGACGGAGGAGGCGATACACACCACCAATAAATCAAACGCCATATTCCGTCTCAAGTTACAGCAGTTGGTGGAGCTAATTGGGCATGCGGATCCGCAGCCGATAAGTCAGGCAAGCCTGGTGCACGCCTTTTTCCTGAACTCTATGCCTACGAGAGACATCGAAGGGAAGCAGGAGTCGCTGGAGATTCTGTGTGGTGAGGTAGAGGAGAGAGTTAACCAGGGCAAGGGGGTAGTTGAGAAAGGAGCCCCCGGTGTCTTTTGCACCGCTACGATAAGTGTGGATCCTAGCATAACACGTATGATAGAGCAGACAGGCCTGGCCATTCGTATTCAGATACCGTTCTGGCTCAGTCCGTGGGTGCTCACCAGACATCCATACAGGGATTGGGCGGATAAGATCGGTGTAGGCCCCTGCCTGGACATACCACACTCCGGTGAAGCCCATGTCGCTATCAACCTGGCGAACTGCAAGGCTTTCAACGTGGATGGGGTAATTGATTTCTACCCCTACTCCTGCCGCGAGTGGGTCCCCACCGTCATGATAACCAAGAGAACCATAGAGAGAGAGCTGGGTATACCGGTGCTAGTGTTGGAGGGGGACTGCTATGACACTCGGAACTACAGTGCCGGCCAGCTAAGAACGAGAGTCGAAACGTTTGCAGAACTGCTTCGGGCGGCCAAAGCTGACAAGGCGTCGTAGAGAGATAATGATTACCGCTGGAGTTGATGTTGGAGCAGCGACTGCCAAGACAGTTATTGTGGCAGATGGCAAGATTCTGTCCTACGCTGTTATACCAACAGGCGACAGTGTTGCTCGAGCAGCAGAAAAAGTAACAAAAGCAGCTTTGGAGCAATCGGGTCTCTCCATGTCTGACCTCAGCTTTGTCATCTCCACAGGTTACGGGCGGAACGGTGTTGCCTTTGCCAACAAAGCGGTAACCGAGATTATCTGCCACGCTAAGGGGGTGAACTTTTTAATTCCCGCAGCCAGAACGGTCATCGACATAGGCGGTCAGGATAGCAAAGTTATCGGAGTCCGTGAAGATGGCACTGTCAGAGATTTCGTCATGAATGATAAATGCGCTGCCGGGACGGGTAGATTTCTGGAGGTCATGGCTGGGGTTCTAGGCCTCGATATCAAGGAAATGGGGCCGATATCCCTGACTAGCAAAGAGCCCTGTACGATAAGCAGTACCTGCACCATATTTGCCGAAACTGAGATGGTCTCACTTCGCGCCGATGGCAGGATCAGGGAGGACATAGTCGCTGGAATTCATCGGGCTGTGGCTTCAAGAGTGGTAGTCATGGGAAGAACCGTCGGCTACAAGGAGCAGGTGGTATTCACCGGAGGCGTCGCCAAGAATCTGGGGGTTAAGTATTCCCTCGAAGCCGGAATCGGTCTTCCCATCCTGATTCCAGAGGAGCCTCAGATCGTGGGAGCCCTGGGAGCTGCCCTCCTCGCCAGACGTGAGTTGGGTGTTCTCCGCTAGACAGACCTGTGACAACAACAATGAGCACTATCTCGCCAAGTATACCGGCCTCTCCGATTTTAAGTGGTCTCTGGGCGCAATCTGAATAGTTACTTTGCGCTATACTTTCAGCCTTTCCCTGAATTCCTTAACTTGAGCCTTGTATTCTTCCAATCTCTGCGGTGACATTTCATCTGGCCATTCGGTACCGACTTTATTCAGTAAATCAACTATGACAGAGCTTTTAGGTGCGATTGCCAGAGCCCTCTTTACGTCGCCTTTGTCCAGCTTTATCTTTGCTGTCATGAAAAGCGAGATAAAACCCTGTTCCTTCTTTATCAGCTTTTTCCAGATTGATGGAGTTGCGCCGAAAACCAAGTCCGACTTCGTTTCGGCGTCATCCTTACTCAACATCATGCTATCATCCTGTATAACACCATCCGTGACGTGGAGACTGAAGTAAATGTCCTTGTCTATACCGAACTTAGGGTCTGCACTGATACGAAAAGAAGCAAATAGGGTCATGCCTTTGAAATTCCTACTCTGATTTTCCGGATTTTCCATGTAAACCTTGCCCAGCGCTGCCACCCATTCCGGCGTTGCATACGGTAACATATTTTCCTCCTTATCCCCTTTATTTGAGAAGCCCCTGCTCCTTCATCTTCTTGATTTCCTCTTCCCTCAATACCCTTTTGAATATCTTCTCGGTTACAGTCAGTGGCAGTTCGTCTCTGAACTCTATGTGTTTGGGGACAGCGATGGAGGGAAGCTTCTCCTTGCAATGGGCGATGATATCATCGGCGTTCAGCTTGCCCCTATACTCTTCTTTTGGCTTTATAAACGCCTTTATCCTCTCGCTTCCGGGGCGCTCGGGGTCAGGGATGCCCACTGCCGCAGCCATAGCTACGCCGGGATATTTGAACAGAACCTGGTCAACCTCTGTGGTGTAGACTTTGTATCCTGAGATATTCGCCATGTCCTTGATGCGGTCCTCCAGAACGAAGTAGCCGTTTTCATCCATCCTACCGATGTCACCGGTACGAAGCCAACCGTTTTCCAGGCCGCTTCCAGGTGTAGGCCAGTAGCCCTTCATGGTCTGGGGTCCGCGAACCCATATCTCTCCGCTCTCGCCAGCGCCGAGTTCCTCCCCTGTTTCCAGGCTCACTATCTTCGCTTCAGTATCCGGGACAGGCACCCCGATGCCAAGAATCTCTTTGGCTACAAAACCGGTGAGTTTGGAGAAGGTAGAAATGTTCATATGGGTCATCGGTCCACACTCGGTCAAACCGTAGCCCTCTGTAACCGGCATCAACATATCGGACTTGATGGCGTTGAAAATCCCTTCGGGGAGCGGGGCAGCTCCCGACATGAACATGACCGGCAGTCGCCCTATCTTTCTCTCGGCTATCTTCATCAGGTGGGTGGGGACAACGTAGATTAGGATGGGGCGGTTCTCTTTTATGAGGTTCACGGTCTGGTCTATGTCTCTGGGGTCGGATACCAGCAGGATTCGCAGCCCCAGGCAGATGCTGGCTTGCATCCCCAAGTGTCCGTACGAGTGGAAAAGCGGGACGACTATCTCCGTGGCAGCCTTGCCTTTAAGTCCCGGCCAGAGAGGCTCAAGCGTCCATAAAGCCTGCCTTACATTGCAAGCCCTGTTATAGTGGGTAATCATCACGCCTTTCGGCACACCGGTAGCTCCGCCGGTGAAGGAGAGATAAGCCAGGTCCTCCATGGGGTTGATGTCAACGTGAGGCGGGTTCGGTTCATGCTGTGCTATCAGGTCTTTGAACTGGTGAGCGCCTGACACCTGCTTTGCTTCGGGTGATGTGGGAGAGTAGTCCATAGGCGAGGTTACAATTACATTCTTGAGTTTTGTTTTGCCCTTTATCGAATCTACCAGGCTCAAGCCTTCGTCCGAGCAGACTACTGTCTCCGCGCCTGACTCACCTATCTCATATTCTAGGTCGAGAACCCTGTGAAGTGTGCTGCAGGGGACAAGGGCAGCGCCCGTTTTGGATACGGCGAAATCGGTCATGATGAATTGGGGACAATTCGGTAGAATCGAAGCCACCCTGTCGCCCTTCTTAACCCCCAATCCCGCAAGGGCGTTAGCCAACCTGTCTACGTAATTCCTTAGCTCGCTATACTTTATCTTTTTCCCCAGATACTCCACTGCAACCTGTCCGGGATATGCTTCGGCTGAATCGTCCAGGAACTTATATATGGGTGCCCTGGGATAGGGCTCCAGAGTCTTTTTCAATTGATATGGCCCGAGCTTATAATTCTTGAGCCAGGGCTTGTCACTGCCTTTTATCTTATCTGTCATAAGCTGTCCCTCTATTTCCCCCAGATATCGGGGATATACTCCTCCAACCCCAGTTGTTTGAGTTTCGCGGCGGTGGGTTTTCCGGTAGCCTTGTCCCATCCCCTCAACTCGTAGTATTTATCCAGCATAGCGGGTAAATTCTCATTCACTTTGCCTGCTGCGGGACCCTCGGTCAAAGGCTCCTCTAAAAGTCTAGGGGGCAGGGTATCATCGGCTCTGGTTACACCCTCTCTGACATTGAAGACCCTGGCGAGGTTGTAAGCCCTCTCGCCAATTTTAACCAGGTCACTATAGGTAAATTTATGCCCCAGACAGTGTTCCACCAGCTCAACCCATTCCTCCGAGGACACGCAGAATCCCATGAACTTACATGCTCCCAATGTGTCGAGGGCGGTCATAACGTTCTCCAGTTCCACCAAAATATGAACTTCACCGGGATCGGCCACGAGGCAGTCCTTGATTTGACTATCTGGAATACAGAGAAAAGGAATGTCAAGAAAGGTAGGCCCTTGAATATAGGCGGTGATGTGGTCACCGCCCCTGTTGGCTACGGCGTATGCCAGGCCGGTTATCTGCACAGCCCTGGAATCGTAAGCCGGAAGTTCGAGCCCCTTAACGTTCATAGCGAATCTTTCGCTGCCCTTGTCCAGCTTCTTAGCCATCCTCTTCGTGCCCTCAGCCAGCAGGTTGCCGATGCCCTCTCGCCTAGCTATCTTGTGTATAAGCCCTATCATGACCTCGGCATCGCCGAACTTCAGTTCCAGCCCATGCGTATCTGCTTTAGTTAATATCTCCTTTTCATAGCATTCCATAGCGAAGGCTATCGTAGCGCCAGTGGAGATGGTATCCATTCCGTAATCATTGCACAGGTAATGCCCCTGCGTGATTGCTTCCATATCGGCGATCATGCACTGCCCACCGAGCGTGCCCACGGTTTCGTATTCAGGTCCCTCTCCCTTGGCACCCTTGTATTTACCGCTTCGTATCTCGCTGCCTCTGCCGCACTTGAGAGGGCAAGCGAAGCAGCCCAGAGGCTCTTTGAGAACCTTATCGCTGAGAGCCATCGCGTTTATTTCCTCTATCTGGGGGAAAACACTGGTCTGCCAGTTTCTGGTGGGGAATCCACCCCTTACATTAACAAGGTCGATAACGGCATTCGTGCCGAATGTCTCTAACGTTATTTTGAACATGTGCTGGTCAAGCAGCTCGAACTGTTTCTTTGCCACCTCAGCGAAAGCAGCCGGCTTCGCCAGTTTCACAGGTTTCTTTCCGAATACGGCGATAGCCTTCAGCTTCTTCGAACCCATCACAGCCCCGCCGCCGCACCTTCCCGCCGCCCGATGCAGGTCGTTCATTATGCTGGCATACCTGACCAGGTTCTCACCGGCTATGCCAATACAGTCCACATTGAACTTCTCACCCAGCTCCTTCTGTATCAGCTCTGTAGTCTCTAAAACGCTCTTACCCCACAGGTGTTTTGCATCCCTGAGTTCAACCTTATCTTCTTCAATCACCAGATAGACAGGTTTTGACGAGATGCCCTGAAATATGATTCCGTCGAAACCTGTTTTCTTAAAATCCACCCCCCAGAAGCCTGCTGAGTTCGACTGCGCCCAGAGACTGGTCAGGGGCGACTTGAACACCCAGTTGAATCTTCCGGTGCTGGGCGCTGTAGTTCCCGTCAATGCCCCGGTCATAAGTATGAGCTCACTCTCAGACCCCAGAGGGTCGGTCCCCTTGGGAACCTCATGATAAAGGTAGTGGGTTGCTAGCCCAGCGCCTGTCAGGAACTTATCAAACAGGCTTTGAGGAATCTCCTCATGTGAAATATGTCCCTTCGCTAAATTAACCCTCAGGATTTTCCCATGTGCTCCGTACATTCCTGCCCCCTAAAGCGTTATTTCCTGGAAACGCTCTTTTTCTTTGGCTTCTCTGAGAGAGCGTTTGCTAATCATCTTTTCAACCCCCTGTATCCCCCATTCTTGGGGGAATTGTAATTTTGGGGACACCCCCAAATCCCCCGTCAGATGGGCTTTGCCCCTCTGAACTCCCCATCAGTAAACGACTTACTTTGATTTGCTTGACTGTTTGTGCCACAGCCCCATATGTTTCCTGTGGGTCTCATTCAGCAGTTTATCCAGCCCATATTCATTGTAGAACTCTTGCTCAAGGTGATGGACCTGCAGCCATTCGGGCATCACTATTGTATCAAAAGTGGCAGGAAATCTCCCATAGGTGTCGAATACGTAGTTACAGTAATCCTTGGTTATCTGAATGACTTTCTTGCTCGGCACAGGATAGCCCGGCTGTACCTTCTTCCAATTCTTACTAAAAGGCACCAGTCCTTTGTAGCTGGGTGTATACATGCCATTGCTGCCGAACTTTTTCTCAATGAAGGCATCTACAGCATCGTTCATGGTCTTGTAGTACGGCGGTTGATAGCTTTCAAAGATTCCGTCCAGCCCCACGGGGTTCATACCCAGCATAGCGCCGGAGCCCTCCTTTGCCAGGCTGTAACGAAAACCCAGAGATTGCAGCGCTATTATCCCTATGTATCCGGTCATGATAATAGAGCCAAGTCCCATAGCCTCTGCCATTAGTTGAATGTTCTGTAGCGCGTGAAATGAGGGAGCGAGATTGCCCAGGAATATAGTGTATTCAAAAGAGGAGAGAGGTACATCAGGACCTTTCAATGTACCATTGTCAATCCACTTCTTTATCCCTGCTGGCCCCGTTTTCTTAACGTCATCGAATACCTTGTATCCTTCTCCCATGAACACGGCTATCACGGCATCGAGATATTCTTCTGATATCTCCAGTATGGGCATGAACAGGGTGGTGCCGGGCTTGTTGGTATTCCAATGGACTATCCTAACCAAGGTCTCGGGCACCATGGCGAATCTACCGTCGGAAAGCTTGACCGTATCCCGCTTGAAATACCTGGCAATCTTGTCCCAATCCTCCTCCGTTTCAATCTCCACGGCTTTGGTCGCTTCTTTGGGGTCGTAAACGAAAAGACCTTTGTCATTTGTGAAGAAGAGCTTCATATTATGTACATTGCATGCATAAGGAGTAGTCCTTCCTGTCCAACTGGTGAACATGCTCCCCTGCACGTCATTAGTAGGCATATCGGCTGCGATAGTTCCGGTTATCCCTGTGCCGGCCCAGCAAAGGATAGCAGTCTCTATATCATTCAACGGCACCGGCGGATTCTTGGAGGCATATTGAAGCGTTCCCTCTTCCATCTTGCAGCCGAGGGGGAACCTGCGGGTTCTCCTGTGAGCCATGGCTTTGAGAAGGGGATATGAGAAGACTTCTCTTACTTCCTTTTTATCTTTCAACATCCGACTCCTCCTCTGTTTGCCTAAAACTAGGATTTCTTTGCTGTCGACATTTTACCACAATTGGAGGTTATATGCTTTCCTTGGAATATCACCGTTGGCTATTAATCTCTTTTCAACCCCTTCTGGCTCCCCCAGTCTTGGGGGAGAAGAGGAACTGGGGGATACCCCCGGACCACCAGTCCTTCTTGGGAAGGAGGGCTTCGCCCCTCTGCATTTCCCAGTATACAAGCTCTAGAACATCCGTCCCTTTTCCTCCCAGGGCTTTCTCAGTCCCAGACGCTGCGAGATACGCTTATAGCAGTTGTAGGCAGAGAAACCAAGGGTCCCAACGCCGCCGCAATGTTGGGAGCCTGAGGCCATCCAGAAGTCCTCTACCCCCGGAACCTGGTACTGGGCGAACTCCGGGATGGGCCTAAAATTGCACCACTGGCTGGGACTCTGATTCGATGTATACATGCAACCGTTTACCCAGTTAGGATTTTTCTGCGAATATTCATAGGGTGTGGGGATGTTGACAGCTATCACATTATCCCAGGTCATGTTCGGCGCATACTTTTGCCACTCCTTTATCAAGCGGTCTCCTACCTCTCGCTTCACCTGTATCCATTCTTTCTCAGTCAGGTAGCTGGCGGGGGGAGGGTGTCCCTCCCCTACCAAGGCGACATGCTTCCCTGGAGGTGCATAGCTGGGGTCCCACTGAGTGGCAGTAAGTTCATACATATACGTTCTTTCTGGCCATCGGCCTGGCCTCAGGGTATGCATCTGGTAGCCATAGTGTGTGTACATGTATTCAATATCAGCATCACCGAGGAATACCAGGCGGGCTTTGCCGCAGTCAGGATTCCAATCGGCAGCTTTATACTGAGCCAGTTCGTGGAAGGCTATATGCCCCCAGAAGAGCTGTGACCTGTCTGTCATTATGTTATCGATTTTCCTTCGAATCTCCGGGTCTATCTGAACGTTACGGAGATGTCTTCTGACAGTCTGCTTGATCTCGGCAGTGTCGATCACCAGCTTTTTAGCTTCGATCTCGGTGCCATCGGCCAGCCTGATTCCGCAGGCACGACTGTTCTTTACCAGCACTTCGTCGACATCGGCTCCCACGAAGAATTTACCGCCCTGCTCGCTTAAGGCCCTCTGAAGGGCATGGGCAACGTTGTGAAAGCCGCCTTCAGCTATGGCAAAAGCCTGGAGGCCGGCAAAGGATGGCATGGGCAACAAAGCCTGCAAGGGTGGGGCAACATCGCCAGGCGCTATTCCATTCATAAGCTGCCACTGCAGAGCAAAGGACCTCATTTCCGGGCTGTCGTAGAGGTCGCAGACTATCTCGTACTCGGTCATGAAGGGATACCTGGGGTCTATGCCGCCTTCTGGGTCTTTCAACAGGTCTGCTATATAGTCTGTTTCCCCAGGGAGGGGAGGAGGGTTGAATAGGGTTTGGCCGTGTGAGTACATCCAGTTATACAGCTTCTTGTCCAATGCCTTCGATACCCTCTCGGCATCCCTGGGCGATATGCGCTCCAGTTCTTTGAGGTTCTTGTCGATGATTGCTTGATTGGGGAGGGCTGTCCCCAGTTCCTCGTTCCAATCCAAGGCTCGATAGACAACTATACATTTACCATTGGGGAATATCTTGGACATCATTACTTCGGGGAAGATGAACTTCAGCCCCTTCTCGCCGAGATTGAAGTCGTAGTATGCCGGGCTCATCCAGAAGGCGCAAATCTCGGCATGGGGGTTGCCACGGAAGCCGGATGCCGGCGTGGGAACAGTGCAGGCAGCACCGCCCAGCTCGTTACCCTGCTCGAAGAGGCCCACTGTCATGCCGTTGAGGGCCAGGTAACAGCCCATAACCAGGCCTTCTTTACCCCCTCCTATTATCACTGCATCGTACCTTGCGTCAGCCATGTGTACCTCCCATCCGCATATTCAGAGGCTTTGATTTCAAGATCGAAGATATTTCGTGATTTTTTCGCACAAAGGGAAGACCATCTGATAAATCTTGTCTGAGACCATGCTGGTTACAGACCTAATCGTATCGCCTCCGAAGTAGAGGCCATGTATGTTGGGCGACTGCATGTCGATCTCCGTGGGGACCGCAGCCCAGGAATATCTCCCCCAGTTGAGCTGGAGAGTCATTCCCCTGAATTCGATAGCTTTGGCAAAACCAGGAAATACCTTTTCCACAGCCTCTTCCCATCTTCTATTCGCTTCCTTAACCACGTCCATAGGGGTGGTAAGCCCAAAGGTGGTATCGGGAAGCCCACCAGGGATATAAGAGTAAATAAGTTGCTTTCCTGGCGGCTCTACAGCATTATAAAGCGATCCCACGCACCAGTCTCCCACGTAGGTGGGGAGGCCATAGTCAACATCAAAGATATGTACCCAGCCAGGGCCTTTCCTGGGGATAACCTCCTCTCGAAGAAGATAGAATCCGGTCAGGTCTTCGTAGGATAGCTTTGCGCATAACTCGATAGCTTTGGCCCAGTCTTTTGTCAGGAATTCAGACCTAAGGATGTTTCTTGCTACCGCTTCGAAGATAGGGATTGCGCATATAACAACCGGAGCGCTATATTCTTCTATGAAACCTGTTATATTATTCTGAACAACAACCCCTTTCACCCTTTTATTTTCTATCAAAATACTTCTGGCTCTCCTATTCGTTAGCACTCTTCCCCCGTGGTCTTTGTAATAATTGGTCAAAGGGGTTATGACCATATCCTCCATATTCCCCTTCTTGGGATACCAGAATAGAAGGGCTCCAACACGCGGGAAAGTACCCATGACGTTGGCAAACGCTCCGTAATTAACGACTGTGGCAGGGGCACCCATAAGGGGGGCGGCCAGCTCGAGAACCGCCTTAGCAATTGGGTCTTCAATATTTTTCTCTATCCAGCTAGCAAAGGTTACGTTCACCAGCTTACGGCATTCCTCTTCAGATGTGTCTTCCATAATACGGAAGGCTTTCATAAGCGCCTGCCTCGATGGTTTCTCCATAGGTAGGCCGCTGCCAAAAGCAAAAAAATCAAAGAAGTTCTCTACCCCCTTCTTCGGGTCCATGGAAAAATATTCGGTCCTGTTGGGGTTGTCTTTACTGACCTTCCCCATAGTCCAATCTACCACCTTGGCTTCTGGAGGGAATCCCATATGAGACAAGAACTTATACATGTAGGTTTCCTTGGGTGTGCGAACCAATGCCGTTGGCATGCGAACACCATTATCCGAGCGACAACCATGGAAATTAACGGCGCGGTATCTTCCCCCGAGAGTGGGTTCCCTCTCTATAATCGCTGAGGATACCCCTTCTTTGGCTAATAGGCTCCCTATAGATAGACCTCCGGGACCTCCTCCTATGATGAGTACGTCGAATTTACTTTTCATGGTTGCCTCTCCTTTCCTGAATCATAGGGATAAATTACTGTGTCACACACTCTCCGTCAAGTAAATCTGCCCAACTTTTGTCTGATTTTTCGCACTGTCCCTTGACACTTTCTTGGAAACAACAGGAGAATACAGGCAGAGAAAAAGTAATAAGGCACGGCATACCTGCCCTATTACTTACAATACATCTGAAGCATTTGCAGTAGATTGCTTTGGTTTTCCTATATATGTGGATAATCTATTAGATACCTGAGGGTAGACGCTCCTGCTCAAGCTTTTGTCTTAACAGCCGGGATATCGTCTCTACCGACTCGGGCCCCAGTGAGGCAAGCAGTTCCACTAGCTCATCGAGAGAGAAAACCTCACCAACATTGATGGCCCTTTGCTTTACTGCCGAGATAAACGCCTGGGCCCTGTTGCGTGCTTGCAGCTTGGTGCATGCCTGATACAGGAACGTCCTCACTGTGCTGGTTGATGTACAGAGTTTGTCGGCGATTTCTTCATTCGTCAGTCCATGGGCAACAAGTATAAGGACGTCTTGCTCTCTCTTCGTTAATATGGTGTCTTGTTTTCCTCCCAAATTCAAAATCTGTTTTTCATCAGTGGATAGATGCCCATGCTCAAGCTTTTGGCTCACCAGTTGGGCTATAGTTCCAACTGCCTCGGGTCCTAAAGAGGCAAGTAGCTCTGCTAGTTCATTTAAGGAAAAGACTTCACGGAGGTTTATGTCCCCATGCCTCAGGGCGAAGAAAACGGCCTCGATCCTGTTGTGTGCTTTCAGTTTGACACATGCCTGGTGTAGAAACGTCTTCACTTTATTGGTGGATATATGGAGACGTTCCGTAATCTCCTCATTAGTCATACCCCGGGCAACTAGGACGAGGACGTCTCGCTCCTCTTTGGTCAGTATAGAGTCTTTCCTTTTCATAGGTCATCTACATCAGCGCGATGGCTCGCTTATTCTTCGAATATTGGGAGCGCCTTGATCACATCAACAACTTTCTTGGAATCCAGTTCATCCAGTCTATAGTATGCACCACCGCTTGCTTCGACGATCTCTTTGTTGTATCCCAGTTTAAGAAAATCATCGTCAGAGTCTATGACCACCAGGTGTATGCCTTGCCTTTTGATCTCGTTAGCGATGGAGACAAGCTCCTCCCTCACATCTGTTCCCAGTGGCACATTGCCTCTTCCATCGGAGACGAGCACCATGATGGGGATTATGTTCCTGCTCTTCCAGAGCTGAGTTTTCAAGACTTGAAGGCCTTTGTAGAGGCCGTCAGAGAGGGGGGTCTTTCCTCCGGTGGGGAGTTTCCTAAGACACTTTACAGCTAACTCCACACTTGAGGTGGGGGCTAGCATAACTTCAGCTTTGTCTCCCGTAACAGCGATGAAGCCCACTTTATCCCTTTTCTGATAGGAATCCTCGAGAAGAGCCAGGACGGATCTCTTTGCCATCTCCATCCCCCGCATTGCTGCCATCGAGCCTGAAGCATCGACCACGAAGACGATGACAGAAGAGACCTTCTTTGCCCTGACCTTTTCTCTGAGGTCCTCTTTCTCTATCCTCAGGTCACCTTTTCTCGCTACAGCAGCTCTGATTGTGGCATCTATGGCGATATCGGTGGTTTTCCCCTCCGGAATCCTGGACTTCACGTATTTCCCGCTGTGAGTGCTCAGGGTTCGAGTCCTTCTTCCCGAACCAGACCTCTGTTTTTTGTCCTTGGGCAACTTTATTTCAGCCCTTTTTCGCCCTCCGATGTCGAAGGTTTTCTTAATCGCCCTTAGTCGCCCATCCATTTGAGGATCGAAATCAGTCTCTCCGTTCTCATCAGTGTCTCCAGACTCGCCATTACCCTGCTCGCTCTTCCCGCTTCGGCTAGAAGGGGTTTTCCTCTGCAGAATAATACGCTCGATCTTTTCTGTAACTGGTTTCGGTTCCTCAAAAGGCATCCTCCTCATTCTGTGAGGCAAGACCAGTTCCGCCGCTTCCTTCACATCTTCTTCAGCAACATTCTTCCTCTGGTTGTAAGCGGCTATCGTCTTCGCAGCTCTAGTGATCAGGAAATCAGCTCGATGCCCATGCACCTCGAATTCAAGGCAGATCTTGGCTATGGTCTTAAGAATGTCTTCTGGAATCTTGACATCGTTAAGAAGCTCTCTCGCCTTCAGTATCCTCTGCCTGAGTTTCTCTTGCTCCTTTTCATATTTCCTGGAGAATGATTCTGGGTCATTCTCGAACTCCTCCACCACTCTTATGATTTTAATTCTTTCCTTAGCATCCTTTATCCCTTTGACATCTACCGATAGCCCGAACCTATCCAAGAGCTGGGGGCGTATTTCCCCTTCCTCCGGGTTCATAGTTCCTACCAAGATAAATTTGGAAGGGTGTGAAACAGAGATGCCCTCTCTTTCTACAATGTTCACGCCCATGGCAGCGGAATCAAGCAGAATATCTACCAAGTGGTCGTCGAGCAGATTGATTTCATCTATATACAGAATGCCCTGGTTAACCTCAGCAAGGATCCCCGGCTCCAGAGTCTTTATTCCCTCTCTTAACGCTTTCTCTATATCCAATGTCCCTATCACTCTATCCTCAGTGGCTCCCAAAGGCAGCTCTACTACCTTTATCTTCCTCCGTACTGTGGGAAGTTCCTCACCGGCCATGTACCTGGTGTTGCAGGTATTACATTGAAGGGAGGGGTTGTGGGGGCTACAGTTAAACGGACACCTGACCACATCTATCTCGGGCAGAAGGTCTGCCAAAGCCCTGACGGCGGTGGACTTGCCTGTCCCTTTTTCACCTCTGACCAGAACCCCGAGGAGGCTGGGGTTTATGGCGTTCAGGATTAAAGCCTGTTTAAGCTGCTGCTGCCCTACTATGGCTGTGAAGGGGAGGACAACCCTTTTCATCCGGTGAGACACTTTGTTACCGCCTTTCGGCTCTCTGAGATATCGCCTTGCTTGTTGCCGGGAACAGATTGAGAAGCGGAGAATTGATTGCGTCTCGAATCGCCATGATTTAGTGTGCCACTTTCTTACAGGATTGGTGAAGGTTTGTCAAGGGCTTTTGACAACCTAAGTTACCAGCTAATTATCTCCCTGTGCTGACGGGCTGTCAAACTAGATTCGCTTATCGGGTTAAATGTGATAACTTTTTAAGCTTTTCTGCGTTCATTTTATGACTTCTTCATATCTGGCTTGATATTATGGTCAGTGTGTTACTATTATTTACAAAGGCTTTGAGGAGGTCGGTAAGATGGGTGTATTCTTTTCGGGTAGAGAGCTTATCGAAGTCGCTATCGGGATTGAGAAGAACGGAGCAATTTTCTACGATTCCTTGGCTGACTCTACTAAGAATCTCGAGGCTCGGGGTACCTATAAACATCTGGCTGACAGGGAAAGAGAACATGCTGCGATCTTCCAGAAGATGCTGGGTTCGGTGGGTGAGTACAAGCCGCCGGAGACATATACCGAAGAGTATAACCTCTACCTGAAGGCGCTGGTAGACTCACTTATTTTTACCGATGACAAGGTTATCCTCAAGATGGCACGGAAGGTAAATAGTGATGCTGAGGCAATTCAAATTGCCATGGGAGCAGAAAAAGACTCAATCCTGTTTTATATTGAGATGGAAGGCATGGTTCGCCGTACGGAGCGTAAGGTAGTGAGCAAAATAATCGAAGAAGAGAAATCTCATCTGAGACAGCTTATGGACGTCAAAAAAGGTCTCTGAAATAGTTGATGGAAATCCAAAGTTGTAACCCTTGCAGGAATAAAAGGAGGTGAGCGAGATGGCAGTCAAGAAGGTAGGCGAAAAGTACAGGTGCAATGTCTGCGGCAACGAGGTGACGGTGACCAAGGTTGGTGGCGGTACTCTGGTCTGCTGCGGGCAGGATATGGAACTGCTCAATAAATGAAGCTGAGAGTTGCTGTTTTAAGAAACGTGAGCCCAAAAGAGCAATAACAATTATGAGGAGGTAAAAATGGCATACACTGCTAAGGACTACAAAAGCTTAATCGGGATGAAGGGTTTCAGCGATACTTTGCTCAACAATCATTTTACTTTGTACCAGGGCTATGTGACCAACACCAATAAGGTGCTGGATACCCTCGCTGCCATGCTTAAGGATGGCAAGGTCGGGACGCCTGAATACGCCGAGTTGAAGCGTAGGTTAGGCTGGGAATTCAATGGAATGCGGCTACATGAATACTATTTTGAGAACCTCGGTGGCAAGGAAGGGCTAAACAGGGCAGGTAAACTGGGCAAGAAGCTGGCCGAGGAGTTCGGCAGCTATGAAAACTGGGAAAAGGACTTCAGGGGCACTGGAACCATGCGGGGAATCGGCTGGACTATCCTTTATCAGGATAACCTGACTGGTAGACTGATAAATCAGTGGATCAATGAGCATGATACCGGCCATCCCGCAGGATGCATACCGATCCTGGTGCTCGATGTTTTTGAACATGCCTTTATGATAGACTACGGGCTGAAACGAGCGGACTATATCGAAGCCTTTTTCAATAACATCAACTGGGGTGCGGCGGAGGCTCGTCTCAGGTAAAGGCACTGTTGGAAATTCATAATCTTTTTGAAGAGCTGACTTAACTAAGCAGTGGGAAGGCAGATAACAGTTGTTTCTGCGATGAGAACTGCCTAGTTGCGTCTTGTTGCTGTGATGCTTCCTGCATTCGGTGGCAAGGAGGTTGCTATTAGACTGTAATATGGCTATTCTATAGAAGTATTTACGATGAGTCCCTTGCGACGTTTTCTACAGATAATATTTGCCCTGGCGGTGAGAAAGAAGGATGGCACACTTTTTACCAGTTTATCTGATGAGATGTTGTTAGAGTTGGGAGACCAGTTGATTGTCATAGGGAATCGCGAGCAATTGCGGGACTTGGAAGGGACGATATAAGATAAAATGTTTATAGTGAAGAGATGGGGTTGAATAGGAGGAGGATATGCTGCAAATCAAAGATTTAAGCGTGGTTGTGGAAGGCAAACAAATTCTGCACGATGTTAATCTCTCAATAGGTGCCGGTGAGACCCACGCCCTTTTCGGCCCCAACGGCGGGGGTAAGACCACTCTGTTGATGACGATAATGGGTTTCCCCCGCTATCGGGTGACTAAAGGGCAGATTATATTCAAAGGTCAGGATATAACCAGGCTGTCTCTGGATGAACGAGCGCGTATGGGCATTGGCATGTCATTTCAGCGCCCCCCGGTAGTGCGTGGGGTCAAAACACGTGATGTGGTCACCGCCTGCCTGGGTCCCCAGGGAGACGGAGAGATTGTCGGTAAGATGGCGGAGAGATTGAAGATGGGCGAGCTGATGGACCGCGATATAAACTACGGATTTTCCGGTGGTGAGATAAAGCGGTCGGAACTGCTGCAACTCATTGCTCAGAACCCTGACCTGGTTCTCCTAGATGAGCCGGAGTCAGGAGTCGACCTGGTGAATATGGGCCTGATAGGACAGATGATAAACGAACTCTTACAGAAAAACGTAGTGCAGCATCCGCAGCGCCAGCGGACGCGTTCTGGCTTGATCATCACACATACCGGCCATATCCTGGACTATGTTCATGCCAGTAAAGGATATGTCCTTTTAAACGGAACGATCCCCTGTGAGCGGGATGCTCTGGAGGTTTTAGATTCCATAAAACAGAATGGCTACGAGGGATGCGTAAAGTGTCTGTGTCAGAAAGAGTTATAAGATCCAAGAAAACCAGGGAGTTAGCCGAAAAGGCGCTGGATAAGAAGCCGGCTATAGGTGAGGACATCGACATAGCTTCTTATTCCTCGAGCGCTGAGGAACATCCTTACCAGGAGAAGCCATCTCAGCTTTCAGCCCAGGACAAGAAGCGCATGATGGAGGTGGGGGTTACCCTGGACGAATCGAGCCAGAGGGGAGGAACCTTTGTCCAGTTGGATCGTTCTGTGGTCCATAGCTCCTCAAGCCAGGAGGGGCTGGAGGTTATGGACATCAAGAAGGCCCTGGAGACCTATGACTGGCTTAAAGACTACTGGTGGCGCGCGGTAAGCGTGGATGCCGACAAGTTCACTGCTCATACCGAGCTTTATCTAGATAATGGCTATTTTATAAGGTCTCTCCCCGGCGCGAAGGCTATCCACCCTGTTCAGGCATGTCTTTACCTTGCGCATAGGAACCTGGCGCAAAAGGTGCATAATATCATTATCGCCGAGGAGAACTCAGAGTTGCACATTATCACTGGCTGCGCTACCAGCCCCATGACAGCCTCCGGGCTGCATATCGGTGTCTCTGAGTTCTACATTAAACGTGGGGCGAAGCTGACTTTCACCATGATTCATAACTGGGCTCCAGAAATAGCCGTTCGCCCCCGCAGTGGCGCCATAGTTGAGGAAGGTGGGGTCTTCCTTAGTAATTATGTCAATATGAAGCAGGTACGTACACTCCAGATGTACCCTGTAGCCCGGTGCGTCGGCGAAAACGCTATTGTCAGGTTTAACACTATTCTTGTCGCTCCCCCAGGCTCAACCCTGGACACCGGCTCCAGGGTGCTCCTCGAGGCAAAAGGCTCCCGGGCTGAGGTCATAGCACGAACTATTACTACGGGGGGCACTATCATATCCAGAGGCTATATAGCGGGCAGTGCTCCCAATGTTAAGGGGCACCTGGAGTGCCGGGGTTTGATTCTCTCGGAGAAAGGTATCATTCACGCCATCCCGGAACTCAGGGGGGAGATTGCGGGTGTAGATCTTTCGCATGAAGCAGCAGTAGGCAAGATAGCTGAGGAGGAAGTTGAGTATCTCATGGCACGTGGCCTTACGCGCGATGAGGCTACGGCAACAATAGTGAGGGGCTTCCTGCATGTTGATATCGAAGGTCTGCCGCCTGAGCTTGCCGCTCAGTTGAAACAGGCAGTTGAAACCAGCGAAAAGGAGCTTCTCTAGAATAATTTTAAAAAGGGAGGACATGAGATGGACCTCAAGGCTTTGTACCCAATAAGCTATGGCATGTATGTTATAAGTTCCAGAAAGGGAAACAAGATTAATGCTCAGATTGCCAACACCGTGATTCAAGTCTGCTCCGACCCGCCGACCATTTCTATATGCATTAATAAAGAGAATCTCACCCATGAGTTCATCCAGGATAGCAAGGTCTTTACTGTTTCGGTGTTATCTAAAGAGACACCTTTGAGCTTCATTGGCCGTTTTGGTTTCAAATCGGGAAGGGATGTAGACAAGTTTGAGGGAATCAACTACAAGACTGGTGTGACTAAAGCGCCCATAGTTCTGGATAATGCCCTTTCGTATATGGAAGCCAAGATGGTTAGTTCGTTAGATGCTAAAACACATACCATATTTGTGGGCGAGCTTGTGGATGCCGGTGTTCTCAGGGAAGGCGAGCCCATGACCTATGCCTATTATCATGAGGTCAAGCGCGGTACTACTCCTAAGACAGCTCCCCATTATGTTGAGGAGAAGAAAGAAGGAGATATTAAAATGGCGAAGTATAAATGCTCTGTTTGCGGATACATCTATGACCCGGCAAAAGGCGATCCTGAGAGCAAAATTCCACCTGGTACCCCATTCGAGAAACTGCCTGATGATTGGACATGCCCGGTCTGCGGTGCAGCTAAGAGTGAGTTTGAGAAGATTGCATGAATAGGAGAGGCTGAGGAAACTCGAGAGATATGGCTATCCAGGTAGAGCTTATAAAATCTATTCCCTATTTCTCCGGCCTGAGCCCTGCTGAACTTGATTCTCTCAAGGGGCTTATCTTTGAGACTACGGCTGAGAGAGGGGAATTCATATTGCTTGAAAGTGAGCCCGCCGATGCGTTGTATTTTGTTGTTTCCGGTGTAGTAAAGGTGTTCAAGACATCGGCTGATGGGAGAGAGCAGATTCTCCAAATAGTACGTCCCGGTGAATCTTTTAATGATGCCCCTGTCTTCGATGGGGGCCCGAATCCAGCCAGTGCCCAAGCCATGGGACCGGTTGTCCTTTACGGGATAAACAATAGCGACATGGGGGCTATTCTCCGTACCCACCCACAGGTGGCCCTGAATGTAATCCATGTTTTATCACAAAAGCTACGGCATTTGGTGTCTCTGGTGGAAGATCTATCTTTTAAGCACGTTACTGCCCGGCTGGCTAAGATACTTTTGGAATACGCCGGTGATGGAGTAGGTTCTGCTAAGCCGCGGCTAACACAACAGGAGATGGCAGCTATGGCAGGAACTGCTCGGGAGATGATCGGTAGGTCGCTCAAAGAACTGGAGGTTGAAAAGATAATCAGGTTGGAGCATCACCGCATAGTGGTTACCGACAAGGAAGCCCTGAAAAAATGGGCGGGGGTGGTTGAGTGAGACAAAGGTCACATACATATAGGTGCCCCTGCTCTTAAGATAGTTTTGTTAGGAGTTAAACAGAATGCCTGAGATTCCCGTGATAGACCAGGAAAGATGTAACGGGTGTGGTCTGTGTATCACCGTATGCTCTTGCAAGTCATTGGTGCTGTTGGGGAATGTTATAACTTTCATTGAGACAGGAAATTGTGGCTGGTGCACCTGGTGCGAAGCTGTATGCCCTACAGGTGCCATAAACTGTCCCTTCGAAATAATTATCGAGGAGCGCTAGACAACAAGCATTTCCCCCGCTCTTAATTCTTCTATACCTGCGTAGCCTCCTGCACCACCAGGGTATTTAACCAACATTTGGTTACCAATGAGACAGAAGTCACATACAGCGGCTAACTCATAACTTATTATATCTTTGGCTGTGTATGGGGGTGGAAGATGGGTCGCAAACCTAAAGCTGTACAACAAAAACAGAAACATATAGCCAGGGTCGGATGTGCTCACTACTGGATGATTGAAAGCCCTCAAGGGCCTATAAGCAAGGGTGTATGTAAGTATTGTGGCGCGGTTAGCGAGTTCATGAACTATGTGCCGTACCCATCATGGGAAGGCAAAATGCCCAAGCTTCCTGAACATCGCGAGCTGTCTGATGTTGAACCCGGTGATGATTCGAATAATAATTCCTGAGACAACTTTGGAACGATAAAAGGTTCATCTAACATTTTAGGGGGCTAGTTTCAAACCCGCCTCTTATTTTTTGGAGGTCATCTTGTCCACCAAGTCGCCTCTTGGTGAGGTTTTTTATTAATCTCTTTTCAATCCCCTGTTTCCCCTAGTCTTGGGGGACTTTTGAAGCCGGGGGATACCCCCGTACCCCCAGGCCTTCTCAGGAAGGAGGGCTTTGCCCCTCTGCACTCCCCATTTGCTAAACGACCTCTCTTGGGTGATTGCTCTCACGATGGAATTCAGGCATAATGTTGCTGTCGCCGTTTTTTGATAATCGGAGGGCAAGCGAATGGCTAAACGGGCTCTTTCAGGACTTAAGGTAGTAGAATATGGAAGCTTTGTCTCTGCGCCCTATTGTACTAAGCTGATGGCCGATCTAGGTGCCGAGGTCGTCAAGGTCGAAGAGCCAGGTAAAGGGGATGAATCCAGGGATTATGGGCCGTTTCCTGATGACGTTCCTCATCACGAGCGGAGTGGGCTTTTCCTCTACCTGAACACCAACAAACTGGGCGTCACGCTTAATGTAAAAACCACAACTGGAATGGCCATCTTCGAGGAATTGATCCGGGAGGCAGATGTCTTTGTGGAGAACAATCCACCCAAGCTCATGAATGAAGTTGGCTTGGATTATGCCAAGCTCAAGGAGCTAAATCCCAGGCTGATTGTAACCTCACTCACTCCTTTCGGGCAGACAGGTCCTTACAGGGACTACAAAGCCTATGCCATAAACTGCTGTGCGTTTGGAGGCGTGAGTCAGAGTATAGGTCACTACTGGAGAGAACCATTAACAGCGCCGCTCTCACAGGGCCATTACCAGGCCGCTGTAAGCGGGGCTGGAGCCACGATGGTGGCTCTTCTCGCCCGAGATGTCACCGGTCGGGGTCAGCACATAGATATCTCAGAGGCTGATGTTTGGGCTACCTACCATGTAGGATTCGGGATAACGATTTATGCCTTCGGCGCGAAGGATAATCTGAGGAAGGGCTATATCGGTGGTGGTTGGACATATCCTGCGCGGAGGGTTATTCCTTGCAAGGATGGTTATATGGCTCTCTGTGCACCCCAACTCAAGCAGTGGATAAAGTTTCTGGAACTGATGGGTAACCCTGAATGGACTAAAAACCCCAGGTACCGGGACCGCCACGCTATGGAGGATGACTATCCCGAGGAGGTAGACGCTCTATTAGCACCTTGGTTCCTTGAGCGCACTAAGAAAGAACTGTTCGAGCTCTTTGAAAAGAACGCTGTCCCCTTCGCGCCGCTGTATAACATGGCGGACGAGGTCAGCGATCAACATCTCTCTGAACGCAAGTTTTTTGCCACATTAGACCGAGCGGAGGCTGGTGTGCTCAAGTATCCGGGTGCGCCATATAAGTTTTCCAAGACGCCATGGTCTTTGGAACGTCCTGCTCCTCTGCTGGGCGAACACAATGAGGCAATATACTGCGGACGTCTGGGTTACTTGAAAGAAGATTTAGTGGCGCTACGAAGAGCGGGGGTTATCTAGGGCCAAGATGTACTATCTCGCATAGATTGGGAGGCTTTCAAATATGGCATGGTATCCTCTACAGGGTTATCGAGTAGTTGATTTCGGTTCTGCCTGGGCTGGCCCTCAGATGGCACACATAGTGGCAGATATGGGCGCCGAGGTTATCAAGGTGGAATCACGCAACAGGATAGATTACGGCAGGCTAGGCGGTGCTGCCAGCGCCAAGGACTTGCTGACCAAGACACCGGAGGCCATAGCAGCAACTGCTCCAGACAGATTGGAGCTAAACCCTGTATTCCATCTCTTGAACAGGGGCAAGAAAGGTATCACTGTGGATTTCACTAAACCCAAGGGCGCGGATCTAATTAGAGAGCTAATCAAGAGAAGCGATGTGGTTGCCGACAACTTTACTCCGGGCGTGTTAGACAAACACGGGCTAGGCTATGAGTCCCTGGCAGCGATCAAGCCAGATATCATTGTGGTATCTCTTTGCTTTGCCGGCCACACTGGCCCCTTAAAAGGTACTAGAGGGTATGCTCCTATCATAACTGCCCTTGGGGGGCTGGATAGTGTGGTTGGGTATCCTGATGAGTCGATCCCTTGTGGGCCGAGATTCGCCTATGGTGACCATGTGGCAGCTACGCACGGGGCTCTTGCGATACTCATTGCCTTGATTCACCGTAACAGAACCGGAGAGGGCCAGTACATAGATATCTCCGAGTGGGAGGCAACAACATCCCTGCTTGGCGAGCCCCTCATGGAATATATTATGAACCGCCGGATTCAAAAGCCTAGAGGCAATCGCGATCCTATTATGGCACCTCACGGTTTCTACCCGTGCAAGGGAGAAGGGCAATGGGTCTCTATTGCGGTTAAGACAGAGGAGGAGTGGCAGAGCTTCTGCCAGGCTATAGGCAATCCAACCCTGGCTGGCGATGAAAGATTTGCCGATAGGTACAGCAGGCTGCTCAACCAGGATGCGCTGGACAAGCTGGTAGGCCAATGGACTGCTAGTTACACTCCCTACGAGGTGACAGAAATTCTACAGAAATCAGGCGTAGCTGCAGCTCCCTTTATGATATCCAAGGAACAATATCATGATCCTCATTTTAGGGAGCGAGGAATTTTTGTAGAGGTCGATCATCCTAAGAGTGGACATGAGGTATTCTATGGCATCCCTTGGAAGCTGAGCGATACTCCGGGCGAGGTCCGCAGCAGCGGACCATTATTGGGTCAGGACAACGAATATGTGTTCAAGGAGTTGTTGGGCTTATCCCAGGAGGACTTTGAACATCTCGTGGAGGAGAAGGTCATCTTCTGATATCGGGCAATATATTGATGTGTGACTTCGCTATGTTTCGACAAGAGCAGGAACTTGCGACATCATCACTTGCCGTCCAAGTATTTGCAGGAAAGAATCCACAACACCCGAATCCCATTGCCCCGGGGGCACCTTCATGAAGGATTCAACTGCTTCCTTACTTCTAAGGTCGACCTGATAAGGGTGACGGTAGGTCGCATTACTGTAATACTCTGTCTCTCTTTGCTGCTTACTGGAATCCCCAGCAATGAGCATAGTATCTCTCAAGCGCTCTAAGTGGGGCATTATCATGTCAGTAGGTGTATGCTGCCCTCTTATCCCGCTGTACTCAGCCTGTGTCAAAGGTGTTGATTCAATGAAGCCATAGTCTAGGATGTGAATCTTGCCGCTGGTACGTGATGTGGCAGCAATATGCAACTCCCCTATCAATTTGGTCAGTTCGTTGTAACTCCTGGGTTGGTTTGCAATATCCTCGCCCAGCAGGCTCGCCCACTCCCCATGCTCACGAATGGAGGCTCGGAATATCTCAGCCATCAACATCAACTTCTGTGCCATTTGCATATACCTCGCCGGTTCTTTGGGATGGGTTGCAGAACCGAAAGTCGGGATAGCGAATTTCGCACCCGGTGTAGATTCTCTTTCCTGTGTCCAACGTATAGTCTTCAACTCCTCGAGAGAAATCTGTCCACATATCAATGACCTGATGGCTTCATTTTGCTCCGGTGCTAATTGAGGGCCTCCGTTTTTCAATACCAACCTTCTTATTTCAATAGCCTTTTTTACTCTTGTGCTAAGATCATCAAGATCGAAGGGTTTGGTCACGTAATCGTATGCGCCCAGTCTTAGGGCTTGGATGTGCATTTTTGTGTCTGCCATCGCAGTTAACATGATGACACAGATATCAGGATGGTCAGCAGTAAGTCTGCGCAGTACTTCCATTCCCGATAGGCCTGGCATATTGACGTCAAGGAGCACCAGATCGAAGCTCTTCATAGAGGCTTTACGCAAGGCTTCCTTGCCATCGGCTGCAACTTCACAATTGTAGCCGTCAAACTCTAATTTCCGAGAGAGGATGCTTCTTATTGGCTCTTCATCATCGACTATTAATATGGTCAACTTATCTTCTTCCACTTACATCCTCCGAGCCTCGATTAAGCTGTATTTCTCAAGAGTGGGCTGACCGTCAGAGATGATCGGAATCTCCACTACAAAAGTCGATCCTTCTCCGAACTTGCTCCTGGCATAAATATGACCATTGTGCTGCTGGATGATGCCATAGCATATGCTTAATCCCAGCCCTGTAGTTAGTTGCAAAATAGAAAAAGCTAATGCGGGACCATATATTAAAAGGTAAAGTAATTTATTCTTTAACAGCTTCGACTTTTCTGTGGTAACCAGAACAAAATGCAAAAGAAGGGCTACCCCGATAGGCCAAAGACCAGTAAGTTTTAAAGCCATAAGTGCTATATTGGGGTTCTGTGCTTGGAGATTGCCGAATTCCATGAATGCCAGGTAAGACGCTACTACACTCAACAACATGAAAAGTCGATTCAGCGTATTCCTAGTATCCTGGAAGAAAACTGAACTTCCGAGGAAGAAACAAATCCAGGACGTTATCAAAAAAATTAAAGCGAGGACATTCATAGCTTACTCCGCTTCAGCAAGATTTCCTTTCGCATGGGATATGCATATTCGAAGGTTAGCACACTCGCTTGAAAGCATAAATAGCCCTTTTGGGGCTTATTGGTGGTAATATGGTACTAGGGACCTAGGTGAAAGATCTTGTATTTATCTTATAGTTGAGGTTTGCAGGTAATATAGGGATAATCAGCAGTTAGATTTTCACCTTGCCGTAGCGTTCCCATTCGCTGTAGACACAGCCGCAGTATCCCTGGTGGTAGAGGCCGAGTTCTCGAGATAGACGGTGGCTTTCCCTGAAGCCCGGTCGGAAATCCTCGTAGTAGAATCTTACTCCTTTTTCTTTTCCAAGCTGCTCTCCTGACTCCCGCAGCAGATCGTGCTTCTGATAAGGACTGATGAGCAAGGTGGTAGTAAAGGCTTCAAAGCCTCCTTCTTGAGCAACCTCGGCGGTTTTTGCCAACCGCAACCTGTAGCAAACGGGGCAGCGGTTGCTCTCATGGCCTACAACAGCCTGAAAGTACTTTAGCATGTCGTAGCCATCAGCTACGATGAGGGGCAGGTTAGTCGCTTGGGCGAAAGTTTGCATAGCCTCCAGGCGGAGCTGGTGCTCCCGAAAGGGGTGGATATTGGGGTTATACCAGAAAGCGGTGACTCTAAGCCCCTTGTCCTGCAAAGACTTCACCACGTAGGTAGAGCAGGGGCCACAGCATACATGAAGAAGAATCGAGGTAGCCATCCTTTTATCCGGTAGTTAAGTACATGAAATCGATACGCTAAATGCCGTTCGTGGTGAGCTAGTCGAACCATGAACGGCTCTTCGTTGAACTCAGGATATGCCCTTCGACAGGCTCAGGGCGAACGGCTCAGACTTTTCAAGTTTTTACAAAAGGCTGGGTTGGTCGGGTTTTCCCTTGGGATAGGTTAATCCAAGGTGTTCGTAGGCGAAGCGGGTGGCTAACCTGCCCCGAGGAGTGCGTTCCAAGAAGCTCAATTGCAGAAGATAGGGCTCGTAGACATCCATGATAGTGTCTGCCTCTTCGCTGATGGCAGCGGCAATGGTGTCCAACCCAACAGGGCCACCGTTGAACTTCTCAATGATGGTACGCAGTATCTTGTGGTCTACCTCGTCGAGCCCAATGGGATCAATTTCTAGTCTACCCAGCGCTTCTAAAGCGATTTTTTCCGTGATGACACCTTTGCCTTTTACCTGAGCATAGTCCCTGACGCGCTTGAGCAATCTGTTAGCTACTCTTGGGGTGCCACGTGCACGCTTAGCGATTTCCTCTAATCCCCTCTTCTCGGCTTCTATGCCGAGGAGGCGGGTTGACCTTGCGATGATTACCTCGATAGCACTCTGGTCATAAAAATTGAGCCGATACACCGCCCCGAATCTATCCCGAAGCGGTGGGCTGAGCAGTGCGAAGCGTGTTGTTGCTCCGACGAGGGTAAAGCGAGGTAGATTCAGTCTAAGGCTCCTGGCTCCTGCACCTTTGCCCATGACAATATCGAGGGCAAACTCCTCCATCACCGGGTAGAGCACTTCCTCTACTACACGCCCGAGGCGGTGTATCTCGTCGATAAACAGAACATCTCCTTTGTTGAGGTTGGTGATGATAGCAGCGATATCGCCGGGGCGCTCTATGGCTGGGCCGGAGGTGATCTTGATATTTACTCCCATCTCAGCAGCGATGATATAACCCAAAGTCGTCTTGCCCAGGCCCGGCGGGCCATAGAGCAAGATATGGTCTAAAGTTTCTCCCCTCCCCTGGGCAGCAGCCATAGATATCTTCAGGTTTTCTTTGACCTTCTCTTGCCCAACAAAGTCAACAAGGTGTTTAGGGCGAAGGCCCCTGTCAAGAACAATATCTTCTGCTCTGGGTTTGGCCGATATTACCCGCTCCATCTTTCCTCTTTATCAGAAATAGGAACTCTGGCATATTATATCAGATTACGATTTCTTTGCCGAGGTTAAGATAAAAAAGAGAGCGTTTAGCAACACTTTTCAACCCCCTAAATACCCCAGTCTTGGGGGACTTTTAAAGCTGGGGGATACCCCCATCCGCCTATGGCGGACTACCAGAGGGGCTTTGCCCCTCTGCACTCCCTGGCTGTTAAACGACCTCTTTATATGTAATTGACACCTCTCATTAGATGATATACACTTTTGTGGGCAAGGTAATTATCGAAACTAAAAGGAGCATGAATGGACACCAGCAAAAATAAGCGAGAGTGGCAGGAGAAGACCCTAAAACCATCGCTGAAGCGCGCCCCGGAACGCGAAGAACGTTTCCTGACCAATTCTGGGCTTGAGATTGATGACCTATATGCCCCTGATGACCTTCAGGGGTTCGATTATGTCCAGAAATTGGGTTTCCCTGGGGAGTACCCCTTCACCCGTGGAGTGCAGCCAACCATGTACCGGGGAAGAGTCTGGACCATGCGCCAGTATGCGGGCTTCGCCTCGGCCGAGGAGTCCAACAAACGCTATCATTATCTGCTGGAGCAAGGGCAAACCGGTCTCAGCGTAGCTTTTGACCTACCCACACAGATCGGCTATGACTCAGACAGCCCGAAGGCTCAGGGTGAGGTGGGCAAGGTAGGAGTGCCTATATCCAGTCTTGAGGATATGGAAACCCTGTTCAAAGGGATTCCTTTTGACAAGGTTAGCACCTCGATGACTATCAACTCCACTGCCCCTGTCCTGCTGGCGATGTACATCGCTGTGGGCAAGAAGCAAGGAGTTGACCCCTCGAAACTAGATGGAACCATCCAAAATGACCTGCTTAAGGAATACATCGCTCGTGGCACGTACATCTTTCCACCAAGACCCTCAATGAGGTTGATTACCGATATCTTCAGCTACTGTACTGAGAAGCTTCCCAGGTGGAACACCATCAGCATCAGCGGTTACCATATTCGAGAAGCAGGGGCTACTGCTCCCCAGGAAGTGGCTTTCACTCTGGCTAATGGGATAGCCTACGTCCAAGCTGCAATAGATATCGGCCTGGATGTAGATAGATTCGCCGGCCGGCTCTCCTTCTTCTTTGCCAGCCATAATAACCTCCTCGAAGAAGTGGCCAAGTTCAGGGCAGCGCGGCGGCTCTGGGCTAGAATCATGAATGAGAGATTTAAGGCCAAGGACCCGCGTTCTATGATGCTGCGTTTTCATACCCAGACCTGCGGGCACACATTAACTGCGCAGCAGCCGGATAACAATATAGTAAGGACAGCCATGCAGGCGTTGGCTGCTGTATTAGGCGGGACTCAGTCACTGCATACCAACTCCCGCGATGAGGCTTATGCCACCCCCAGCGCAGAGGCGGTGACAATTGCCTTGCGCACTCAGCAGCTCCTTGCTTATGAGAACTGTGTTGGTGACTGCGTCGATCCCTTAGGCGGTTCTTACTACGTGGAATCTTTGACCGATAAAGTGGAAGCGGAAGCCGCTAACTATATTGAAAAGATTGACCAACTGGGCGGTG
>CAYGWR010000003.1:0-40510 GCA_964353645.1 uncultured Dehalococcoidia bacterium
ACCTGAGGATAAAAGAGCACTTAAAGCGCGGCCCTTACTAATTAACTCATAAAATAAAACGGGAGGAGGGTAACAATGGGGACAAACAGGGGCAAGATACTGGACATAGACCTGAGCAGCGGCACTATTAAGACCACCAAGATAAAAGACGACGTGCTGCGAAAATTTATCGGAGGGGCTGGGCTGGCAGCAAAGCTATTCCTTGACCGTGTCCCTCCCGACACCGATCCATTGTCCGCCAAGAACATCCTATTCCTTATGGGTGGCCCGTTGTCAGGAACCAACTTTCCCACATCATCACGCCTCCTCGCAGCCTTTAAGTCTCCCCAGACAGGTATCTGGGGGCAGGGCTCGGCCGGCGGAAACTTTGCCGCCGAAATGAAGAGAGCAGGCTACGATGGAATTACTATATCAGGTGCTTCCAAGAAGCCTGTGTATATCGTGATAGAAGATGACAAGGTGGAGATTAAGGATGCATCCGACCTGTGGGGAAAGGACACTTATGAAACCGCGGATATTCTCAAGAAACGTCATGGCGCCAAAGCAGATGTGCTGGAGATAGGGCCTGCCGGGGAGAATCTGGTGAAGTTTGCCAACATAATGAACACGAAGTGGGGCTCGATTAGCCGCTGCGGCGGCGGTGCGGTGATGGGCTCCAAGAAGCTGAAAGCTATTGTCATCAGTGGCACGGGCAAAGTGACACCTGCCGTGCCGGAAGCGTTCGAGAGCGTGCGAAAGAGTGTTCTAAGTAAGATCAAGGAGAGTGTAGTCACGCAAGCCCTCACCGCCAGCGGTACCGCGATGGGGCTAGAAGTAACTGCATTGACCGGCGTTCTACCGGTTAAGAATTTCACCGTGGGCGACGGTAGCTGGCTAGCCCCGCTGCTCGGCGGCAGCACGATAACCGCGAAATATCTTACCAAGCCGCATGCATGCTTCACCTGCCCTATAGCATGCAAGAGAACGGTGAAGGTAGCAGAGGGTCCCTATGCAATGGAAGAAGGGCCTGGACCCCAGTATGAGACAGTTGGCGCCTTCGGCTCTATGATGGTGATTGAAGACTTGGCAGCCGTCCTGAAAATGAGCGAGATGGCGGACCGATATGGCATGGATAGCATTAGCTGCGGCGGCACCATTGCCTTTGCCATGGAATGCTTTGAGAAGGGGCTGATTAGCTCGAAGGAAGTAGGTGGTCAGTTGAGATGGGGCAATGCCGATGACGTTCTGGCAATGATGGAGAAGATAACACACCGCAAGGGCTTCGGCAATGTACTGGCGGAGGGCAGTCGAAGTGTCGCTAAGAAGATAGGCAAGAATGCAGCAGATTATACAGTAGAGATTAAAGGCCTCGAGTTCGCTTTGTACGATTCACGGGGGTCCCATGGTCATGGCCTCGGTTTCATGATGTCAAACCGCGGCGCCTGTCACGTCGCATCCGAGATAGGCAAGATCGAATCGGGCTGGACCACCTGGCCGGACATTGGTATAACAGGCGGCTACGACCCCATGGCGGACGAGGGCAAAGGTGAGCTTAACTTCATATGCGAAAACGTAGCAATGCTGTCGAATTCAGTAACAATGTGCCAGTTCGGCCTTATGTCCATGACCGTTACCGAGCTCGCCGAGGCGCTGAAGGCCGCCACCGGTTTTGACTACGACCTCAAGGAACTCATGGAATGCGGTGAGCGCATCTGGATGATTCAAAGGGGACTGAACAATCTCATGGGGATTACAGCCGCAGATGACCGAATGCCGAAGCGGATTATGACTCCTCACACGGATGGTGCTGCTGCGGGCTCAGTGCCCAATGTAAAACTCATGCTGAAAGACTACTACAAGGCAAGGGGCCTGGATGCCAAGGGTCGTCCGTTGAAGAAAAAACTGGAAAGCTTGGGCCTGTCCGAGCTTGCCGCCAAGTTATAAAGATAGCCCTGGAAATCCCTGCCCTCCTTGAGTCAAGTACCTCCCCACTTGCAGTGGGGAGGTACTGCTATCGGGAACAGGCTCCTGCTAGCAATGACGAGCCAAATGCGATAATATCATGCTGTTCTAAACCTGGAGCCGCTATTGGAGCAAAATAGATGCTTAGTAAACGAGAGCTAGCGCGATACAAGAGGCAGATACTGATCCCCGAGTGGACACAGTCAGGGCAGGAGAATCTCAAAAAGGCGAGGATACTGGTCGCTGGCGCAGGAGGACTTGGCTCAGCTATACTGACCTATCTGGCTGTTGCTGGTGTAGGCAAGATAAGAGTTATCGATGGAGACATAGTGGAACTGAGTAACTTGAACCGTCAGGTGCTGCATTCAGATAAGGACATAGGGAGATCTAAAGTGGATTCGGCTAAAGAGAAGCTCGAGGCGCTGAATCCAGATATAAGTGTAGAGGCTATAAAGGAGATTATCACCAAAGATAACGTTTTCGAGCTGGTAGGGGATTATCCTATCGTTGATGCTATGGATAATCTCCCTACAAGGCTTCTGCTGAACAGGGTTGCCGTCAAGAAAAACCTTCCTTTGTTTCACGGAGCAGTCTACGGTTTCGAGGGTAGGGCCACCACAGTAATCCCAGGCAAGACAGCATGCCTGAGATGTTTATACCAGGGCGTTATACAGGGCAAGACCCCAGTGGTCGGTGTCACCCCTGCAGTCATTGGCTGTATTCAGGCTACCGAAGTAATTAAGTATATCCTGGGCATAGGCGAATTGCTCGCAGACAGGCTCTTGATTTATGATGGGCTCAGTATGAACTTCAGTGAAGTCAAGCTGAAAAAAGACCCAAATTGCTCTGAGTGTAAGTAATGTGGAAGATTGCGGTCAGGGACTAAAGATGAGCGTCACCATAAAAATATCCTCGCTATTTCGCAAATTTACCGATGGGCAAGAGTTCGTGAAGGTAACAGGAAATAGCCCTGTAGAATGCCTCCATGAATTGAAAGCTCGATTCCCGAAAATTAAGCGATGGCTATATGACAAGCAGGGCAATCTACGGCCCCAGGTCTGGTTTTTCGTTAATGGGCAAAAAATCTCGGCCGACGACATGGCTAAGCCGCTGAACGATGGCGACGAGCTCTTCTTCGTGCTCGCTATCAGCGGCGGATAAGTCAGTATACGCAATAGTTCTAACATGCGGTTTTAAAAACCATACGTCCCCCATTATGTTGTCATAACACTACATAAAAATATGGGGTTCTCTCCATTGACACCCCCAGCACTGTGCAGTAAGAATAAATCATCACAGATGTAGCGTGATACCCTCTACCAGGTCTGTGGTAGTTCTTTTTGCTCTGCTTCCATCGAGAGGCAGACCTCAATAGAGCGGGCTGAAACACAATCAATTAAAGAGAGTTCTTAGACCGGTAAGAAGAGGCCAATTTCTCGCTCTGCTTTGACCCGCGAGCGTGAAAGTGATGCTGTTGCTTTGTCTCCAAGCGGGAAGTCCCGCTTATAGTCACCCTGTAATGTATTCGACAAGGAGGAGCTTATGGGCAAGGATGAGAGATACGATATTATCATCATAGGTGGAGGCCCCAACGGGATGACAGCAGCAGCCTATCTGGCTAAATGCGGCCTGAGCGTATGTGTGCTGGAGGAGCGGGTTGAGTGCGGTGGGGCTTGCGAGACAGTGGAACCTATCCCTGGGGTGCGCATCTATCCTCACGCCATGCTTATGTATGCGGCACCAGCCCCAGGCTTCGAGCAGTTGGAGTTGCACAAGTACGGCTTTCGCATGACCTGGAATCCGGTGGATGTGATGAAATCGCTGGCCGCAGGCAGCACGACTACCGAAGGAGTGGTACCCATCACTGAAAAGGACATGATGGGCTTCGCCAAGTTGGGCGGCCTGCTCGGACAGCCTCCGTTCACCAAGGAGCTTATGCGCGCGACATTCTGGTGTCCCCCGCACCCACCTGACATGGAGGTAACAGACGAGAACACACCCTATATGCAGGTTTACAAGAAATACCAGCCGGACGTCTGGACACACGAGCTGCGCGAGTGGACTATGTTCGACCTCATGGACGAATACTTTGAGAGCGAGCCTTTCAAGGTAACTGTGGCTTTCGCGGCTTGGGCATCGGGGGCTGCCGGCCACTGGGAGGGCGTGGCTATTCCCGCTTTACTCTGTGACCAGCTCCTCATCATGCCCAACACTGGCAAGCTGAGCGCTCCCCGAGGCGGCCTGCATGGCTATTTCCATGCCATCCATCGCTGCGCGGTAGCTCAAGGCGCGGTGGTGCGCACCTGCTGCCCTGTGGACGAAATAATAGTCCAGGACGGGCGGGCTGTGGGGGTGCGATTGAGGGAAACCGCTGCGATTGGTGGCAGGAAGATCTGGGCTAACAAGGCAGTGATAGCGGCAATTGACTACATGCAGACCTTTATCAAGATGCTAGGAAGGGAGCATCTTGATCCCGGCTTTATCCAGAAGGTTAAGGACATCAGTCTGAAGAATGGTACCCTCTATGTTTCCACCTTCCACACCCGCAAACCTATCCAGTGGAATACCAAATTCAAGGCGATGGTTGAAAATGAGGTCGGTGTAGCCGGACCCAACAAGATTCCCTTTGGCGGTGTATACCCGTCCGACTCTAGAGAGCTTTACTACGAGAACGTAGCTGATTGCGACGCCCGCAAGACTAACCCCAGCTTGCCTCCAGAGAAGCTGATGTGGTTTCTGACACCATCACAGGCATTCAATCCCACGGATTGCCAGGGCTACTATCCCAACGGGCATATCTCGGCTGCCTTTGAGGTGAATGTACCTGTTCCGGAGTATCAGGTCGAAGGCGTCGATGCTCAGGACAAGGAAAAAGCCAAGCTTGATGCCTACATGCGCAAGGCGTTCAGCCAGGCGCTAGAAGGTCTTGAAGACAATAACATACTTCATCACTGGTCAGCCACAGGTCGCGAGGTAGAGTTCCGCAACACCGGCCTTATCGGAGGCACCTGGTGCGGCTCCCGTCACTGCAGTGACCAGTCCTGGACGCGGCGTCCCATACCGGAGTTGGCTCGCTACCGCACCCCTATTGAGGGGCTCTATACCTGCCACCAGACGACAGGGCATCCCGGGGCACTCTGCCTCATGGCCATACCCTATAACCTGATGCACGTACTCATCGAGGACGGGATTGCCGAACCGGGCACGTGGTGGTATCCGTCGCCGTATTACATACCACAGCAGGACAAGATATCAGCGATACCTCGCTGATATGAGACTTGGCCAAAAGGAGAGACATCGTGACAACAGAAGATATTTTTGGGCACATGTTTAAAGAGTTCCCTGACGATAGCGAATGGGACGTCGTTATCATAGGCGCCGGGCCTAACGGCCTGATGGCAGCAGCTTACCTTGCCAAAGCAGGGCTGAAGGTGGCTCTGGTAGAACGCCGTTACGAAATCGGGGGTGGTTTAGCCACTGATGAAATACTCTATCCCTGCTACTCCTCCAATCCGCATGTTATCTATCACATGATGGTTGATTACATGCCCGTTATCAGGGACTTCAACCTAGACGGTCCTTCACTCCTCTGGATCAAGCCCAACGCGCAAACGGCCATGGTGTTTGAGGATGGAAAGTCTTTGCTACTCACTCACATGATAGAGGACACGAAAGATTCTATCAGCAAGTTCTCATTCAAAGACGCAGTTAACTTCGGGAAGGTGATGAGAAGCTGGCGACGGATAGTGGATGAGATAGTAGCTCCAGCCACCTACGTGCCTACGACGACTCCAATAGAGATGAGTATGGCTCTCCAGAAAACCAAGGTCGGCAACGAGATGCTGGAGCTCATAGAGCAGAGCCCGCTGGAGATTATCACTCACACCTTTGAGAATGACAGAGTCCGTGCTCTGATGCTATACGCCAGTTGCATGTGGGGGCTGGACCCGAGAGAGACCGGGATAGGCTTCTTCGTGCCACTCCTTCTCGACCGGGGTATGAATAAATGCTATTGCTACGGCGGTTCACATAAATTCGCCAGCGCTATGGGTAGGGAGATAGTCAAAGCCGGTGGGTTAATTCTGGAACATGCAGAGGTGAGCAAAATACTGATGCATAACAGTCGCGTTGCCGGAGTCGAGCTAGCGGAGGGGCGCACCCTGCGCAGTAAGGTGGTCATGTCCACCCTTGACCCTCATACCACCTTCCTTGACCTCGTTGGTGCACAGCATCTAGGTAAAGACTTCAAATCTTTAATTGAGGGATGGAAGTACGATAAGTGGAGTCTCTATACCCTGCATGTCGCCTCGGAGGAGCCGCCTCGGTATAAGTGTGACGACCCGTGGGTCAATGATGCCTTCATGACCATCTTCGGCATCGAAAGCACTGACCAGCTTCTGGCACACTGGGATAATGTGGTGGCAGGCAAGCTTGGCGCTAATTTCGGGGGGCACGCCACCTGTGAAACCCTCTTAGACCCCCACCTTAGTGATAAGCCCGGCAAGCATGTCTCCTTCTTCCAGATGCACGCCCCCTACGAAATCCAGGGCGGCTGGGAGAAACGTGGTAAAGAGCTAGAGGAAGAGACGCTGGCGAAATGGCGGAAGGTAGCACCAAATATGAAGCGCGAGAACATCATTATGCCCGTCCATGAGACGCCGGTGGACATCGAGACTCGCTTCCCGAACATGCGCCGTGGCGGGATTAAGCACGGCGACTACAAACCCATACAGTTGGGTTCCTTCCGTCCCAATCAGGAGTGCTCCAGTACCAAGACCCCTATAGAAGGGCTTTACGTATGCGGTGCCTCTACATACCCGGGTGGTCTGGTGCTTGGAGGTCCTGGCTATCTGGGTGCAAACAAGGTGGCTGAGGACCTGGGTGCTAAGAAGTGGTGGAAACCCACCCCGGAGATGGAGAAGTACATTAAGACGTACCTGGAGTAAATAAATTTTGATTCTCGCCTTAATATTTGAAATTAGCCTCCGGAGGTTATCATGCCCGATTTGACGTTTGACGCAGTGATATGCGGCGGGGGAAATAAAGCGCTCTTGCTCGCTATGTATCTTGCTAAATACGGCGGCATGAGCGTTGGAATATTTGAGAGAAGGCATGAAATAGGCGGCGGCTTAGCGACAGAGGAGACCGCAGCTCCTGGATTTCGCGGCAACACCCACGCTAATATTATCCTGCCCTGGTATTACGCCCCTGTCTGGCGCGATTTCCCTGAGTTCTGGGACTACGGTGCCCAGTATGACCAGTATCTTGTCAGCGATGGCGCTGTTTTCAAGAACAACAACACCTGCCTTGCCATTTATAGTCTGAAGCACGACCCTTCACAGGAGAAGACTGCCAGAGAGATCGCCAGGTTCTCAAAGAAAGACGCCGATAAATGGCTCAAGGTTGCAGAGCTATCCCAGAGCGATGAGTACCTGAGAGTAATGCTCGACTCTTTGTACAACCCACACGAGTGGCAAACAGCTCCAGAGTTCATGGAACGGCAAGTTGCAATATACCCCAGGGTTCTGGAGGCTGGCTTTGACCCGGACTCTATGGTATTGGCATCTACACCTATACGGGCATCACGAGAGTTTTTCGATAGCGGAGAACTACAGTATTGTGTTTGCCGATTTATTCTTTCAGGGGCACGCAATGTTAATGATCCTTCACAGGGAGCCGAAACTTTGGGTATGTTAGGAACGTTGCCAACCATAGGTTATGCCAGAGGGGGAACACACCAGATTGCGCATGCTGCCCACCAGATTCTGGTGCAGAACGGGGTCAAGTTCTTCACCCACGCCGAGGTAGCCAAAGCCATCATCGAAAACGGAGTGGCCAAAGGCATCCGCCTCACTGATGGCACCGTGATCGGTGCCAGGAAGGTCATCGTCAGCGCGGGCCTGAGCGCGGCACAGCTATGCTTCGATCTGATAGGCAGGGATATAGTTGGCGAAAAGATAGCTAGACGAGTCGACAATTTGTCAACCTCAAACATAGGCAATCTGATGTGGTATAGCTTCGCCATTCATGATGCCCCTAAGTACAAGGCTGCCGAATTCAATCCTGACATAAACGAGACCATGTGGCTCGGTTTGGCAGAAGATGCTGACCCCGAACATATTGCGAAGGAGTGCCTCTATGCAAGGATGGGGAAGCTTCCTCCTCTCGAAGAATACAACCCGGTTATCTGGTGCCACAGCCTGGCAGACCCCTCCTACGCACCGCCCGGAAAGCATGTGGCCCAGTGCGAGATGCAGGGACCTCGTGCCAGCGACCTTAGCGAAAAAGAATGGCTGAAACTAAAGCAAAAGTTCGCTGAGGATCTGATTCGTGTCTGGGGAAAACATGCTCCGAATATGACCTGGGAAAACATCATTGGCGTCGATACTAACAGCCCTTATGATAACCTGCGGCTGAAAAACCTTGCGCCACACGGTAATTTCTCAGGAATAGACCAGTCCCTGTCCCAACGTGGAGCTAATAGACCAACCCCTGAACTTGCCAACCACAGGACTCCGATTCAGAACCTGTATTGTACTGGTGGTTACTGGCATGTGGGGTCGAATGCCAGTGCAGACGCCTCCTACAACTGCTACAAAATCATGGCCAGCGATATGGGGTTGAGCAAGCCGTGGGAGGAAAAAGGCAAAGAAGAACCTGATTCCCTGGTTGAGATGACACGGTGGGCAGTTAAGAAAGCGCGAGAAGCGTTTAAGTTGCCAAAGTGATACAGCCCAGGATAGCCTCACAATATAAAACGCATATTTGAGGTCGTTTGGCCACCGGTGGTAAGGGAATAGCCACTGAGTCTCAGGTTGTGATATTCACCCCAAACAGCTCTTGTGCAGCCTGGAGAAATGGCTCAAAGTAAAAGAAGGCGAAATGCCCGACGAAGTTACCGCCTGGTATGAGATTCCCTCCAATTACGACACTGATTAGGGTTAGAACGTCCGCCAAGCGCGGAAGAAAGGGGTTTTCTAAATGTAAGCGTATTGCATGAAGTGCCGGGCAAGATGGTCTTTGCTTAGCTCTTCCAACCTGTTTTTGTTCTGTCAGGTGCTAACACTGTTATCTATACCGTGTTATCTCTATCTTATATAGTGCTGCCCCTTATAAATGTTCGGGAGGCAGCAGAAGGACAAAACAGGGATTAGCACCATACCCACCAGAGTGCTAAGGTTTTATCCTGCTCTTAGAGTTGGGTTTATCTAACCTGTGATGTCTGCAGATTCGTGCTAACGCTCGAACCTGCTTTCGGGTTAGTGATTTCATTGTAATCGAGGTACTGTTTTGAGTAAAAAAAAAGAGGGTGCCCTGAGTGTATACCGTATCTTAGACCTAGCCGATAGCTGGGGTGCTTACTGCACGAAGTTGCTCGCAGACCTAGGGGCTGATGTCATCAAGATCGAGAGCCCCGAGGGAGACCCCGGACGCACGATTGCCCCCTTTGTGGATGACATTCCCCATTCCGAGAAAAGCCTCTACTTCCTGCATCGTAACGCTGGCAAGCGGGGTATAACCCTTAACCTGGAGACCTCCGACGGCAGAGATATCTTCCTAAAACTGGTTAAGACAGCCGATGTAGTGGTAGACAATTCACCGGCCGATTATATGGCAGGATTGGGTCTTGACTACCCTGCGCTGCGCAATATAAACCCCTCCCTTATCATGGCCAGCATCACCGAATTCGGCCACTCCGGCCCATACAAAAACCGCAAAGGCTCCAACCTTGTTGACTTCGCCATGAGCGGCGTCATGATAACCAGCGGCTACCCCGGGAAAGAGCCCTGCCTGTGTCCAGGTTCGCCAGCATACGATGCAGCGTCGCTACACGCCAATGTAGCGATACTGGCTGCCCTCTATATGCGTGGCACTACGGGGCAGGGGCAATATATTGACATATCGGTGCACGAGACATCGCGCCTGGGGCTATATCCCTGGATAGTGCCAAATTATTCGTATGCCCTAAACCCTGAGGGGCCGCCACCGACTACAGAGACGCGAATGGGGGCATCCATCTACCCCGTCTACCCCTGTAAGGATGGCCTGATTAGGGTGGTTGCCCTGACCCCTCGGCAATGGGATGCCCTTGTTCGCGTTCTAGGCAGTCCCGAGGTGCTTCAGATGCCCGATTGGCGCAGCTTTATGTACCGCATCGGCAATGCCGATGACCTTTATGCCCTCGTGCTGGAATTCACCCAGAAATATACCATGACCGAGCTCTTTGAAGCTGGGAAGCGAGAGGGAGTCCCCATCGCTCCCATCTTGAATATAGAGAGTTTTTACAAAAGCCCGCAGACCAGAGCTAGAAAGTACTTCGTCGAGGTTGAACATCCCGTTGCCGGCAAGGCCGACTATCCGGGCCCGCCGTACAAGTGGACAGAAACACCAGCAGAGATAAGACGCCCCGCCCCCTGTTTGGGCGAACACAACGTCGAAATCTACTGCAAGGAACTCGGTTTATCGAAGAATGACCTGGTGGCCTTCAGAGGTGCCGGGGTATTGTAGCAAGGAGGTCGCAGTGTTGCCTCTGGAAAATGTTAAGGTCCTAAGCTTCGGCACCGGTGGCGTGGTTCCCGACGCCGGCAAAATCCTCGGCGAACTGGGGACCGATGTCATCAAGATAGAGTCGAAGGATAACCTCGACTTCATGAGGACTATAGGCTCAGATATCAACAATATCGCCGGGTTCAACGAGGCAAACCGGAGCAAGCGAAGCTTCGGCGTGAATCTCAAAACAGAAAAGGGAAAAAAGCTTGTCAGCAAGCTAATCAAGTGGACCGATATCCTTCTGGAGAACTTTCGCGGCGGGGTCATGAAGAGCCTGGGATTCGACTACGAAAGTGCGCGTAAACTTAACCCCCAAATCATATACGTTAGCAGCCAGGGGTTTGGCGGCGGGGGCCCTTACAGTGACTTTCAAGCATATGGTCCCATGTTGTCTGCCGCCTCGGGGATGCTCTCTATCTGGGCTCAGCCCGATGACCCTTATCCTGTCGGGTCAAACTCCCCCCTGCCCGACCATATGGCGAGCAAGCATGTCGTGGTAGCTGCTCTGGCTGCCCTTGACTACAGGCGCAGAACGGGCAAAGGGCAGTTCATCGACATGGCGCAAACAGAGGTGGCAGTCAGCCTCATCGGCGAGCGCTATCTGGACTACACCTTCAATAAGAGAATCGGCAAGCCGATGGGGAATCGAAGCACTTACGCCGCTCCCCATGGTTGCTACGCCTGCAAGAATCCAGACGAGTGGTGCGCCATAACTGTGTTCGCAGATGAAGAGTGGCAGAGTTTCTGTGATGTCATGGGGAATCCTGTGTGGACTAAAGACCCCAAATTTGCCAATCTCCAGAGCCGCTTGAAGAATGTAGCTGAGCTGGATGAACACATTAAGGAATGGACATCCACGCTCGATGCCCACTTGGTGATGGATACACTGCAGGCTGCCGGGGTTACTGCCGGGGTGGTGCAGCGTGCTCCAGACACCCTGGCAGACCCACAGCTCAGGTGGTTTAATTCGATTGTGGAGTTAGAGCATCCGGTAGCCGGGGCAAGGCTTTACCCAGGCGTACCTTTCAGAATGTCCGGCGCATCATCCATGCAGAGCACTCCGGCTCCTCTCCTGGGCCAGCATACAGAGGAAATATGCCGTGACCTGCTGAAAATGTCGGACGAAGAAATAAAGCAATTGCTGGAAGAAGATGTACTGCACAATCCGGCCAATACCCAATCTAGCGGGAAAGGTATGTTCTGAATAAATAGGTAAATAATGAAAGGGAGGCAAACCATGAAAATGAAGGCAGCTATATTGTACGAGCCCAATACACCACTAAAAGTGGAAAAGGTCAACCTTGATGACCCGCAGGTCAATGAGGTGCTGGTAAAGCTTGTGGCTAGCGGAGTGTGTCACAGCGACCTGCACTTCATGAAAGGTGAGATGTATTGTGCTACGCCTACTGTGGTGGGGCACGAAGGCGCAGGCATTGTAGAGAAAGTGGGGCCTGGCGTAACTTCCGTTCAGCCTGGCGACCACGTGATTCTAATGGTGTCATTCTCATGCGGCAAATGCCGTTTCTGCGTTGAGGGCCGCCCCACCATGTGCGTGGAGAACATGGCGGTGATGGCTGGGGGAGTGCTGCCTATTTGTGGTAGCACACGTCTTAGCAAGGGCGACCAGGCGCTGCACCATCTCTTCGGCTTGGCTTGTTTCGCCGAATACACCGTAGTTCATGAGCGGTCATGTGTAAAGGTCCGCGAGGATGCCCCCCTGGATAAGGTCTGCTTACTCGGGTGCGGGGTTGCCACTGGCATCGGTGCTGCGATTAATACCGCCGGCGTAAGACCAGGTGAAAGCGTTGCTATCTGGGGGGCTGGAGGTGTGGGGCTCAGCGTGTTAATGGGAGCAAAGCTTGCCGGAGCAGGCAAGATCATAGCTATTGCCAGGAACCCGAAGAAGCTAGCGCTCGCCAAGGAATTCGGGGCTGACCATGTAGTCAACGCGAGCGAGGAGGACCCCGTAGCGAAGGTTATGGAGCTAACCGGCGGTGGGGCAGACTACGCCATTGAGGCCGCTGGCAAGGCAGAAGTAATACAGCAGGCTTATGCGTCTATTCACGGTGGCGGAAAGTGCGTCGTAGCCGGGATGGCTGCCATGGGGAGCGTGGTGAGCATTCAATCTTATGAATTCCTCCTGGGGAAGACTATTACCGGAACCGTCCAAGGCGACATAAGGGCGCAGGTCGACATTCCGAGATACATCGATATGTTTATGGACGGTAAGCTCCCCTTCGATAAGCTGATCAGCAAGACATACACACTTAAAGAAGTCAATGAGGCTTTCGAAGCGCTCGAAAAGGGAGAAATAATACGCAGCGTGATTAAGTTCTAGCCCTGTGGTTTTGGGATAAAGATAACCTTGTAGGAGGTAGCACGATGGCTGATGAGACATTCGATGCTGTAATTGTGGGAGGCGGAAACAAAGGGCTATTTCTTGCTCTATACCTCATTAAATACGGGGGTATGAGCGTAGGCATATTCGAAAGACGTCACGAGATCGGCGGCTGCCTGTGCACCGAGGAGATAGCAGCCCCAGGTTTCCGCGGCAACGACCATGCCAACATAATCCTTCCCTTCTACTGGACGCCGCTGTACCGCGATTTCCCCGAATTCTGGGACTACGGGGCGCAGTGGGACCAGCACCTCTGTGCTGACGGCTTCGTGTTCAGAGACAATCAGACTGCTCTCGCTATCTACAGCGACAAGCATGACCCCACCTGGGAGCGTACGGCAAAGGAGATCGCACGGTTCTCAGAGAAGGATGCCGAGAAGTGGATTAAGCTCCGGGACCTGGACCGGAGCGATGAGTACCAGAGAGTCACCGTGGATCGGTGCTACGTCCCCGCGGAGTGGTTGAGCAACCCTGAGTACATGGAACGGCAGATGGCCCTCTATCCCAAACTCCTCGAGGCCGGCTTCGCACCGGACGGCCTGATCCTTCAGGCAAGCGCCTATCGGTCGGCCCTGGAGCTCTTCGAGAGCAAGGAACTCCAGTCATGCATCTTGAGGTGGTGCGTATCGGCCGCCATGGACATCAACGAGCCGGGTCAGGGAGCCATGGTGTTCGGCATGGCCGGCCAGGCCCCGCTGATAGGCTTCTGCCGCGGAGGCACGCATCAGGCGGCCCACGCTGCGCACCAGCTCCTGGTACAGATGGGATGCAAGTTCTTCACACATGCTGAAGTAGAGAAGGCTATTATAGAGAATGGCACTGCTACCGGCATTCGCCTCAGGGATGGCAGCCAGGTCAAAGCGAGAAAAATAGTGGCGGTCTGCGGCCTATCGCCCGAGCAACTGTGCTTCGAGATAATAGGCAGAGAGTATATACCGGATAGCATGGCCACGCGACTGAAGCTTCTGCAAAAAGGCTTCGGATGTTTGATGTGGTACTCGTTCGCCGTCCATGAGGCCCCCAAGTACAAAGCCGAAGCGTTCAACCCTGACATACATGAGTGCCAGTGGCTCGGGCTCCAGCCCGACCCAGATCCCATACACATCGCCAGAGAGTGCCTGTATGAGAAGCTACAGACATATCCTCCGCTCGAGGATTACTGCCCCACTGTGGGCTGCCACAGCCTGGTTGACCCATCCTATGCGCCCCCAGGCAAGCATGTGGTCCAGAACGAGCAGCTCTCTCCGCCCGTTAGTCGGTTCAGCGAGAAGCAATGGCTGGAGATAAAGAAGCGCTATGCCGATGAGTTGATACAGATATGGCAGCAATATGCTCCCAACATGACCTGGGACAATGTCATCGGCGTCGACACAAATAGCCCTTACGACCACCTGCGCATGAAGAACCTCGGCCCCATGGGAGCGATGGCAGGGATCGACCGCTCACCGTTCCAGGTCTTCGAGAACAGACCTATGCCTGAGCTGGCCAACTATAGAACACCTATAACTAATCTCTATGGCACTGGTGGCTGCTGGCATGTGGGCTCTAACGCGGGGGCAAGTGAGTCCTACAACTGCTACAAAATAATTGCTACTGACCTTGGGCTGGGCAAACCTTGGGAAGAAAAAGGGAAAGAGGAACCCGATTCCCTTGTGGAGCAATTGTGGAAGATAAGGAAGCGGGCGCAAGCTTCAGCCAAGCCGAATCATACATATCGCAAAAGTAAGTGATGATAAGACGGAAGATACTTCCCTATACAGGAAGATGGAGACATAAAACAGAAGGTGTGAAATGGCAAAGCAGTACGACGCTATCGTGATAGGTGGTGGCCCGGGAGGCCTTACCTGTGCCGCCCTTCTGGCCAGGTGGGGGCTCAAAACGCTGCTGCTGGAAAAAAACGAGATTACCGGTGGCAAGGCGGTGACCGTTGAACGAGATGGCTTCAGGTACGAGTTAGCACCAAAACTCCAGGTGCCAATGCGGGGCCCGGCTTTTGCCACAGCCTTCAAGCTCCTGGGAATTGAGTCTGAGTTGAAGCCAATCTATTTGGAAAATGCATGCCTTGCATACAGAAGTTCGAAGTGGAAAAAGTACAAGACGACGATTACTCATCAGACAGAAGCAGGACAAGACCCCACAGAGTTCTTCAACCTCTTCGGACTGGATGCCCAAGAACAAGAGCGTGCGCTGAGTATACTAACGGATATTGCCATGATGCCCCCTGAGAAGCTGCGCACTCTGGATGATATGACCTTTGAAGAATACCTCTCCCAGTTCGATGTGCCCTACGGCCTCTATAGCTATCTGGCTATGCATTCTAATGCCTCCTTGGCAGAACCCATCGATTTGGTTTCAGCCTCCGAGCAGGCAACTATCCTACAACATATAGCCTTGAAGGGTGGTGGCGGATACTATGTCGGTGGCTTTGGTCGGGTACTCGACACACTGACCAAGGCAATCAAGGCTAACGGCGGCAGAGTTCTCACACGGACCCGGGTAGAAAAGATAAACGTTGAGAATGGACAGGTCACTGGAGTAGTCACCGAAGACGGTAAGTTAAAAGCCCCTATCGTCATAAGTGACGCCGGAATCCAGCCTACCGTGCTCAAGTTAGTGGGCGGGGAACACTTCGACAAGAGCTACGTTAACTATGTCAATGACCTGGTCCCCGGCTGGGCCTTCACCGCCGTGAAATACTTCCTGAACAAACCAGTACTGAAATTCCCGATGTACATGATGTGGTCCGATGACAGTTGGTGGAATATGGAGCGCTTCCTTAAGGTCAAACAGGGCCATGTCCCCAAAGAGGTCATTATGTTTGGCATTGTTCCTTCCAATTTCGATCTTACCATGTCTCCTCCCGGCAAGCAGTGTTTCATCGCCGGCACCATCTGCCCGCCAGACCCCGAGTCTACCGGAATGATAAAGGAACTGTACGGGAAGATGGACGAGATGCTGAACAGAGTCTTTCCCGAGGTAATGGATGCTGTTATGTACAAAGAGTTCGAGGGACCAGCCGAGGTATCGGCCGCAACGCGAGACCATGTGCTGCCAGGCCAGGGCGGTGAGTGCGTTGGCTTGGCTCAGATAGTAGGGCAGTGTGGTAAATACAAGCCCTCACCAAAGGCGCCTATTCGGGGGCTTTTCTACGTAGGCTGTGACGCAGGCGGCACCGGTATGGGCACCCACCAGGCGGCAGAGTCAGGTATCAATGTTGCCCGCATGGTGCTTCAATATCATCGAAAGAGGCAAGCAGCTAGGTGATGCAAGTAAATCCTGAATATAATGCTCTATAATACACTCTAGGAGATGGAGGGTATATGCCGATAAACAAGATAGTAGCTAGCTTCGATGAAGCGGTTGCTGACGTAGAGGATGGGGCAGTCATCATGGTCGGCGGCTTCGGTACAGTGGTCAGCACGCCGAGTTGCTTACTGGAAGCCCTTGATAGAAAAGGGGTGAAGAATCTCACTACAGTATCCAATAGCAGCGGTTTCGGCGCCGATGTCTGGCGAATGCAAGGCGCTAAGTTCCCCGAGGATATGGACATCCTGGTAAGGAACGGGCGCATAAAGAAGGCCATCGTCTCTGCACCAGTGAGTGCGATGTATGTTAATAACTTCGAGAAGCTCCTCAGGGCAGGAAAGGTTGAAATCGAGATGGTTCCTCAAGGCACCCTGGCGGAGCGGGTCAGAGCAGCCAAGGCGGGGATTGGCGGTTTCTATGTGCCGGTGGGAATCGGAACGGTGGTTGAAGAGGGCAAGGAGAAAAAGGTAATCGATGGCCGCGAGTATCTGCTTGAGTTGCCGATTAAAGCGGATTTTGCACTGATACATGCCCATAAGGGTGACCGCTGGGGCAACCTGGTCTACAGGGGGACATCGAGGACATTCAATCCCACAATGGCCGGGGCAGCCAGGGTCACCATCGCCGAGGTAGACGAGATAGTAGAGTTGGGTGAGCTGGACCCCGAGGCCATAGTCACCCCGGGGGTATATGTAGATAGGGTAGTAGCTCGCCCCAAGGAAGCCCCTCTCCGGGAAGGCGAGATTACTGACACTCAGGCTGAGGAATCCAAAAAGAGGTTTGAAGCTGAGATCAAAGAGGCCAAAAAGAGAAAGGGTAGCAGAAAATGAGCAGCAAGCTTCAAGAAAAGGAAAGGCTGGATAGGCAGATAATGGCTCTTCGGGTCGCCAAGGAGTTTAAAGATGGCAATGTGGTCAACCTGGGGATCGGTATCCCCGGCTTGGCGGCGAACTTCGTCCCGGCGGGTAGAGAGGTGCTATTTCATAGCGAGAATGGTGTTCTCGGCTACGGTGAGGTAACGCTGCCTGGAGAAGGAGACCTCGACCTGGTCAATGCCGGTGGCCAGACCGTGAGCCGGCAACCTGGGATGTGCTTCTTCAGCCACGATGAATCCTTCGCCATCGTCAGGGGAGGCCATCTGGACATCAGCGTCATGGGAGCCTACCAGGTATCGGAGAAGGGTGACCTGGCTAACTACATGGTTCCAGAGAGGCAGGTCGGCACCATCGGCGGCGCCATGGACCTCGCCTTCGGAGCCAAGAGGCTAATCATAGTGATGAACCATACCACAAAAGAGGGGAATTGTAGGATAGTAAAGAAGTGCGCTTACCTCTTAACTGCGCCCAAATGTGTTGACCTCATCGTAACCGATATCGCCGTTATTGAGGTCACAAAACGCGGGCTTGTCCTCAAGGAAGTGGCACCGGGGTGGACGCCTGAAGATGTTCAGAAACTGACCGAGCCCAAGCTCATCGTCGCTCCTGACTGCCATGATATCGAACTTATGTAACACAGGAAAATATCGGCCGCACTCTAGGTTGGCAAGGTTATAAGGAGAAGGAGGCGAAAAATGGCGGGGCAATACGATGTCATAATAATAGGCACAGGCCCTAATGGGCTGGAGATCGGCGCCTATCTGAGCAAAGCAGGCCAGAAGGTTTTATTGCTAGAGAAGAGGTATGAAGCAGGAGGAGGGCTAGCCACAGAGCAGATAACCCTTCCCGATTTCTTCCACAATACACACGCTATATTCCACATGATGGTAGATTACGCTCCGATTTATCAGGACTTCAAGCTAGAAGAGCAGTACGGTGTCAGGCATATCTTCCCCGAACTCCAGTGGGCAATGCCTCTACCCGACGGCAAATGCATCTGCGTTTACAAGGACCCGGAGAAGACCTGCGCCTCGATTGCCAAATTCTCTAAAAAGGATTCTGATGCCTATCGCGATTTCTATCGCGAGTGCGACGAACTAATGAGAGAGGTTGTCGGGCCCCAGACTTTCGTGAAGCCCGAACCGGCCCCCCTCATGGCCGCACGGGCAGCATCATCTAAGCTCGGAAGCAAGCTCACGGAATTCGCAGAAAAAACCCCTGATGAGGTGATCAGGGAGAAGTTTGAAAACGAACACGTTCGAACTCTCATGCTCTACGGGGTCTGTCATTGGGGCTTGGACTACAGCCAGTCAGGCGTGGGGTATCTTATTCCCCTCTACTTCAATCGGATGGCCAATTATCGACTGACGGCAGGCGGGTCTCACCGAGTTTCAAATGCCTTGCTCAAGGTAATCTTCGAACACAAGGGGCAGATCAGGCAGAGCGCCCAGATCAAGAGGATTATCGTAGAGAATGGGACAGCCAAAGGTGTAGAACTGGAGGACGGCACCAAGTTCATGGCCAATAAGGCGGTGGTCAGCACCATAGACATACACCAGACTTTCCTCAAATACGTTGGTGAGGACAAGCTGCAGAAGGACTTCGTGGACATGGTCAAAATCTGGCAATGGGAGAAATGGAGCCTGTGCGACCTGCACCTGGCTCTGGAGGAACCTCCCAAGTTCAAAGCGGCTGAATCAAATCCTGATGTTAATAAGGCTTTTATGTATGTTCTGGGGTACGAAAACTCAACTGAATTGAAACATGAATGGGATTTAATGGAGAAAGGCGAGCTGCCCAAGACTGCCGGCTATATTGCCAGCTTCCCTAGCGTTCATGACCCTTACCAGGCCCCTCCGGGGAAAGCCTCGGGTCTGCTTTCCCAGATGGCACCTTTCTCCCTGAAGGATGGCGGATCCGAGAAATGGTTGAAGTACAAGTTCCGGGAGCAGATTGCCGAGTACCAGTTGGCTACACTGCAGAAATATGCTCCTAACATTACGAGAGACAAGGTGCTCTGGTGGAACATAACCACTCCTGCCGACATTCAAAACAAGTTCGCCAATATGGTTAGAGGGTCCTATAAGCAGGGGCAATACCATCCCTTGCAGATGGGATACCTGAGGCCCAACCAGGAGTGCTCACACAATGTTACACCGATAAAGAACCTGTTTGTGGGTGGGGCAGGTGTCTGGCCTGGGGGTGGCGTAATCTGGGGGCCCGGTTACAACTGTGCTAACACAGTTGCCGAGGAATGCGGAATACAGAAATGGTGGAAAGAGCCGGAGTTGGTCACTAAATCTCGCCAAAATGGCTACATTCTGTAAGATGCTTATTATTTAGGCGAGTAAGAAAAAAGGGATACACATACAGTACAGTCAAAGGGGGTTTGTTCAACATGTTAATGAGGTCAACAGGGCTGGGCAAGACCCAGCTCACTGGGTCTATCAGCGATATAAAGCGTCAGGGAGACTACCTGATAATGTATGTAGACGTTGTTGATCCCGTAAAATGGAAGCTTAGGGTCGGCGTAAGCCACCGTGACATGACCAAGGTTATAAAGAGTTGCGCCAAACGTCCCGTCATTTCGTTCATATTGTCTCCCGCTCAAATGCGTAAGAAGAATCCAAATCCTCCCGGCGATTTCTAATTGGGTTTGTTGTCACACTTATCCTAATGTTGGGATTAGCCAAGCAGGCGAAGGGAAGGTGGCTATCATGACGAGGTCTGAGTATGATGTGATCGTGGTCGGAGCAGGGTTCGGTGGCAGCTCTTGCGCCGCCCTGCTGGCAAAGCGAGGGCTCAAGGTATTGCTGCTGGAAAAGAACTCCCGCGCTGGCGGTAAGGCTATGTCGCTCTCTAAAAAGGGATTTACCTATACAGCCTGGGTTGTGATCAGCGCGCCTACCCAAGGCACTTTGCTTGAGGTTGTGCTTAAGGAATTGGGTATGGAGGGCAAAGCGGAAATTGTAGCGCCTGGCGTACAGGGCACCCGATTTAAGAACTCCAAGGGCAAGTTTGTGGTGGGACCGCAGCCGCCACCGGGACAGGTAATGAACCCTGATGATATGTTCGATTGGCTCGAGGTAGGAGCGAAGGACAGAGAGGAAGCCCTGAAACTCTTCACCGAGCTGACAATGATGACCCCGCAGGAAATAGACACTCTGCATGATATCAGCTTCGCCGATTGGCTCGGCCGCTATAACGTACACAAATCCTTATACGCTTTCCTCATTGGTCCTGTGGCCGACGGCTGTTTTATGGTACCCGTCGATGCTCTGGCTGCCTCGGAGGCGATAAAGACCCTGCAGGACATCTTCCTACGCAGCGGAGGTACTTTCTGCAAGGGTGGATTCGGCAAGCTGGCCGATGCCTACGCCCAGGCGGTAGAAGCTAACGGAGGCAAGGTTATCATGCGCGCCCGAGTGGAGAAGATAGTAGTTGAAAATGGAAAAACCGCCGGAGTAGTAACCGACAAGGGTGCCTTCTGGGCTTCCATCGTTGTAAGCAACGCGGGCATCCAGCCCACCGTACTTAAACTGGTGGGAGAAGAGCACTTCGACAAGAGCTATGTAAATTATGTCAAGGAATTGGTCCCATCCTGGGGGATGATGGGCACACGTTACTTCTTGAATAAAAAGGTGGTCACCGAACCTTATGGAGTGATATTCACCACCGACAGCCCCTGGAGTCTGGAGAAATGGCTCAAAGCCAAGGCCGGCGACATCCCCGATGAGGTGACCGTCTGGTATGAGATTCCCTCCAATTACGATAGCAACGCAGCCCCGGCAGGGAAGCAGATGCTTATGACAGGTTTCTGGTGTCCTGCCGACCCGCAGATGACAGATAAAGAGAAGAAGAGATGGTGGGATAAGGGTGAAGAGATGCTGTTCAAGGCCCTCCCCAACCTGCCGAAGTACATCGAATTCAAAGAGGGATACTCCACGCGAGACGTCTCTGCTCTCACTCGCGACCAGGTGCTGCCAGGGCAGGGCGGAGAGTGCATTGGGCTGGGACAGGTTGTTGGCCAGTGTGGCAAGTATAAGCCCTCAGCCAAGTCACCAATACAGGGATTATTCTATGTCGGCTGTGATGCCGGCGGCTATGGAGTCGGCATCCATCAGGCAGTGGACTCAGGCATCAATGTTGCCAACATAGTGCTTAAGTACCACCTTATGCATAAGTCAATGTAATGACACACTTTAAAGGAAGTCTGAATGACCGTAGATTACGAGAAAAAGGGTCACATTCGCATCATGAGATTAATAATCCTGAGAAGCGGAACGCCTTGACCACCAAGGATTTTCTAAGGGTGGCGTAGATAGACGAGGAGTTTCAGGCCGACCCCGATGCCTGGGTTCTTATCATGACCGGCGCCGGAGATAGGTCGTTCTGCGCCGGTGCAAACCTCGAGGAGGCTATCGGCAAGGCAACCAGCGCAGAGGTCAAGCTGGAGCCCAGAGCCAAGCGGTGGTTCAGCCACTGCTACAAGCCGATTATCGCTGCTGTCAACGGCTATGTTGTGGCCGGGGGCGTTGATGCCTACAGCCATGAAGGTAGCAGAGCGCATCTGTGAAAATGGTCCTCTCGCGGTGAGGCTAGTCAAGGAAATAGTCCTGAAGGCGATCAGCCAGCCCAGGGAGCTGGGATTCATAACAGAGATGGAGGTAGGAGGAAAAGCATTTGAGTCCGAGGATGCCGAGGAGGGGCCTTTAGCGTTCTTCGAGAAGCGCAAGTCCCAATTTAAGGGACGTTAACAAGGCCCAAGGGGGAAGTTGGATTGACAGCAGAACAGAAAAGGAGTCACATATGGTTGAAAAAGTAGGTATCGTAGCAGTAGGGCAGACAAAGTATCACCCAAATAGGACAGATGTGAACGAAGAGGAACTGGCATATGAGGCAGTGAAACAGGTGCTGGAGGCTACAGGGCTCACCCTGTCCGACTTCGATGCCGCCGTGTCCTGTTCCCAGGATTTCTGGGACGGCAGAACGATATCGAACATGAATATTCAACACGTTGTGGGCGCTCACCTGAGCGACGAGGATAAAGTCTGTGAGGACGGTATCAATGCTGTTTATGCGGGAATGGCGAGGATTCTATCGGGGCACCATAAACTTGTCCTGGTTGTGGCACATACGAAGGAATCTCAAGCCGAAAAGAGTTTGGTCGAGAATGCTGCATTTGACCCTATTCTCAGCAGACAGCTAGGCTTGGACTTCCTTTCGGCTGCTGCCATGCAGGCAAAGCGCTACATGTACAAATATGGAATAACCCCGGAACAATGCGCTAAGGTAGCAGTGAAAAACCGCGGCAATGCTAAAAAGAATCCTCTTGCCCAAGCGCCTCTGGATATCACAGTGGAGGATGTCCTGAGCTCTAAAATATTGTCATCTCCCATCAGACTTCTGGATGCCAAGCCTATTTCGGACGGTGCCTGCGCCATGATTTTAACCACAGAGGAAAAGGCCAAAAAGCTTACTAAGAAACCAGTCTGGATATTGGGAGCGTCAAGCTGCTACGACACACATTATCTGGGGGATAGAGATTTGGCAGAATGCGAAGCCCTCGTCAAAGCAGCCAAGAAAGCATACAGTATGGCTGGTATCAGAAACCCTATGAAAGAGATAGATGTCGCTGAAATATCCGAAGAATACTCATATCAGGAGCTTCTCTGGCTGGAAGGGCTTGGTTTCTGCGGCCGGGGTGAGGCAGGAAAACTTATTGATTCCGGTGTGACCAAGATAAATGGCAAGCTGCCGGTAAATCCCTCCGGCGGTGTGCTCTCCGGCAACCCAATTTGTGTGGCAGGGATGGCGCGCGTAGCCGAGGCAGTGCTACAGCTTCGCGGAGAAGCAGGAGATAGACAAGTAAAGAATGCCCACGTGGCTCTTGCCCACGGGGTAACTGGAATTTGCGGACAGCATCATGGTGTGATGATTCTCGGTAGCAGATAGTTGGAGGAGAAAAACATGCCAAATAGAGTAGCGATAGTGGGAATCGGACAAACACATCACACAAGCAAGCGGCCCGATGTCAACCAGGCAGAGATGGTGAGAGAGGCTGTGATAGCAGCCCTGACCGATGCTCAGATAAGCATCAAGGACATCGAGGCTGTGTTCATGGCCAATATGGAGACCTTCGAGGCTATCTATCTTCCAGATCATGGGATGGCTGCCGAAGTGGGTTTCTTCGGAAAGCCCGGATTGAAAGTGGGTACAGGGGGCACCAGCGGCGCTTCGGTGGTAGCGGAGGGCTTCTACTTCGTCGCCTCAGGCCTATATGACGTGGCTCTCGTCATCGGTTTTGAAAAGCAAGATTGCGGGGATACGACTGCTGCCATCACGGCTGCTGCTACCCCGGTGTGGGGCAAAGGCGCAACTACAGGTGCAATTGGAGAGTTCGCCAAGCAGGCGCTATCCTATATGAAAACATCAGGAGCTAAAGAGGAACACGCTGCCATGGTTCGCCTTAAGGCGGACAGGAATGCCTGCAGAAATCCCTACGCTCACCTAAAGCTGGGGCTAAAGAGCATTGAAGAGGTGTTTAAGTCGCCATACCTAGTCTGGCCGCTCAGATTTCTGGACTTCTGCCCTCAATCATGCGGTGCCTGCGCGCTCGTCTTCGCCTCAGAGAAGAGAGCAAAGAAAATCACAAGGAAGCCGGTCTGGATTGCCGATATGGAGACCGTACATCAAGAGGTCTTCCGCGCGGGGGTATTTGGCGACCCCACAGGCAAGGAGACTTACACCCAGCATGTGGCTTGTGAAAGGCTTTACAAGCGAAATGGCATAACCAAGCCTCGCAGAGATATCGACATGGCTGAGATATACGAGCCATCGAATTGGGAGGAGATGAATCTCTATGAGCACTTCCACTTCTGTGGCAAGAACGAGGGTTGGAAGCTGATAGAGAAGGGCATAACCGAAATAGAAGGCGAGTTTCCGGTAAATCCCTCCGGCGGCGTGATAGCGACGAATCCTATTGGAGCTTCACCCACCATCCGCGTTGCTGAGGCTGCTCTCCAAATACGAGGAGATGGCGGCGAACGCCAGGTGACCAGAGATGTTAAGACTGCTTTAGCCAGCGCGCTGGGCGGTCCTAACTGGACCGTGCTGACTTTGCTAAAGAGGTCGCTGTAGGAGGCATATAGATGGCTAAAAGAACTGTGAAGAAAACCCCTGAGGTAACCGCTAAAGAGCAACCGAACCCAGAGTATATCCGGATAAAGTTTGACCTGCCCAGGCGATACAACTGGTCAACCGGCAAGCACCTGGGCCATTTCTACGCAGAGGCTAAAGAGAACAAAAAGATAGTGGCCAATCGATGTCCCAAATGCAAGGAGATATGGTTGCCCCCGACTCCGGTCTGCCCCAAGTGCAAAGTAGATATGGGCTGGGATTGGGTGGAGCTGCCCCAGACAGGGACGGTATTTCAGTACACTTACCTTGTCTTCCCTCTCTGGGACCCGCACTACGGCGAGAAGTGGGCTAATCCCTATGCCAGCGCCATGATCGAGCTTGATAACGGGTTCTTCTACAGACACGCGCTCGAAGAGCAAGACAAAGAGAAGCTGAGAGAGGGAATGCGAGTAAAAGCTGTGTGGAAAGAGGATTACAATGAGCGCGGGCAGGGGCCTGGAGACATCCTGTACTTCAAAGAGATCGGGAAGGAATAGGAGGTAACAGAAATGTCGACAGTTACTGAGAAGCTGGAAGGAATGGATGTCTGGATTTATCACGGGCAGATATATATCCCGAATGCCTACGCTGCCGGTGGCGTGGGGAGCCAATTCCTCATCGCACTGAGAGATAAGAAAAAGATTATGGGCACGAGATGCCCCACTTGCAATCGTGTCTATGCACCTGCCAGGTCGGTCTGCAAAGATTGCTTCGGTCAGTTGGATGAATGGGTGGAGGTGAGTAACAAGGGCACTGTGCTTACTTACACTGTTTGCCACCAGCCAAATCGCGTGCAGCCAATGGAACCTCCTATTGTCTACGGGATAATCCAACTGGATGGTGCAGACACAGGTTTCGTCCATATGCTGGGTGAGGTTGACCCCGAGCAACTAAGGGTCGGCATGAGGGTTCAAGCAGTTTTCAAGGAGAAGCGTGAGGCCAGCATTCTGGATATTAAATACTTTAAACCGCTGGCTTGATGAGTCTCCGGTAATCACAAGTCATTTGAGGTCTTTATTGAATTCGCGAAATGGAGGCGACCTGCAGGCATTCTTCCAGCCCGCCGGCGTTGCAGTTATCGGCTCGCTAAGGGAGGTAATGGGGACAGCCTATGGAGTGATAAAAAATATGCGCCGCTTCGGATTCTCCGGTGCCATATATCCCATTAATCCCGACCCTTCGAAATATGGAGAGGTCTTTGGCTCAAAGGTCTACTCCCATATAAATGAGGTGGCACAGCTCATAGACCTAGCTGTTGTGATCACACCCCCACCAACAGTGCCGGAGATCGTCGAGCAATGCGCGAGGAAAGGAGTGAAGGCCGTCATTATCCTATCCGAGGGTTTTGCAGAGTCGGGTAAGGAAGGTGCTGCACTACAGATAAAACTCGCAGATACCGTTCGCCGCACAGGTGTCCGCATCATGGGGCCGAATACGTTTGGCGTTGTTAACGCAGCCAACGGCCTGGTAACGGTTCCGCCCTATACAGACAATGACAAGATCGAAAGGGGTGGCATAGCTTTTTGCAGCCAGACCGGCTCTATCGGTCCCCACCAGGTTCCTCTGGATGACTGGGCCTACCCTATTAGCAAGATGTGCGACCTCGGCAACAAGTGCGATGTAGATGAAGTTGACATCCTGAATTACCTGGTAGATGACCCGGAGACAAAAGTGGTCGCCGTGCACACGGAGGACGTGAGGAATGGGCCTGGGTTCATGAAGGCAGCCCGCAGGCTGGTTGCACACAAACCGCTGGTAGTTTTGAAAGCAGGGCGGAGTGAGGCGGGAGCAAGAGCTACAGCCTCTCACACCGGCTCGCTGATGGGGAGCGACCAAATCTACGACGCTGCTTTAAGACAAGTCGGTGCAATCCGTGTTGATACCTGGCAGGAGCTGTGGGAAGTCCCGAGAACTCTCCTATATCAGCCTCTGCCGGCAGGCAACCGGTTCGCTGTTGTCACTTTCACCGGTGGGCAAGGGGCGATAGCGGCTGATGCAGCGTCAGCCGCAGGGCTGGCTGTGACTAATTTCTCGTCAGACACAGTTCGCAAGCTATCAATGGTTTTCCCCAGACTAGGAGGCAATCCGGTCGACATAGGGCCAGTTATGTCTGACTCACGAAGCCAGAGCTCATCCAATCCTTTCTACGCCCTTGAACAAATAATCCCCCTCGTGTTGGGTGATGCCAATGTCGATTGTGCCACTATCACCTTTAGCTGTGGCAAGCAGCTTGTTTCTCTATATCCAATGGTTGTGGACATGCTTCACAGGTTGACAAAAGATTTCTCGAAGACAGTGAACATATGGCTCTACGGAACCAGTTTGTCCGCCATGCAGGAGATGGCGCGCCAGCTACAAGCAAGGGGATTGCCAGCTTATTTCGACCTAGATATTGCCATTAAGTCACTTGGTTACGCCGCTTATTACTCGAGGGCCAAATCAAGCTTGCAAGACTGGGAGAATTCAAAGAGGAAAATTGAAAACTGTAATTGACCAGGAGGTCACGAATGGAATTTGCGCTGACGCCAGAGCAGGAACAATTTGTTAAAGACTTTCAGAACTATCTAAGAACTCACATGACCACCGAGTTAAAAGAGGAGTTGGATAAGGAGCTTGCCTATTCCGAATCTCCAATTTGCCTGGAGTTCATCCGTCAGATGGGACGGGATGGCTGGCTTGGGGTAGGCTGGCCTAAAGAATACGGAGGACAGGGCCGCTCCCCCATAGAGCAGCACCTCTTCTTTGAGATCGCCCATTACGAAGGGGCACCTCTCCCGGTGCTCCCATTGAACACCGTTGGTCCTGCCTTAATGCGGTTCGGCAGCGAAGAGCAAAAAAAGGAGTTTCTCCCCCGCATATTAATGGGCGAGGTGGAGATATGTATAGGCTATACCGAGTCCGATGCAGGCACCGACCTGGCATCTATCAAGACTGCTGCCGTAAGAGATGGCGATTACTACATTATCAACGGGGCTAAGGTTTTCACCAGCCTGGCCCACACCAGCGATTATATCTGGCTTGCTGCCAGAACCGACCCCACTGCCCCCAAAAAGCACCATGGCATCTCGGTCTTCCTGATTCCCATGAATACCCCGGGCATAACCATAAAGCCGCTTTACACCATGCCCGGCGAACGAAATAATTACACCTTCTATGACAATGTGAGAGTCCCCAAATCCTGCCTTGTTGGAGAGGAGAATAAGGGCTGGAAATACATAACTACCCAGCTCGACTTCGAGCGCATAATGTTGAGCCCCTCCTCACCGATGAGAAGGAATATCGAAGATACAATTCAATGGGCAAAGGAGACCAAGGTCGACGGTACACCCGTAATAGAGCACCATGGAGTCAAGACCACGTTGGCTGAGCTGCTCATGGAAGTAGAAGTCCTCAAGATACTTAATTATCAGGTAGCATGGCTGATAACCAATGGGGTTGTCCCCTACGCCGAAGCCTCAATGGTCAAGGTATTCGGCTCGGAGTTATATCAGCGAGTTAATGGGACCTTGCTACAGATAATGGGCCAGTACGGACAGTTGCAGGCCCAATCCAAATGGGCCCCCTTAAGAGGGAGAGTGGAGAAGGCTTTCCGGAGCGATATAGTATTCATCTTCGGCGGCGGCGCAATCGAAGTCCAGAAGAACATTATAGCTATGGCAGGTTTGGGCATGCCCCGTTCTTCTTAGAGCAGGGCTAAGGGATTCGACGATTTGGAGGTAATTTCGAATGAGCCAGGGTGTCTATGAAAAACTGCAAGCAATGGTAGGGGAAGAGGCAGGTCCCTTCGAGGCTGCCGACGAGGTAAACAGGGCAATGATACGGCACTGGTGCGAAGCCATGGAGGATGCCAACCCTCTCTATACGGATGAGAAGTACGCCAAGAAAAGCAGGTACGCCAGCATCATCGCTCCTCCTCAGATGGTGCAGGCATATTGCATCCCTCCACTGTGGCCTAAGAAGGTGCTGCCAGACCCGCAGGCAAAGGCTGTGAGGATGATGGACGAAGCTGGCTATGCCGGCGTGGTAGCCACCACTACCTCTCAGGAATACTTCCGCCCCATGCGGCCCGGCGACCGGCTAAGCTACAAGCTAAAGTTTGTCAGCGTGTCTCCTGAGAAAACAACCAGGCTGGGAACAGGACACTTCATGACCTCTGAGTACACGTATACCAACCAGAAAGGCGAAGTAGTCTGTATCCAGTCCTTTACAATACTCAAATTCAAACCGGCAGTTTAGGAAGTATTAGGAAAGGGGCTTTATATGGCTTCGAAATCAATCTACTGGGATGCAATTAAGGAAGGCGAGGAGCTTCCCGTACAGAAGCGTGAAATAACACGCACCACCGTTATTGCGACAGCTATAGCCACCAGGGACTTCACCCCTGTACATCACGACCACGAGGCAGCCCAAAAGTCGGGAGCCCAGGATATCTTCTTGAACATACTGACCACAGGAGGGTTCATCGGTAAGTATATGACCGATTGGAGCGGGCCTGAAGGGCAACTGAAGAAGATAGTAATTCGCCTGGGGGCTACCTGCTACCCCGGCGATATCCTGACCAGCACGGGCAAAGTGGTTAAGAAATACACCCAGGGAGATGAGCGCCTGGTGGATATCGAATACAACCTCTCTGTGGCGATGGGGCCGCACGCGTGGGGAACCGTAACCATGGCTCTGCCCACCAAAAGCTAAGGAGGCATATCAATGGCGATGTTCGACCAGTATCTTGCCCGAAGGTATCGGACAACGGTGAGGCCGAGACCTGCGGATTACAAAATCAAGGATAACGTTGCTATCGTGGGAATAGGGGCAACAGCCTTCTCCAAGGATTCCGGCAGAAGCGAGTGCCAGCAGGCGTGCGAGGCTATAAAAGCAGCGGTTGATGATGCAGGGCTGAAAATCGAAGAAATAGACGGCCTGGTTAAGTTCGCCATGGACTACACTGATGAGATGCATATTATCAGCGCCCTGGGAATCCCCAGGCTGAACTACTTCGGTGAGTGTGGCTGGGGCGGGGGCGCTTCCTGCGCCACCATCGTACATGCAGCGACGGCAGTAGCCGCAGGTGCAGCCAAATATGTGGTCTGCTACCGAGGCATGAATGAGCGCTCCGGACGCCGCTACGGTCGCATACCGGGGGTGGAGCAGGTGATGATCTCGCCCAACGACCACTATGGATCGATAATGCCCTACGGCTTCGCTACCCCACCGTCGTGGGTGGCCATGTTCGCAACCAGATATATGCATGAGTTTGGTGCTACCAGCGACCAGCTAGGTACGATCTGTGTCGTTTTAAGAGAGTATGCATGCCGGAACCCCAAGGCATTGTTTTACGGTAAGCCGATTACGCTCGAAGACTACAGAGCAGCCCGGATGATTGTCGAACCGCTGCGACTTTTCGATTGCTGCGTTGATACCGATGGAGCCGTAGCAATCATCGTAACCAGCACCGAAAGGGCGAAAGACCTCAAGCAGAGACCAGCTATAATCCTGGGTGCAACTCAGGGCATTGCCACCCAGGGGGAGATGATGACAAGTGTCTACCGACCCAGGATATCCGGGCTCCCGGAAGCATGGTATGCGGCGCAGGAACTCTGGAGGGTGTCGGGCGTAACACCTAAGGACATAGATGTCGCACAGTTCTACGATGCCTTCAGCCCTTTGATTCCTATGCAGTTGGAAGAATACGGTTTCTGCGGCGTAGGCGAAGGTGCGGCTTTCTGCGCAGGAGGCGATCGTATCAGGTTGGGAGGAGAGATTCCCTGCAACACCTCAGGGGGCCACCTCTCAGAGGCATATCTCCATGGCATGAATCTAATCGCAGAGGCAGTGCGGCAGATTAGGGGCACTTCCACTTCCCAGGTAAAAGATGCAGAGCTGAGCCTTGTCACCGGCGGGCTTGGTGTCCCCACCAGCGCCCTTGTTCTAAGGAGGTAAGAAATGGTTATGGAATATAGCCCAGCAATCCCCCTTCTACGTCCCCACATTGATCTCGACGACCAGGGATTCTGGGAGGCCGTTAAGCAGCACAAGCTTGTCTTCCAGAAGTGCAAGAGCTGCGGCTTACTTGTGCACAGGCCGCGACCTATGTGCCCCAGGTGCAACTCGATGAAGAAGGAATGGGCGCCTTCCTCGGGCAAGGGCACGATATATAGCTGGGTCAATTTCGTCTATGCCAATGCGGCATACCCGGGGATAAAGATCCCCTACCTTGTAGTGGTTGTGGAGATGCAAGAGGGAGTGCGCATGATCAGCAATATGCACGGCGTGAAGAGAGAGGACATCTATATCGGGATGCCGGTGGAAGTGGTTTTCGATGACATAGCAGATGATTTGACCCTTCCCAAATTCAAGAGAAGGGAAGTTTAACTGAGGTGAAGGTGCTGCAATGACTATAATGAGAAGTATCAAGAATAAGGCGGCTATCGTCGGTATCGGGATGAGCGGCTTCTCCAAGGATTCCCAGCGAACCGAGCTATATATTGCCTGCGAGACCATAAAAGCAGCGCTGGATGATGCAGGATTAACTACAGCCGACATAGATGGCTTGGTTAAGCAGACCGACGATGCCTCCGATGAACATGCCATTACCAGTTCCATGGGGATGGGGAATCTAACCTACTTCGGCGAGTGCCGCTGGGGCGCAGCGCCCAGTGCCATGGTTATGCGTGCCGCCATGGGGGTTGCTGCAGGAGTTGCCAACTACATCGTCATCTTCAGGGCTGTGAATGGCTCATCCAAGAGGCGAATGATTCCCAGTATGCGTAGCTCAGGTCAGATGTCTACATCTGACCTGCTCCAGTGGACATTCCACGCCCCCTTCGGACACATGTCCGAGGCCGGGCGTGTCGCCATGATTGTACGCCGGTACATGCATGAGTTCAGTATCAACAACAACCAGTTCGGTTGGGTGCCCGTAGTATGCAGGGAACACGGCGCCAAGAACCAGGCTAGCATGTTCTACAAGAAGCCGATTACCATCAATGACTATCTTAAATCAGAGATGGTTGTAGACCCTCTTAGAAGGCTGGACTGCTATGAGGAGGCAGATGCCGCTGCTGCTCTGGTCATTACCACTGCAGAGAGAGCCAAAGACCTGAGGCAGCGAGCGGTCTACGTGCTGGGAGCCGCTCAGAACATGGTGCCTGAAACCGAGGAACTGCATTCATACTATCGTCCGTCTATCTCAAGTCTTCCAGAGATGGTACAATTGAGGAAGACGGTTTTCGCTATGGCTGGCGTAACCCCCAGGGAAATAGATTGCGTTCAACTCGATGATTCATACGGGCCTTTCGTCCCCATGCAGTTGGAGGCATTGGGATTCTGCGGTCGGGGCGAAGGGGTGGCCTTCTGCGACGGTGGGGCCCGCATAAAGGTAGGAGGGGAGCTACCCCTCAACACCTCAGGCGGCTCGCTGGGCGAGGGGCATATACACGGCATGAACCATGTCATTGAGGCTGTGCGTCAGATAAGAGGCACGTCAACAGCCCAGGTCAAGGATGCCAGGTTGGTGCTGGTTGCCTCTGGGGCAGGTGGCCCGGCCAGTAGCCTCATTCTAGGAGGTAAATGATGAGCGTGGCTTACGATAAGGAACATCCTATACCCATGCCTCCCATTCTTTGGGACAATATGGGTTTTTGGGAAGGTGTTAAAAGGCATGAGCTAGTCTTCCAGAAGTGTAAGCAGTGCGGCACCTGGCTCCACCCACCCAGGCCGGTTTGCCCTAAGTGTCGTTCCCTGGAAAAAGAATGGGCTCCTTCTAAGGGGAGAGGGACTATTTACAGTTGGGTCACCTATCGAGAGTCGCCACACCCTGCTTTCAAAGCCCCGTATTCAGTAGTGCTGGTGGAGTTGGATGAAGGAGTGCGGCTGGTGAGCAATATGGTTGATGTAAAGCCAGATGAAATATTTATCGGTATGCCCGTAGAAGTGGCCTTCGACGATATATCAGAGGGTTTGACCCTGCCCAAGTTCAGAAAGGTAGGTTAGAACATGGACTTCGCCCCTAGTGAAGAGCAGGAGATGCTGAAGAAATCGGCAAGAGATTTTCTCAGCGTGGAGTGCCCCAAGAAAGTAGTGAGGGAGATAGAGGCCGGCGACCTGGGCTATTCTCCTGAGCTGTGGAAGAAGATGGCATCACTGGGCTGGATGGGGCTGGCGCTGCCTGAGGAGTACGGTGGAGCCGGGCTTAGCCTGCTCGACATGGCAGTGCTGTTTGAGGAGTTCGGACGCGCTGCAATGACCGAACCCATGTTCAGTACCGTTGTGCTGGGAGCACTCCCCATTCTGCAATGGGGAACTGAGGAACAGAAAAAGGCATTCCTGCCTAAAGTGGCAACTGGTAAGCTTTTCCTGACCATGGCGCTGGCAGAGCCAAGTGTAAACGAGGACCCCATGTTCGTCACCACTCGCGCCATGACAAAAGATGATGGCTTCCTAATCCACGGCACTAAGCTCTTTGTTCCCTACGCTCATATCGCAGACTATCTTCTCGTGGTGGCAAGAACAAAGGGAGTCGCCGGCGATAAAAAAGGTGTCACTGTTTTCATCGTTGATAGAAAGGCTCAGGGTATCAACATCACTCCGCTGGTAACCATCGCCGCCGACAAGCAGTTCGAGGTTCAGTTCGATAAGGTATTTGTTTCGTCTAAAAACATACTCGGAAGCCTGCATAACGGTCTCCCTCTGGTTAGAGAGACGCTCAAGAAGGCTACAGCAATACAATGCGCTGAGATGGTGGGCGTGGCACAGCAAGAAATGGAGATGACAGCCGAGCATACCAAGAATCGAGTACAGTTTGGGCGCCCTATCGGCACCTTCCAGGCCGTGCAGCACCGCCTGGCCGATATGTTCATCGATGTCAACGGGGCTCGTTGGACTACATATCAAGCGGTGTGGCGCCTGAGCGAGGGCCTCCCGGCTGACCGTGAGGTGGCCATCGCCAAAGCATTCGCTAACATCGCCTGCCAGCGGGTTGCTTTCAGTGCCCAGCAACTACACGGCGGCGTCGGCGTTGACAAAGACTATGACCTTCATTTCTATTTCCGTCGTGCCAAGGCTTTTGCATTAACCCTTGGCAGCACACCTTTCCATTTAAAGGCAATCGAGGCAGAAATAAGTGGTTAGGCAATGTTGAGTATCGCCAACCGGCAGGGGAAAAACCAGTCAAGGAAGGAGACAGAATGTTAGTCGGAGGCTGTGACGTAGGTTCAGCTACGGGCAAGGCCGTTATAATGAGGAATGCGGAAGTCATCTCGTATGAGATCATACCGTCCACAACCAAGCCCGAGGTGACGGCACGGACGGTTATGGATAAGGCCGTGGAGAAGGCCGGCCTATCATCAATCGCAGACCTTGATTACATCGTTGGCACAGGATACGGAAGGCTCAAGGTTCCTTTCGCCAACGAGAACATCTCGGAGATCACATGCCACGCCCGAGGTGCGCAATGGCTCTTACCTACCGTTAGAACGGTGGTGGATATAGGAGGGCAGGACTGCAAGGTGATGTCGCTTGGGGAGAACGGCAAAGTGCTGGAATTCGTTATGAACGACCGGTGTGCTGCTGGGACAGGCAGATTCTTTGAAGCCATGGCGAGGGTTCTCGACTGCGGACTTCAAGGGCTGTCAGAACTGGCGCTCCAAGGCAAGAACCCTGCAACCATCTCCAGCCAGTGCAGCGTGTTCGCCGAGTCGGAGGTAGTAACCCTGGTCAATGAGGGCATGGAGCTGTCCGACATCGTAGCAGGTCTCCATGCTTCAATAGCCAGCAGACTGAACTCAATGGTGCGAAAGGTAGGATTGGTCGAGGACGTAGTGCTCACCGGGGGATGTGCGAAGAACGACGGCCTGGCCAAGGCACTTGAAGACAAGCTCGGTGTGACCGTCAAGAAGCTATCCCTCGACCCGCAGATCGCGGGGGCAATTGGAGCTGCGCTGATTGCTGCAGAAAGAGTAAGCAAGCAGCGCATGAAGAGCCCTGCCTGAAGGAGGCAGCAAAACGCACAGACGAAATAGACAACCATCAAGCCTATTCTATGAAAGGAGGTACAGCCATTGGAATCAAAGATAAAGTCAAAGGTGTTCGAGCAGTTCAGTGAAGCGACCAAGACGCTACTTAACCCGGCGCTGAAGAACTGGAAGGACCAGGGGGGTAAGATATTGGGGTACTTCTGCTCCACTGTCCCTGAGGAGCTAATCACCGCCGCCGGGTTAGTTCCATTCCGAATGAGGGCGACAGGTAGCACGAGTACGGAGGAGTCGGATGCGTTCTTCAGTGGCATCAACTGCAGCTTTCCACGCCACTGTTTCAACCTGGCGCTGACCGGCGAGTTCAAGTTTTTAGACGGAGTTATTTGCATCAACTCTTGTGACCACGTGCGGCGCATATATGACAACTGGATACGCTTTGTGCCTGACACGCAGTTTGTCGAAGTCATGAGCCTTCCCCGGAAGACGGAACCTGCCCAAGTGGCCTGGTACCGCGACGAGATTAATCTTCTCAAAGGGAAGCTTGAGAAGCACTTTGGCGTTGAGATTAGTGACAAAACCCTGTGGAAAGCGATTAAGCTGCACAATGAAACACGGCGGCTGCAGAAGAAACTCTACGAGCTCAGAAAGCAGGAGAGACCGCCGATCACAGGCGCGGAGACGCTTGCCGTAATGGTTGCCGGCACTGCCATGCCCAAGGAACAATACAATAACATGCTTCGTGAGCTGTTGGGTGAGTTGAGCGGGGCCAAGGGTCCGGGCAGCCACAGGGCGCGACTGATGATCGTAGGAGGCATCCTTGACGACCCCGCGTACATCAAGGTCATCGAGGACCAGGGCGGCCTCGTCGTCGCCGACTCGCTCTGCTTCGGCACCAGGATCATGTGGGTTGAAGTTGACGAAAGCCTCAGCGACCCTGCAGAAGCCCTGGCGAAATATTATGTGGCTGACCGCCCCTCGTGTCCCCGGTTTTACGGCGAGCACGACAACCGGGCTAAGTATGTCATAGACATGTGCCGCAAGTTCAAATGTGATGGTGTCATCGGAGAAAGGCTGATGTTCTGTGACCTCTGGGCAGTTGAGCACTATATGCTGGGGCAGGACCTCAAAGCTGCAGGCATTCCGATGCTGAAGCTGGATAGGGAATACATTACAGGTGGTATAGGCCAATTGAGAACCCGAGTCCAGGCGTTCCTGGAAACGATGGGGAGGTAAGCAATGGCGTTGATAGACAAGCACCCCGAGTTGGCACGCTACATCACAGAGCGCGAATGGTTCCAGTTCCTCCGCGAGCAGACTCTGGCTCTGATCGAGATCCCTGAAATGCAGCTTCAGGTGAAGACGCTCGATTCTCTCCTGAAGATGTATGACAGGATACTTGACGCCGTGGAGAACGACAAGCCGTTCCTTTCCAGCTACTACTGTCTGGCACCTGAGCTATACACTGCGATGAACCTGCCTTATTATATGGTCATGCAGACTCCGTTCCTTGCATCCTCGGTACCTTATCTCCTCAGTGATATCGATGCTGCCGAAGTGATGGGACTGGGGAGTGACCTCTGCACAGCCATCAGGTTGTCGATATATTATGTTGAGGCCAACCTCTCACCCTTACCTACCTGCGCCCTGAACCTGCTTTACCCCTGCGACGGCGCTCCGCTGCTTCACGAGGTAATCAAGCGTAATGAACGCTGGCGCAATATCCCGATGTTCGCCCCCGACCCGCCGTACTATACAGATGAACGGAGTTTGAGTTATTTTGCCAGTGAGCTGCGCAAGATGGTGAAGTTCATCGAGAAGCATACAGGCAAGAAGATGGACATGGACAAGCTGAAAGAGACCCTGGAATGCTCCAATCAGATGTTTCGGCTGTGGGACGAATACAATCAGTTGCGCCGTAATGTGCCGAGCCCTCACGGCTGGGGTATAGGCGCTCCTCAGTGTTTCTCTCAAGCCTGGGTATATGAGGCAGGCACTCCGGAAGGCGTCGGATGGTTCAAGAAGCTGGTAGAAATAGCCGAGATAAACGTGAAAGCTGGCATAGGGCCTGTGGCCAAGGAAAAGATAAGGTTGTTCTGGTTCGACCTTCTGCCCTTCGGCTGGGTCTTCGACTTCCTGCCGTGGCTTGAGGAGGAGTGGGGGGCGGTCATGGTCATGGATATGTTCGGCAACTATCCCTATACTATGATCGATACCTCCAACGAAGAGCAGATGTGGCTGGACCTCGCCAAGAGGAATCTTTTCGACTCGCCCATGGTGAGACAGGCGCGAGGTGTGGCCGACAACTTCGCCAACGATATCAAACGAATAGTGCGGGACTACAAAATCGACGTGGTAATCTGGCCTGGACATATGGGCCACAAAGACGGTTCGGCGACTGTGGGCATCATGAGAGAGACCTGCCGCGATCTCAACGTGCCGTTTGTTCACCTGGGTCTCGACCTGTTCGACAGGAGATACTCGACACCTGACCAGATCAAGGACAAGATATCTCGGTTCTTCAGAGCTATGGGGCTGGGTTAAATAACCAATGGGAAAATAGTCAGTCACCCTGAGCGTCGACGAGGGCTGATGCTCCTCGTTGCGCTCAGGGTTTAGATTCAAGCTAAACGTTATGGCCGAGGAATTCGATTGATGTCTGTCTTCGATGCCTACATAAGAAAGGTAGCCGGGTACATTGAAGTAATGCAAAGCGGCGGCAGGCAGGTCAGGGTTTTCGATTGCCCCGGTGATCCGGAAAGATTGCTAGGGGGGCTGCCTGTAAGGGTTGGGCCCGGGGCAGGCTCGGGAATAGTCCTGCGTGGAGACACCTTTGCCGAGCTTGGCAGTCCCGAAGCCGGTTCCTGTGCCTTTCCCCTTTGGACCAACAATACCGAGCTTGTCAGAGACGGCAGGATAACCCTTATCGGCCCGGATATCCTCGAATCCCGAGGAGAAAGCTTACCCTTTGGCCAAATCCTCATAGCGGCAGGGGGGAAACTCAGCGACAAACAGCACTCTGCACTGGACGAAAGTCAATATATTTCCGATCAGATTGAAGGCTACATGGTAAAGAGCACGCCGGGGTGCATGTGGACGAGAATAAGCAACCACGCTGCAGAGAGGGGGCTCGGCTTCGAAGCACTGGGAAAGGCACTTATGGCCATCTACAAGTCCCATGTATCCCAGATAGAGGCGATGGAGATCGTTTTCGTCACCTCGGGCAAAGAAGATGTGCGACGGCTGGACGAAATCGCAGAGCAGGTAAAGAAAATAAGCAAGGATATCATCAGGGAAACATGGCTGGCCAGAGGCTACGACATCCTTGAATGCACCCTGGGCTGGGATTGCGAGTCTTGCCTTGATAAACCTGTGTGCGATGACATCAAGACAGTGATAACCGTGCGCAAGAAGAAATCCGGCAAGCCTCAAGCTTCAACTAAGAAGTAATTATATAAACAGGGCCACTGTCAAAGACTCGCAGCTTAAATAAATAGATAGGTGTTAGTATTGATGCCACAATCTCTTAGCCCCACCAAGAGGCTGGTCGCTGTATGTGGCAAGGGAGGCACTGGTAAAACAGCGCTCACTGCCATGATGACCAGAGTCCTGCTAGACAGCGGCAAGGCTGGCAAGCTGCTGCTCATCGACGCCGACCCGGCCATGGGCTTGCCTACCGCCCTGGGCATAAAAGTCAAACGAACTATGGGCCAGGTTCGCGAGGAGATAATCAAGACCGCCAGGGGCAGCGACAAGGAGAAAAAGACCAAGCTAGCCAGTATGCTTGATTATATGGTCTTGGAAGCCCTTTATGAAACAGACCATTTCGCCCTGCTGGCTATGGGGCGGACCGAAACTCTGGGCTGCTTCTGCCCGGTCAATGACCTGCTGAGAGATGGAATAGAGACCCTTTCCAAAAGCTTCGATACCATCATCATCGATGGCGAAGCGGGCGTGGAACAAATTAACAGGCAGGTCATGCGCCACGTGGATACACTGGTCATCGTCAGCGATGCTACATCCAGAGGCATCCAAACCGCAGCCCTGATAAAGAAGATGGTGCAGGGCGATCGAGTGATACAATGTGAAAAAGTAGGCCTGGTCTTCAACAGGGTTCAGGGCAACGAAGAGCTACTGAAACAAGCTGCGCAGGAGATGGGGCTGAATGTTTTTGGCTATATACCGCAGGACGAAAATATAGCCTACTATGATCTGGTGGGCAAATCTATCCTCGAACTCCCCACAACATCACCTGCCCTTTCGGCAGTAAATAATGTCGTGGCAAACCACATCCTCGAATAGTGCCTTTTATGAAACGTCCTGCGCCCCAATCTCAGCTACGAACTTATGGTAGTCAACAAAGCGGTTCAGGGCGCGGCAGGCCTTACGCAGTGAATTATAGACTGTTACCCCGGCTTCCCTCAGTTGCTGCGCATACTTTTCAGTATCATGAACCTGCCCCTCCTCCGACAAGGCTACAACCACCGGCTTGATCGAGTGTTTTTCTTGTGCAGAACCCGAGATACGTTTATGTAGCTCACCCATCGCACCAACCATCGGCCCCGCAAAGAACTCAGCTCCCAGATGCAACATTATAATATCTATTTGAGGGTCAGCGGCCAGCAGCTCATAGGTTCGCTGCAGAGAGGAAATATCCATAACCACGCTGGGCACATCTATGGGATTCGCCACACCCTGGTTCACCAGAGAAATAAACTCAAGCAGCCCTTGTCTGGTATTCTCCGAGAGTGCTGGCAACTCAATCCCCTCATCAGCACAGATATCTCCGGTGGCTACGCTGCTGCCCCCGCCAGCCACCAAAACAGCAGCACGTTTACCCTGCGATGGCTTCAAACGGAGAAGGGTCATAGTTATCTCACCCATCTCTTCAATCGAATTAACCTCTATCGCCCCTGTCTGCTTGAAGAATGCCCCCCAGATTTGTCTATTCCCTGCCAGTGAACCGGTGTGTGAAACCGCTGCCCTGGCGCCTGAGCTTGTAAGACCGCCCTTCCAGATAACAACGGGCTTCACTGGATTTATCCCGCTCACCAACTCCCTAAGTCTCCTGCCATCCTTAACGCCCTCCAGATACATACATATAATTTGGGTTTCCGGGTCATTGGCAAGGTACTCAAGAAAGTCAGGAGCATCCATCAAGAGCGCGTTTCCGTAGCTTATCACCTTGCTGAAGCCGAAGCCGAGCTCCGGGCCACGTATCAGGTATATGCGCGCATGGCCCCCGCTTTGAGAAACAAAAGCCACTGGCCCCCGGACAGGCGGCGTGTCTGCATGCATCTGCATATTGATTGAAGGTATCTGGAAGCCCAGGCAGTTCGGGCCTATGACCCTGAGGTCTTCCTTCAATGCTATCTGTTTTATCTGGTTCTCCAACTCCTCTCCCTCGGCCTGCCCGGTTTCACCAAAGCCGGAGGTGCATATCTGCACATTGCGTACCTTTGCTGCCGCACAGTCTGCCACCACTTGAGGAACCACCGCGGGAGGCACTGTAACTATGGCCAGGTCTAATAGCTCGGGGATGGAGGTTACACTGGGGTAGACTTTGATACCTTCGATAACGCTAGCATTAGGATTGACAGGGTATACTCGACCCTGGAAGCCTGCTTTCAGCAGAATACGAAGTAGCCCCACTCCCGTGTAGCCAGGATGGGGTGTGCTATCGCTCCTGGAGACGCCCACTATAGCAACAGTTTTAGGTGGGAAGCCCTCTCCAAAATTCCAACCTTGCTTCGCCATGCTCTCTGACTCAATCATCAACCATTCGAGTATACCAATTAAATCGCCATTTGTCATTCGTTGTACAGGACTAGATTGTCTAGCAAATAGGGAGTGCAGAGGGGCGAAGCCCTCCTTCCTAGAGAAAGACTGGGGGTCTGGGGGTGTCCCCCAATTTTTCCTTCTCCCCCAAGGCTGGGGGAGCCAGAGGGGGTTGATATGCTGCATGTGATTAGCCTTCAACCATGAAAACGATGCCCTGCATCGGTTCATGCTGTCCTCAGTTCGATGTCTGGTAATCTGACCACTGTATTTTGTAGCATGGGCAAACATGCAATCGCAATTGCATTCTGCACTGACAGGCAACAGTTGCAGCCAGTATGAAGTACCATGCACCTATTTTTCTCCAGTATTCGGGTAATATGGCCCCCAGTACAAAAGTAGGATACCACTGAGAAAGACGATGTATTATACTTGTAATTTGCAGGAGGTTGAAACTGGGGAGGTGAGACAGAGTTGGAAGAAGGAGACTCCTTGAACGCAGTGTTCCAGTTTAT
>CAYGWR010000004.1:0-39252 GCA_964353645.1 uncultured Dehalococcoidia bacterium
CCCAGTTGGTGCGTGCCGTTCTGGAGGCAGTGCCTCTGGGGCTGCGAGTGCCATTGGTCTACAACTCCAGCGGCTACGATTCCCTTGCCTCTCTGAAGGAGCTTGACGGCATAATCAGCGTCTATCTGCCTGATTTGAGGTATGCCTCCGATGAATGGGCCAGGAAATTCTCGCGGGCTCAGAATTATGTAACACATGCCCGCGCTGCCATCAAGGAGATGTACCGGCAGGTGGGAGAACTGGTAGTGGATGAATCCGGCGTGGCGCAGAGGGGATTGATTGTGCGCCATCTCATCTTACCCAACAGGATAGCGGGCAGCGAGGAATCGCTCCCCTGGCTGGCACATGAGGTTTCGCCAGCGGTCACGGTGAGCATAATGTCTCAATACTACCCGTCACATAAGGCTCAGCGCAGACACTTGCTTTCGAGGACGATTTCAGAGGCAGAGTATGAGGAAGTTCTCAAGTTGCTGGATGAGGTGGGCTTAGAGAACGGCTGGGTGCAGGAGATGGGAGCGGCGGAGAACTACTTGCCTGACTTTGACAGAGAAGGTCATCCCTTCTCAGTGGCCTCTGCGATGCAAAGGTGAAGGGGTTCTTTATCCCTTCGTCTTCCTCTTTCTTTTGAGCCAGGCAAACTGGATCTTCTTGCCGTTGTGCTTCTTGTCCTTCTTGTTGACATTCTCTATGAAGGTTTTCAGGTCGGGAAGAGCCTTATCAGCCATTGCAGTAAATTCCCTTCAGCTTTTATAAAAGCGCCAATCTAGAGTATTGTACCATGCTGGTGGTGGGAAGTCCACTTGACATGGCTGGAGGACGGAAAAGGGGGCGCAAGTGATTTTAGGCCCACAAAACTCACAGTTTTTGAGAAGATTTTAATGTTGGCTGGTGCCGAAGGGGCGTAGGTCCTGGTTGCGGGGTCTTCCGGGAGCATTTCCGGCTGGTGGATACAGAATTTTATTATCAAAAATAGGTATTTTTACCTAGTGCGAATGCGCAATTAGGCCGAGGACAGTATTGCAGTGACATGCTAATGTAGCATCAGGGGTAAGAGGAAGGGCAGGGCCCCCAAAAAACGCTGTTACCAGCCAGCAAAAAAAGTGAAGCCCGCTCATTGCTTCAAGCCCGGCTCGGCTCTTACCTCGGATAATCTATAAGCGGGGCTTGGCATTCCCAAGCCTTATCACCTCGGTTCAGGCGTAGATTCTATAGAATCTACGCCTGAACTTATTTATCTCTGTCGGGAGCTTCCTGGGGACCCTTTTGTGGTATTATATACTGACTCAAGAGGCACTGTACGCTGCTTCTTGCCCCTCTTATCTTATTTGAGCTCTAGGGAAGCAGTGTTCTTATGTCACATAACTTATTATGATGTGGCTGTTCTTGATAAATTGTTTTAGGGGAAGAGGGTTTAATGAATCTTAGGAAGCTGAAGAAGCACAGAAAGCCCATTTTCTTCACCACGATGGTCTGGGGTGCCAGGAGGCAGGGGAAAGTCCTCGGGAAGCTGAAACAAAGCCATCTTGAGCCTTACCCCGCCCCTGAGAAAGCGGCCAAAGTGCTGGCTCATCTGGTTCGGTACAGCGAATACCTTGGCGTTGCCAAGGGGAAATAGGAGGAGTACCAGGATGACAAAACAATACAAAGTGGTAGCGAGAATAGTCAGCCAGAAAGGGATCTGCTCCCTGGGGCACAAGGTTGGAGACGAGTTTGTTATCGGGGATTATACTCCTGCCGGGATGTGCTCCTGGGCTTTTTATACCATCTTTCCGTTTGCCACGGTGTTGCAGTTCGGTGGCTCTTTTCCCTGGGAAAGCGACCCTGACAAGGCTGTTGTCGCCTGTCCTGACTCTGCGAACCAGACAGTATTCGAGCTCAGAAGAATAGGCAGGCGACGAAAGTCCGTATCAGCATAAGGCGGAGATAACACAGTTACTAAGAGGGAGGAGTGAGAGATGAGTTTTCTGAGACACAGAGGGCGGCTTTTCCTGGAGTTCATGGGCTTGCTATATGGGGGGCTGATGATTCTGCTGGCGATAGTTGAATGGGCTGGTCAATATTCCTGGAGACTTGCCCCGGGATCGCTTCTGACGATGGCAGGTGTTGCTTTCATGGTAGTGATTTATCTCGTCCTGGATGAGATAAGGCTGAATATTGGACGTTGAGATTTCACATAGATACATTTTCGTAGACATCCCCCTTTTTTCTCGGAAATGACCCGAATCTGCTAAAATAATACCTGTAATCTTCGACAGGTTATTCTCAAAGACAGAAACGGGATACATGAGAGTAGAAGATCGTTTACTGATAGGTAGTTCAGAGGGGCTTCCGCCTTAGGCAGATGACGGGGGATTTGGGGGTGTCCCCCAACCTCAAATTCCCCCCAAGATTGGGGGATACAGGGGGTTGAAGAATGATTAGTAAACGCTTTCAAGTAGAAGCCTTAACGGACTGTATGTATCTGATCAAAGGCGAAAATATCAGCAGTTTCCCTCCCTCGTATTCCATCCTTATCCGCGATGAAGAGGTCGTGTTAATAGATACTGGTTGCGGCATAGAGAATCTTAAGAAAATCAAAAAAGAATACGGCATAGACTATGTCATTAATTCTCACGCTCATCCGGACCATGCCGCCGGCAACTGGGTATTTGAAGGTAGACCTATTCATGTGCCGGAGGAAGGATTCGAGGCCAGCGGGAATATAGCTGCCCTTGCCGAGGTATTCTCGAATGAAGAGCTGGCTCAACTCACACAGGGGTATATGAGGGACCTCTGGGGGTTCAGGGATTGCAGGCCAACTGGAAGTTACAATGAGCGAACTGTGTTCCGATTCGGGAAAACAACCCTTAAACCGATTTACACGCCTGGCCACTCGAAAGACCATTATTGTCTTTACGAGCCGAACGAGGGGATTCTCTTTTCGTTCGACTATGATTTGACGTTGTTCCCCTGGTATGGTCTCAGAGAATCCAGCATTCCGGAGTTCAGGGAATCCGTGAAGAAACTTAAAGCTTTATCTCCCAAAATAGTGGTATCATCTCACAGAGGTATAGTCACCGGGGATATCGCTGCCGAGTTCGACAGGTTTTGCCGGAGAATAGATGCCAGGGGCGAGAAAATCCTCTCTTTGCTGGGAAGTGCGAAGACCATCGAGCAGCTCGTAGAGCTTGCCCCTATTTATGGCAGTTTCCCTTATATGGAGCCATTGCTGCGTTTCTGGGAGGCTCAGATGATTAGTAAGCACCTGGAACAGTTGGAGTTCGCCGGCAGGGTAAAAAGGCATGGGGATTTATATAGCAGGAGTTAAAAGCAGTCTATAAGAGGAGGTTGTCGAGGTGAAGATTGTAGTCTTAAACGGAAGCCCTAAGGGTAATATGAGCGTTACCTTGCAGTATGTCCTTTTCATCCGGAAGAAGTTCCCCCAGCATGAACTCAAGGTATTCAACATTTCTCAGGAGTTCAGAAAAATTGAGACCGAGCAGAAGGCTTTTCAGGAGATTATCGACGCGGTGAAGTCAGCGGACGGTGTTTTGTGGGCTTTCCCCCTCTACATTCTCCTGGTGCATTCCAACTACAAGAGGTTCATTGAGCTTATCTGGGAAAGGGGAGTTGAAAGCGCTTTTAAGGGTAAGTATACCGCCGCCCTGTCCACCTCGATTCATTTCTTCGACCACACCGCCCACAATTACATCAACGCCATTTGCGATGACCTGGATATGAGATATGTGGGTTCGTTCTCCGCTGATATGTATGACCTGCTTAAAGAAAAGGAGCAAGTGAAACTTACCCTGTTTGCCCGGCACTTTTTTGAGGCTATTGAGAACAGGATGCCCACGTCGAAGAACTTCATGCCGGTGGTACACAAAAAGTTTGGCTATACTCCCGGCAAGGTCGGAAACAAGATAGACGTCGGCAGCAAGAAAGTCTTGATTCTGACCGATTCTACGGATAGCGGGACAAACCTGGGCAGGATGGTGCAGAGATTCAGAGATTCCTTTTCCAGCGAGGTTGAGCTGGTCAATCTGAACGATGTGAATATTAAGGGGGGATGCTTGGGCTGTATCCAGTGCGGCTATGATAATACCTGTGCCTATCAGGGCAAGGATGGCTATATAGAGTTCTTCAACACCAAGGTCAAGCCCGCCGATGTGCTTGTCTTCGCAGGGGCAATCAAGGACCGCTACCTCTCCTCAAGATGGAAACTGTTCTTCGACAGGAGCTTCTTTATGGGACATGCCCCTAAATATACTGGGAAACAGATGGGATTTATCATCTCCGGCCCCTTGAGCCAGATACCCAACCTCAGGCAGATACTCGAGGCTTATGCTGAAGGTGAGGGGGCCAGTCTGGTCGATTTTGTCACCGATGAGCCTGATAATTCGGCTGAGTCAGATGCCTTGCTTCATAGCCTTGCTGAGCGTCTCATCAGGTTTGCTAGCGAAGGCTACATGAAGTCGTCCACTTTCCTCGGTGTGGGCGGGACGAAGCTTTTCAGGGACGAGATATGGGGAAGGCTTCGCCCTACCTTCCAGGCCGACCACAGGCGCTATAAGAAACACGGAGTTTATGATTTCCCCCAGAATGATTATAAAACGAGAATCATAGGCGGGATATTTACCCTTTTATTGAAGCTACCGCAGTTCAGGAAAGAGTACGCCAGGAGAACAAAAGCTGAGATGGTCAAACCGCTGCAAAAGATAGTCGGGAAGTCATAAAAAAGGCCCCGACAGCCTATCTCAGGATTTTCGCAGTTTAACCACCCTTAAAAAGCATCATTTACCTTATTGCCTTCTGTCATCTTGTGGTAGAATAAGTATCGCTGTAGAATATCGCGAGTGGTTCTCTCGCAAATTTAAGAAGGAAAGGTGTTTTGTTGAAAAGCTTCTTGCAGGACTGGCCTAAACCATGAGCTGGCTGGACAGGTATCGCGTCTTTATCATCGTCCTCCTGATTGCCGTTATCCTGTCGGGAGTTGCGGTGTTTCTCTATCGCCAGACCTCCTCGCCCAGCTCTGCCGAGATAATTATTTTCCCACCATCCCCTGAGATTTGCGTCTATGTCGAGGGTGAGGTGGTCAACCCCGGCACTTATACGCTGGAAAGTGGAGACCATGTTGCCGAAGCTGTTGAGGCTGCCGGCGGATTCACCGTCGACGCTGACCAGGGTTCGGTGAATCTCGCTGCCACTTTACGAGATGGTGAGCAAATCCATATTTACAAACTCGGCGATATTCCCCAGAAGATAAACATCAACACCGCTGAGGCCTGGCTGCTTGAATCACTGCCCGGCATCGGCGAGACCCTGGCGCAGAGAATCATTAATTATCGTACCACCAATGGAGGCTTCCAGCAGAATGAGGACTTGCAGAAAGTTGAGGGCATCGGTCCGGTGGTCTTTGATAAGATAAAGGATAAAATCGCCGTTCGTTAGCCCCTTTTGGATTCCTTTTGAGATATGAGGGATGAAGTTAATCTTCTTAAGTCTATGCTGGATCGCTGGTATCTTACTAGGGGCATGGGCTGGTTACCCCTGGGTCGCCATCTCAGCCATCGCCCTGGTTGCACTTCTTGCCTTCCCCCTGCGCCGCAGCCATGCTTTGCTGATGTGCCTGTGCCTCATCGTCTTACTCGGCGGTATCCTTCGTATTCAGTCAACCCTGCCTACCGCCGATAAGGATACTCTCCAGTCTTACAACGATAAGGGCATAGTAACAATAAAAGGGCTGATCGCTGCTGATCCCGAACCTACAGGTGCTGCGCTTGGTCTGCGCCTCGAAGCCAGGGAGATAGAATCAGAAGGTACTTGGGGAAAGACTTCGGGAGCGGTACTCGTCTATGTGCCTCAGTCATCCTCGTACAAATACGGAGACCTCTTGCAGGTCGAGGGCAAGCTGGAGACCCCGCCGCAGTTCGAAGACTTCGACTGGCGGGAATACCTTGCCCGTAAGGGCATACACTCAATTGTCAACTACCCAGAGCAGATAGAGCTCCTTGCTAGCGGACAGGGATTCAAGCCTCAGGAGTGGCTCTACGGACTGAGGAATCGAATGTCTCAGGCTTTGGGTGCCGCTCTCCCCCAGCCCCAGAGTGCGCTGGCTCAGGCTATCCTTCTGGGCAAGCGCAGCAGTATACCTGATGACCTGAATGGCTCTTTCTTCCGAACAGGAACGACACATATTATAGCTATCTCCGGGCTCAACCTCAGCATCGTAGCCGGTATCGTGCTCAGCTTCGCGGTATGGTTGTTCGGCAGAAGGCGACCCACCTATTTCTGGCTCGCCCTCGTCGCTGTCTGGGGTTACGCTGCCCTCACCGGCCTGCAGGCCCCTGTGCTGCGCGCTGCTATCATGGGCAGCCTGTGGCTTTTTGCTGATTACATAGGCAGGCCGCGCAGCGCCTTGCCTGCGCTTCTCCTCGCTGCCGCTGTAATGATAGGGATTCACCCCTCTGTTATACGTGAGGTCTCCTTCCAACTGAGCTTTGCAGGGATGGCAGGACTGATACTGCTTACCCCTTCCTTTCAATCTCTGGGCAGGAAGGCTTTCAGAATCGCTGACGAGAGAAGAACAGCCCTGACCTTCTTTATAGACATTATTTCAGTCACAGTAGGTGCTACCCTCGCTACCCTGCCCATAATTGTATTTTATTTCCAGCAAATCTCGCTGGTGGCTCTGCCAGCCAATCTATTCATCCTCCCGGCAGTGCCAGGCATTATGGTCACCAGTGCCATCGTTGCAGTTATCGGGCTATTTGCCGCACCGCTGGCCTGGGTTTTGGGCTGGGTCGCCTGGCTATTTCTCAGCTACATGATATGGGTCGTTGGGTTCTTCTCTGACTTACCCTTTGCCTCGAAAGAAGTGGAAATTGGCGCTTACTTTGTTTGGGGATATTACGCTGTTCTGGGTGCGGCGCTATGGATAGTCAACAATTGGGCGAGGTTCAGTGCTATCTTAGGCAAGGTGAAGGCGGGCGTGGCAGTGGTACCCCAACTCGCCCGCAGGATACCGGCGAAGTTTGTTATTTTTCCGTTGGTTATCGTGGCTGCACTGGTGTGGATCGCCGCCGCCAATGTCCCGGATAATCGCCTCCACATTTGCTTCCTCGATGTGGGACAGGGGGATGCCATTTTTATTGAGACGCCATCAGGCCAGCACATACTTATTGACGGCGGCTCCAGCGATGGTGAGATTGCCGCTCGATTAGGGAAGAGGTTCTCCTTCTGGGAACGGGATATTGATCTGGTTGTCAGCACTCATCCTCATGAAGATCATATTGGCGGGTTGGTGGAGGTTCTCAAGCGGTATGAGGTGAAGCAGGTTCTGGAAAGCGCTGTAGAATATGATTTACCTGCTTACAAAGAGTGGCAAAGCCTTATCGAGGAAAAGAAGATAAAAAGTGTCACAGCTCAATCCGGACAGCATATCGAGCTAGGCGATGGAATCAGGTTGGAGGTGCTTTATGGCGGAGAGGCCTGCTTGGGGGACACCGCCTCTGCTATCGACAGTAATTCTGTTGTATTGCGTCTCGTTTGCGGTAATGTCAGTGTCTTGTTGACAGCAGACATCTTCGAGGAAACAGAAGGATACCTGCTCGATACAAGGTTCGACCTGAACAGCACCGTGCTCAAGGTCGCGCATCACGGCTCCGACAGTTCCAGTTGCCCGGAGTTCCTTGCCGAGGTTAACCCACAGGTCACGGTTATCTCAGTAGGAGGGAATAACACCTTCGGCCATCCCAGCCCTGAGGTAGTGGGCAGGCTGAGTGCGACTCATTTATACCGTACCGACCGGCAGGGCACCGTTGAGCTAATCACCGACGGCAAGCGCCTGTGGGTGAAAACAGAGAGGTGAGGGTGTTACAATGTCATTCTGAGGGAGTCCTTCTCGGAAGGGCGACCAAAGAATTTCCTCTCAATGTCATTCCTGCGAAAGCAGGAATCTACAGCAAATCGGAATACAGGTCTCGCCATTCGGGGTTTTGCTTCTCAATTAATTCTATTTTCCAATCCCTTTTCCATCTTTTAAGCTGCTGCTCTCTTCTTATGGCACTTTCAACATCATCCGTTGTTTCATAGTATACAAGATTGTGAACTTTGTACTTTTTAGTAAAACCATCAGTCAAATCGTTCTTGTGTTTGTAGACCCGTTTAACCAAGTTCGAAGTCACGCCTATGTAAAGCGTGCCACTTCTTTTGCTCGCCAAAATATAGACATAATAGAAAGGCTTGCCCATTTTAGTGCTTTGGTCTTTTTACCTCCTATTGATATCTTGCAGACAGAATGCTTCTGTCCTCTGTGGCCCTTGGATTCCCGCGTGCGCGGGAATGACATAATAGAGGTTGGGTAGGTGAAATATTAATCTTTATCTTAGATACAAGCTCTTCTTTTTGTGGTATTATATCCCATATGTTATCGCAGTAAAATATCTTAAAATCACAGTTGAGGAGGGAGAAAATGAGTCAGAAGAAGGGTATTAAGTCAATCATTCCAGGCAAGAAGGCTATCGGCTTCATGGTTCTGAGGGGGTTCGGGCTTTTCCTCAGCGTTTCCGGCATGGTCGGCATGACATTGGTCATAGGGCCTCTAGATCTTGTGATAGGTAAGTTGGACTTCGACCTGCTCGCTGATAGCAAGGGGATCACTTTTCTCGCGTGTCTGGGGTTCTGTGTCGCAGGAGGCGTCCTGGACTTCGTCGCCAACCTGGGCCTCAAAAAGATAGAAGAATCATGATGCCTTGATCCTGATGCTCTTTTCCCATTGCTTATAACAGCCCCATACTGTTAGAATAGGGCAGACCAATAGTTCAAAGGGAGAGTAATGGTGAAAGAGGTCTGCATAGTCCTGCCGGCTCTGAATGAAGAGGAGTCCATCGGCAAGGTTATCGACGAGATCCCCACGGAGGAAATGAGGCGGAGGGGGTATAAATACAGGGTTATAGTCGTCGACAATGGCAGCAAGGATAGAACGGGCGAGATAGCCAGAGGAAAGGGTGCAGAAGTCATTGTAGAGCCGCTGAGAGGCAAGGGCAGGGCCTTGCGGGCTGCCTTCAAATGTCTCAGCGGCGATTTTGTATTCATAATGGATTCAGACTATACCTATCCTGCTACCCATATCCCTGAGATGCTCGAGAAGCTGGAAGAAGGATACGATGTAGTGATGGGCTCCAGGTTGAAAGGGCGAATGAAGAGGGGGGCGATGAGCAAGTTGAATCTGGTGGGGAATCACTTACTTGCTCTGATGACCAACATCTTGTATGGGACAAGGATAAGCGACCCCTGTACCGGCTACTGGGGATTTAGATATGAGGTAATCAGGGGCCTGGAGTTGGATGCCGTAGGGTTTGAGATTGAGGCGGATATGCTGACCGAGATAGCCAAGGATGGATGCAGGATAACTGAGATACCTATTAGATATAGACGAAGGTCAACCCCTCCCAAGCTTAGCTCTCTGCGAGATGGGTTTAAAATCGGTAAAATGCTGCTGAGTAAGAGATTCCGCCGGGATAAGGCTCAGATACAGACTAGAGCTCAGTCTGAACTTTCAGAGTGAACCAACAAAGACTGATAGCTGACAACTGAGCGCCTATTGAGCTTCGCATCATCATGTTAGTATCCGCAGTCGTATGTACACACAGCCTGGATAACTATCCCAACCTTGTGGAGGCGGTGGATAGCTTGTTGGCCCAAACCCATCGTGAGATGGAGGTCATTATAGCTGTTGATGGTAATGCAGAATTACATGAAAGGGTATTGGCACATTATAGCGGCAACAAGGCAGTTAAAACTGTCTTGTTGAAGGAGAACGTGGGAGTTAGCGGAGCCAGGAACGCCGGCATTAGTGTGGCAAAGGGCGATGTTATTGCTTTCATGGATGACGATGCGATTGCTGAAAAAGGATGGGTAGAAAATCTTCTTGGCCCCTACCGTGAATACGATGCTGCTGCAGTGGGGGGCAAAATCCTGCCTGTTTGGCTTGGCGGTAAGCCGGACTACCTGCCTGAGGAGCTTTATTGGTTAGCTGGCATAACTCACGAGGGATTTGCTGAGGAAAAGGTTGTCGAGGTGCGCAACACTTTCGGGCCGAATATGAGCTTCAAAAGGGAGGTTTTCCAGAAGGCAGGCATGTTCAACGAAAATTTGGGCTTCGCCAGGAGGGGAACTTCCTATATACAGGCTGAAGAACCGGAGTTTGCTCTGAGGATGAGGCGTGAGTTGGGCAAGGGCGTCATATATAATCCTAAAGCTGTCGTATATCATAAAATCCCTTCAGCAAAGGTAAAAGTAGGGCCGCTGCTCAAGAGGGCTTTCTATCAGGGATACTCCAAAGCGCTGCTGAGGAAGCTCAACATCTCTGCTGATTCGGGGGCCACGGAAAGATCTTATCTCAAAGACCTGCTCTTCGAGTACATCCCCAGAAGATTAAAGAGGTCTTACCGCCTGACTGAACTGAAAAAGCTTCTTATGCTGTTCGCTTGCATCGGCGCTGTGGGTCTCGGGTTTGTGTATGGATACCTTAAACGGGCTTAGCGACTTAGGAATGCAGGTGACCGTAGGAGCGGGTTTCAAACTCGCACATACTCAAGAATAAGGACTGTAAAGTGTCGAAAAGCGTTTCCCAAGGCTCTAAAAACAGGGACTTGACGAAGACGCTGATTGTTCTAATTCTGGCAGCGGTTGAAAGCAGCAGGTGTGATAGGATATATTCCAGCCCAACATTCGAGGTCTATTTGAGAGATAAGGGGAAATAATGAAGGTAGTCTTCCTCTCGAGGGAATACCCTCCGGAGTCTGCATGGGGCGGAATAGCCACTATTTACCATACTTTGTCCCACGCTCTGGCCGATAGCGGACATGAGGTACATATTGTCTGTCAGGCGGTGGGTGGGCAACGTGATTTCGTGGATAAAGGCGTATTCGTTCATAGAGTAGGAAGGAATCCGAAACGGTACAGCCTACTCGCACGGGTTGATTACAGTATCCACGCTTGGCTTAAATTGAGGGAAATCATAAAACGGTATGATATAGAGATAGTGGAGACAACATACTGGGGCGCGGAGGCCTTTCTCTACAGTCTGCGAAGGCGCACGCCCCTGGTAGTCAGGTTGGACGTCTCTGCGTCGGATATATTGAAGACAGGGACTTACTCAGGGATAAGAGAACTATTGAGCCTTAAGCTTCTCGCTCTACTGGAGGATTTCACCGCTAAAAGGGCTGACAGGGTCATAGCGATATCCAGTGATTTATACGATTATGCAACCGAAAGACTCCATATAGGCTCCGATAGGGTAGACCTTATACACCACTCTATAGACACCGCAAAGTTTAGATTCATTGAGTCTGAGATAAGGGGGAGGCTGGGTATACCTACCAATGCACCCCTGGTCCTGTTCGTGGGCAGGTTGGAGGCGAGAAAGGGAGTCCACATTCTATGTCAGGCTTTCGCCGAGATTGTTAGAAATATGCCTGCAACCAGGTTTGTGCTGGTGGGACGCGATACGAAGACCGCGCCGGATAGCGATTCCATGAAGTCATACGTCTGTAGAGAGGCGGGAAGTGAAGGTTATAGGGATAACCTTCACTTCATAGACTATCTTAGCCAGGACGAGCTAATACCCTTATACTCAGCGAGCGACGTTTTCGTACTCCCTTCCTTTCGGGAGGGATTCAGCATGGTAGTTCTGGAAGCTATGGCCTGTGGCAAGCCTGTGGTGGCGACATCTACAGGGATTGTCCCTGAGCTGGGGCTCGATGGCAAAGGCGGAATAGTGGTGGAACCTGGTGATGCTGTGGGACTTGCAGAAGCGATAATAAAGATGCTCTCGCTAGACGAGAAGGATAGAGAGCTGGTAGCCGGAAAGAATCGAGAGCCGGTAGAGACTGGATTCTCTATTTCTGCATGGGTGGACAAAGTGGTCGGCGTATATAATAAAGCATTGAGCAAGAGGCGAAGCTCTTAGGTTTGGGATCAGTGAATGAAGCAGTTGGAGATGGCATGCAGAGCATGAATGATTCAGTTAATGTTGTAGTATGTGTCCCAATCTATCGTGCTGGCGCATATATCCTGGATAAGTTTCTGGCAAATCAAAAGGAGATTCAACAAAACTATCCCTCCTCAGAGCTTGTTTTCGCCACCAACGAACCTGATTTTATCGGGGAATTAGAGGGAGCTCTTAGCCACTGGGCGCTCAAGGGTAAGGTGTTATGCTATGAGACTATCAAGCCAGACTATGCCAAGAGCCGGTTTTGGAATGTAGCCTGTGGCAGAGAAGCAATACGTCTATACACTTTATCGAAAACCAAAGCTAAGTATTTGCTAACTCTCGATGCGGATATGACCTATAACCCTGGTGTCGTCATGATAATGGAGAGGGAGATTAAGAACTACGATGCGGTCTTCAGCGGGTATGCAATGCGGGATTTAGGGGTAACACTCACTGGCGGGGGATGCTGTATGCTCACTGCGACCGTGGTGGAAAAAATCGGGTACAGATGCATTGAATTCAAAAATGGAGTCGCTATATCCGAGGATACCCTGCTTGAGTTTGATTTGATTAACTCATGTAAGCGGGTCAAAAAGGGCTTTTTTCTCGTCATCAGCCATTTTGACAATGAAGGGCGAGCTAGGTTAATGGGCCCGCGACCAGTGGGGTTGTATCGTAGGATCACCCATTCGGTACTTGTAAGATATGTGCTTATTAGAGCCAGCTTAACGTTTAAGCACAACATAGGGGATTGGTTGAACGCTCTTATTTACAGGTTACTCGGGGCCATGAGAGCAGTCCCTTTGCTTTCGAAGCACAGATAGACAATTAGCGTTTAGGCTCTGCGCAGGTTCGTCTTCATCAAAGCGTCTATCTTCTCCAGCACTCTTACCACTTCTCTCCCCTCTTCTCCAGGAACTGGGGGAGTGGTATTGTTTAGTATGGATGCAGCGAATCTCTCAATTAGGGTGTGGTGGCCGCTATGATGTTTGCCCAGCATGATATTAAAAGCAATAGATGCGGTGCAGGCCAATTGCTGATAGCTCTGGCTCAGGTTGTCCAGCGCACGCCGAGGACGGCTTTCTTTACCGGCGCCGTATTCAAATAACAACCCATTGTGAATGCTGACATGTAGATTCCTCTTTTTACCGAAGAGGTCGAATGTGGCCATGCCTTTGGGCCAATTGCACGAGGCGGTGATTGTCCCTATGCCCTTTTCGCTCTCCAGGATTATCCTCAACTCGTCAACAGCTATCCATTCATAATTGCCCAGTTTTCTGGCATATACTGCTACAGGCTCTAAGTTGCCCAAGAAAGCCATCGTTAGATATATTGTATGGGGCAGCATCTCGCCAAATACGCCGCAGGGCAACTTATGGAACCAGTGATTTTTGTTCATGGCAGATACGATTTCAGCGCTATCTTTTGACCATGCATCTCTGAGGTCTACACCAGTCAAATCACCGATGGCGCCTTCGTTCACTATAGACATTGCTTTCATAACCATTGGCTGGAAGAGCTTATTGTGAACAACGCATAGCTTCACTTTGTTCTCTTTCGCAGCCTTTATCATCTCATCGGCCTCTTTGCTATTCTGGGCCATCAGCTTTTCCACCAGGACATGGCAGCCAGCTTGCATCGCCGCGACGGATAGGGAGAGGTGGGTGCTTGGCTGGGTGCAGATATCCACCATGTCCAGCTTCTCATTTTTTAACATCTCGGAAAGTTCAGCATAATATCTATCGACATGGAACTGCCCCGCCACCTTTTTTGCCAGGGCTTCATTCATATCGCAGACTGCTGCCAGCTTCACACCCCTGATTTTTTTCAGCGCCGGGATGTGCCCCCACCCCTCGACTGCTACTCTTCCACAGCCCACGATACCAACCCTCAGCGGTCTTTCCGTATCCATTTTTATCTCCTGTAACTTATTATGCTAGGCTCGTTTTACCCGATAACGCCATCTTATCGCCAGCGCAACGTAAATGCTGACTAATGCTTGGGCGCCGAGCCAGGCATATCCGATGCCTACAATCCCCATCGCTGGCATAATGAGGACACTTGTGGCAAGGACAGCAATGGCTATCAAGCCACGTAGTACCAATAGCTCTTTAATCCTATGCCGCACTAACAGTATGGTGTAGTAAATACTGTTTATCCCCACGAATATACTTGAACAGCCTAGAATCCACAGTAAGGTCAGGGCATTTGACGAATAGCTTGCCCCGAATAAGAGCAAGAGCCATTTGCCTAGCACAACTAGCAGGATGATGGCTGGGACCAATAAAACCAAGGAGAATCTAATGGCTTTGTTCGCATTAATACTCAGTTTATCCTCGAAGTGCGAGCCCTCGGCGAAAAGAGATTGGGAAGCTGCGGAGGGAATAGAGAAGGTGATGCTGGCGATTGTCCATGCTACATAGAAGTAAGCGTTTTGCTCTCCGCTAAGGAGGTTAACAATCATTATGGGCAGGATAAAGGATGGAGTTGCAGCCAGTATAGAGACCAAGTAGTTCCCCACCGAATACTTCCATATGTTTTTAACTATGTTCAGGTTTAAATTAGGCACCGGCTTGTAAGATTCTTGAACACGGGGCAGGAAGAAGAACAAACAAACGGCAACGGCAATTCCTGTAGCGATTCCCCATGAGCTAACTATGCCGAAGGCGTGGAAAAAGAGGACCAGTAGAATGGGAAGGGGGATTTTAAGCAAGGAGAAAATGGTGTTCTTGGCTAGATTGAATTCAGCCTTTCTCTTGGCTATGAAAATAGAACCTATTGTCCCCGAGAGTGTCCAGCCGAAGGTGAATAGAAGAAAAGCCAGGATGAACATCGCATTTTCCCTAACGAAAACCAGTGCAGGAGACCACAGGCTTAAGCCAGCAATGAATATCCCGCCTATAACCAGGGCTATTATTCCATTCAGGGTGAGACAGGAGTTTATCAGCTCCACAGGTTTTTGGGATTTGGGCAGGAAGCGGATAATGGCAACATCGAGGCCCAGCGTGCTCAGTAAAGCTAAGAAGTAGACGGCGGATATTATCGCGGAACCTACCCCCACCTCGTATACAGTGTAGAACCTGGCGACAACCATCCAGAAGAAGAAACCGAGGCCGGTAGTCACAGCAGTGTTAGTTATTAGGAAGATGGAGTTGCGGTACAGCGGGTCCTTCAGGTGCTGCCTTAGCCGTGTAACATCCAAAGTTATTTCCTGGAACAAGATATACTCTGTCTAAAGTGAGTATCACCTTCAGGTGCCGCCAAATTATACTTTTTAGCGGTGGGACGAGCAAGAAGCTCAGCCTCGAAAGGGACGGTTTCTTTGTCAATATTCAGTACAGGCCGGCGTTCTTAGGGTGAATACTCAAATATTTTTACATAAGATGTGGTTGTCCCCTGCAATGGTTCTACTTTGGATGGTGACTCGTATATTAGTCTGTAGTTGTTCAGTTTCTCCAGAGGTACAGGGCTGGCGAAGGGGTCGTTCCCCACAATTCTGTAGTTTGACCCTGTCTGGCTGTCCAGATATGATTTTGCCTCGTCGTAAGTAGCGAACTGATGAGAATAGGAGATTTCTTTATATCGAACTCCGTTTTTAGCTGTCTTCTCAACATACGAAATGACCAGAGTCGAGTTTTGGGGTATTATCTCCTCGCCTCCGAAAATATACAGTCTGGTGCACATGGACTGATAATACTCAGGATAATATAGCATTATTGGCTCAATTCCCCCTGTTTTGGTCTTCTGATAGTACGTCTCAAAGAAGTCCTTTCTATTTTCTCCCGCCCAATCTATCATGGCGAAGAATTTGCCGAAAATGCGGCCGTCTTGCTGCCTTGCATACATTGCCATCGGGTAGTCGATGATTATGTATTTAGAGCCTAGCTTGTCGAGCATCCCATTTGCCGATGACTCGTCCTGTGCGGTAAAGAACAGGGCTGCCGCAGTAGCGCCTGCCTGATGCGGATTGGAATTCGGGATGCGGTGGGCGATGTAGGTGATGTAATGGCCATAGTCCCACCAGCTCATGACGCCGTACGCCGATGGCGGGTAGTTGTAGTCTTCATTCCCTGCTGGTCTTTCATACAGGCCATAATAGAAGTCGGGGTTCTGGAACGGGTCCGGTGTATTATTTCTCATCCAGACTAATGCATCACGCCAGGCATTATTGGGATTGGGAGGGCGCTCAGCAACATCTATCGCCCTCCCAATGTTGGGGTAAAATGCCAGGAAAAACACGATCAATATCGCTATTGCAGAATAGCCGTATCTTATTACAGCGCCCCTTGTGACCGGCGTACCCAAATCCCTTCGCTGCTCCTTCGCCTTCTTGCGCTTTGCCTTCTTACTTGGTTTAGCCTTTCCCCTTTCTTTCCTTCTCCTTTCACTTCTATCATCCTCTCCACCTTTGACCTTCCCGAAGACCTTTATAAAGGAGCTGCCCCAATCAACTGCCTTCCAGGAAAGATACGCGGTGAGCAGCGCAACATTCACGGCGAAATAATATGCGAAGCGGTTTTGCCCCAAAGTGGCCGCTAGCATTACCACGCTCCAGATAAGGAACAGTGTCTTGTCAGCAGCTTGCTCCTTTATGACGAGGTAAACTATTATGACCAGGGATATTAAAGCTAGGTAGAAGCCTGTGGTGAACTCTTCCCATGCTATGCTAAGTGAGAGCGGTGTTACTTCAGCGATTGTCAGTACGCTTCCTCTAGGTCTAAAGACGCCGAATACGTCGAGAAGTGATTTGAGCAAAGGGCGGTCGACAAAGTAGAAGACAAGTATGCCGATGAGGCCCAGTACCACCAGCGCCAGCGGATAATAGAATCGCGCTATGCTCCTTCTATTCATCAGGACTGAGAGCCCGCTTAATGCCAGGAACGCCAGAATGCCCAGGAGCAGTGAGGCAACATAGAGGTTTCCCTCAGCCAGTACTCCTTTGAAGGGTACAGTCATCAGCAGCGCGATGAATATGGAGGGTACACCTATAATACAAAGGTAATCGGTCGATCTGCCCCTCACGTGATCGATAATGTACTGGATGAGGAAGAAAACGAAGATTATCAATATGACAAGCCCGGCACCCACCCAGGAAAGGAGATAGCATCCCAGCGCTATCCCGGCCAGAAGGGAGTAGATCAAGGGCTTTTTCGCGCTTCTCCAATCCCTCTTTCGCAGGCTGCTGAAAGAAAGTTCTTTCTCCTTTGCGCGTTTCACTGCCAGTATCAAAAACAGCATGATCAGAGTGCTGAAAAACGTTTCGGCAACATGATGGTCGGTGAATCCTAGCAGCGAGCGGAGCAGAAATTGACCGGGGAGTATGACAACCAAAGCTGCCGCAATAAGTCCTACTTTCCTGTTAAATAGCTCTTTACCTATGAAATATACAGGGAAGGTGACCAGGGCTCCCAGAACTGCCGGGAAGTAGGCTCCCACTGTCTCTATTACGTGCGTTGACGGAGAGCCCAGACCTATGACCCATATGAAAAAACCGACAAGTTGGTCAAAGAAAGGTGCAAAATAGACTTGCTGACCGTGAGGGTAGAATGTGAAAGGGTCGAAGTAGATAAGGTGCGGAAAGTGATGGGACAGGTTCTCTATCAGCCGCATATGATAATAGGCGTCCTCATACTGGAACTTGACCCAGTCGCCGGTGAAGACGTTATGATAGGGGAAATAGGTACGCAGGAACAGGGCGATACCGAAAATGAAGGCAAGTGCTAAACCGTACACGACGCCAGCAGAGGGTTTTATTCCGGTACGAAGTCCGATCATCTTTCGTTCTTATTCCTTGCTGTAGCCGGCATCTCTTTGACCATGCTCAACCTTTTTACCCCCAAGATGCTGTAAAACAGGCCAGTATGTAGAGGTTCTTAATTCTAACACCTGGGAATGCCTGGTGACAACTTATTCCCATGCACTATTGGGGATTTGAATTAGAAGCAAGCCTGGTAAAAGCTCACGTTATGACTGAATAAGAGGGCTAACCAGCAAAATCAAGCAAGTCCAGCGTTTCTAAACCGCTGTCCCAGGGCAGCCTGTGCTCGGTACGCATCCTCTTGGCGCTGCTGCTCGGTGTAGCTCCACCCAAGAAGACGCCCCATCTCGCTGGCGACTGAGTTCAATGCGTCTAATCCCTGGCAAGGGCTAAGGCCTATGGCACTGCGGCGAAGTAAAAAATCCTCTATAGTGAGTGCGCCTTCTTGTTCTACGGCGTGTTGTACCTGGGCCACAATATCCTGGCAGTGTGGACAGAGGCGCTGTGCTCCCTTCGGGTTCCTGTTTAATATGTCTAAGACCTGAGAAAAGCGCGAGCCGTAGAGGGAAGCCAGGTGCGCTACCGTGTCCAAAGCAAGCCCTCGTTCATTCGCTGCCTGTTGGAGCGATTGCTGCGGCACAATCGGTGCTCCAGGCAGGGGAACTTCTGCCGTGGTGCATGGAGTTTTCGCAGAGAGCTTGTGGCACACCAAGTCCACTGTCTGCTCGGCCACAGCCCGGTAGGCAGTGATCTTGCCGCCTAACACGGAGACGAAGCCGCCTATGCCGTCTTCTCGCTCGTGGTCAACGAGCTTGTGGGTTCTGGAAACATCTTCTGGCCTTCTGCTCTTTGAGCGGGCTAAGGCTCGCAAACCCGCGGATGTGTAAAAAATATCGCCCGATCCCACATTGGGGAAAATGCGCTGTACCTCTTTCAACAGGTAAGCTACATCATTAGCTTCGGCCTCTACATTATCCAGGTCACCGGTGTAGTCAGTGTCTGTGGTCCCGATTAGCGAGTAATTCTGCCAGGGAATTACAAAGAAAAGGCGGCTATCAGCGAACGCAAATAACACAACCGCATTACGGGAGATTTGCGGTGTGAGGAGATGGATCCCTTTAGTCCTGCGCACCATAGGCCTGGAGCCCTTGCCCAGCATATCGCGTACCGAGTCTACCCAGTGCCCGGTGGCGTTAACCACAACACGGGCCCGCATCTGGTATGTTTCTCCGGATATTTGATCCTGGACCACGACCCCGGAGACGCTGTTGCCGTCTCTTAGGAATTCCGTTACCTTGGCGTGGTTTAAGATAGTTGCTCCATGCTCTGCGGCGGATAGCACATTTTCCAGGCAGAGCCGCTCAGCAAAAGGCACCTGGCAGTCGTGGTAAAGGTACGACCCTAATAAGCCTTTTGGTTCCACCCCGGGTTCGAAATCCAGAGTCTCACGGCGTGTGAGTCGCTGGTGTGAGGGGAGACTCTTACGCCAATAGAGAAGATCATAGAGCAGCAGACCAAACGGCAGTGCTACCCGCTGTAAGGGCCTTCCGCTGGTTACAGGAATTATGAACGATAAGGGATGGACAAGATGAGGAGCGATGCTGAGAAGCACGTCCCGTTCGCGTAGGTCCTGGCGCACCAAGCCTAACTCAAGCCGCTTCAGGTAACGCAGGCCCCCGTGGATCAAGCGAGAGGAGCGAGAGGTCGTACCGCAGGCGAAATCTACCTTATCGACAATTAAAGTCCTTAAACCTCGAAGTGCGGCATCCCGCGCTATGCCCGCCCCGATGATGCCGCCACCCACGACGATGAGATCGAAAGTCTCTTTTGCAGCAGCATCAAAGTCTCTTTTAATCACCTTGCCTCTTCTTGCTTCAACCATCTTTTAGACCTTTTCACAGCCCTGCGCCAGCCACGGTAAAGAGCGCGGTAATTCTCCCGCTCGGCGCTGGGCAGGAAGAACCGATCTCCTTGCCAAAGCGATGCAACCTCGGCACGGTCTTTCCAGAACCCGACTGTCAGCCCGGCAAGATATGCTGCTCCCAGGGCTGTAGTCTCCACCCATCGAGGACGCGATAGTTTCACACCGAGCATATCGGCTTGGAATTGTGCAAGGAAATTGTTGGCGGCAGCGCCTCCATCTACCCGAATCTCTTTCGGTCGCAATTTGGAATCGGCTATCATGGCTTTTACTACATCACATACCTGGTAGGCTATCGCCTCCAGCGCAGCTCTGACCAGGTGAGATTTGCTTGTGCCGCGGGTCAAACCTAAGATAGTACCCCTCGCGTACATATCCCAGTGAGGCGCACCAAGCCCAACAAAGGCAGGCACGAAGTAGACCCCTCCTGTGTCATTCACCTCAGTTGCCAGTTGCTCCGATTCTGCCGCATTTGTAATTAATCCCAGTTCATCGCGCAGCCACTGGATAACGGCCCCCGCAATAAAGACACTACCTTCCAGTGCATACTCCACACCATCTGCCGTGCCCCAGGCTACAGTGGTTATTAAGCCGTGCTTGGAATGTGTCGGATTCTTGCCAATGTTCATCAAAACAAACGCGCCAGTGCCAAATGTAATCTTGACCATGCCAGGTTCAAAGCATGCTTGGCCGAAAAGTGCAGCCTGCTGGTCACCAGCGACGCCGGCGATTGGAATGCCGCTTGCGGTATAGCCAAAAACACAACTGGAAGGTCGAACCTCCGGTAGCATAACTCTGGGAATTTTGAACATTTCGAGCAATTCGTTATCCCAGGCTAATGAATGGAGATTGAAGAGCATTGTGCGCGAAGCGTTTGAAACGTCTGTGGCATGAACCGCGCCGCCAGTGAGCTTCCAGATAAGCCAGGCATCAACATTGGCAAACAGAACTTTGCCCCGTTCAGCCAGCGGACGGATGCCCTTTATATTGTCCAACATCCACTCGAGCTTTGTCCCGGAAAAATATGCGTCCACCACCAAGCCTGTCTTAGCGCGAATAGTTTCTGCTAGCCCTTGGCTCCTGAATTCCTCGCATCTGGCTGCTGTGCGGCGGCACTGCCACACGATAGCTGGCCCTATAGCCTCTCCTGTCTCTTTGTTAATCAGGATAGTCGTCTCCCGCTGGTTTGCGATCCCGATAGCTGCAATCTGCTTTTCATCTACGTTGGCCCGGCCCTTCGCCTCTTCTATAGCGTGTAGAGTTTTTCGCCAAATGTCCGCGGGGTCTTGCTCGACCCAGCCTGGTTGTGGATAATGCTGGTCAATTCTGGCGTAGCCGCGTCCACACACATTGCCTTGCCGATCAACCACAAACGCTGTGGTGCCGGTGGTACCTTGGTCTATGGATAGAATATATTGCTTCATATATGATTTACCTTATTTAAGACCGTCATGATGGCCTTTTTCTCCTTCACTACATAGACAAAGCATAGGGGAAAGCCCTTACATCTGGCTGCATATCAAGTTCCGTAAAATGTGAGGCTCTATATCTGACTAGATACGAGTGGCTAACCAGGCTTCCAGGTCAGCCATGACCTGCAGGTGCCCTGGCTCATTAAAAATCTCGTGGTAGAAGCCTTCATATAGCTTCAGTGTTTTATCACGTGAGCCGACCAGTTCATAAAGCATTGGGCTCCCCTCTGGGTTACAGAGCCGGTCCTCGGTTCCATGCATGATTATGATGGGCAGGGTGATCTGTGGTATCAGCGATGGCAGTCTATCCAGGGTTTTGACTAGTTCTGCACCCAACCGTGCGGTGATCTTGCCCCTATACACGAGGGGATCATTCACATAGGCATCGACAACAGCCTTATCCTGGCTGATGGCAGTAGCATCGAGGACAGTTACACCCATTTTGGGGAACAGTTTGGAGATTAGTCGAACCACCGCCTTTAATACTGGTGAAATACTGGAGCCTGGTTTCAAAGTCACTCCGGAGATTATAAGACCGGCCAGGTCGCGCTGGTGCTGGACGGCATAGGCTATCGCTATGGTTGACCCCATACTGTGGCCTACCATGAAGATCTTGCGGTCACCGTGTCTTTGATGAACTATATCGAAGAAGGTCTTGACGTCGTCTACATAGTCCGAGAACTTGTCGACATAGCACCGAACCCCCTCTGATTTACCATGTCCTTGAGTATCAAGGCCACAGACTGCGTAAGCTCTGGGTAAGAAGTAGTTCACAAGGTTTGTATAGCGTCCGCTGTGCTCAGCGAGACCAGGGACGACTAGCAACACCGCCTTGGGTTTCTTATCTGGCAGCCAACATTGATAGAAGAGATTAAGACCTTTGTTTCCTTTGAATGTGCCTTCTGTTCGTTCCATTTTCTTTACCTCCACCACATTGTTAAGTTGGGACTATTCTCTATGAGCAGAGATAGCGCAAGACTTTCCCACTCTGGTCTTTTGGCCACCTCTCATTAACATCTCCAAGCGCCCTACTTATATTCTATATTCATATCCAGGTTCCCTTGATAGTCGATGCTTATAAGCTTCCCATAATGAATAGAGCAAAGGTGCTTCGCCCGTTGAGGGTCGCCGTGAACGGCAACGACTTCGCTGTTGTAGAGAGTGTGGTCACCGCACTCCAGTTGCCCCACCACCTTGCATTCGTAGGCTATAGTAGCCCCTTCAATGATCGGGGGTTTGATTACCTTAGATGGAGTAGTAGTGAGGCCGGTAGCGGCGAATTTGTCAGTCTTGCGACCGGACTTGATTCCACACAACCAGGCAGCCTTGGCCTGCTCTTTGGCAGGGAAGCAAAGAACGAACTCCTTGCAGCCTTCTATACATTCGTGAGTGTACCGAGGGTGGCCCACGGAGATAGCTATCATGGGTGGCTGTAAAGAGGTGAAAGTCCACCATGATAGGCCCATGATATTGGGCTTCCCTCGCTTATCCACAGTAACAACCAACGTGTAGGGGTAGGGCGACCCCAGTTCGATTGCGGTATGCACATCCATTTCTTTCACTTTATCCTCCTTCTGAACTCCCGCCTTTACCGACTATGTTTACGCCTGGGAGCGTGCCACTATTATTGCTGATGACACCCCGCCTCGCTTCTGAGAACCATGGTTCTCGTAGCTACAATATTTGCGCCGCTGCCGGCGATGTCTTTAATTATCACCTCAGCCATATGCACCGGTGCCTGCAAGTCGATGCTTGCGAGCTCTCCAATCGCCTGTAAGAACAATCGTTTTGGGATCGGATTATCAGTGCGAACCGGAAGCATTGCCCACCTTGCACCTTCTATACGAACCGTTGTGGTCAATACACGCATGGGCTCCTTCAATTCCTGCAGCACGAATTCTTTTACCTTGTCGCACTTGTTTCCTTTTATGGAAACAATACTGCCGTCCCGGAGCTCGACATCGACCTCACATCCTACAGGACAGGTAACGCAGGTAAAGTGCTTTTCCTCGATGTCCATGCCTATCTTTCCGTAATACTTACCTCGATGGATCCGGTAACCTTCTTCAACTTTTCCCTGGACACTTTCACCCTTATCATCTCGTTTGGCCTGGCGTATAGCCTCTTGACATACATTTCAACTGGAGCAATGCCTATTGTCACGGGTTTCTCGAGAGGCTTTGCCGGCCTGATGTAAAGAATCAGGTCGTCTCGGAAGCAGTACCGTTGCGGGAAAACAACTCTCACATTCTCTCCCGGAACTACCTCCACTGACCCCCCGTTTTCCTTCCAGGCACCTGCTGCAAATCTTGCGGCGTTCCGGCCCGCGGACATGCCGGTTTGGGCAACGTAATCCACCAGGTCAAATACAGTGGAGACATTGCCACATGAGAATATGCCCGGCACCGATGTCTCCATTGTCTCTGCAGTAACAGGCCCATTCGTAGTCCGACTCAGTTCTATTCCGGCACCTTTTGATAGCTCGTTCTCTGGAATCAAACCGACGGAGAGAAGCAGGGTGTCGCATTGTATGAATTTCTCACTGCCCCCGATGGGCTGCATCTTTTCGTCCACTTTAGATACCACGACCCCTTCTACGCGTTCCCTGCCCCGTATCTCCGTGACTGTATGTGATAGATACAGAGGTATATTGAAATCATTGAGGCACTGAACGATGTTTCTCTTTAATCCTCCGGGGTAATTCATTATTTCATACACGCCCTTGACCTGGGCTCCTTCCAGAGTAAGCCTCCTCGCCATTATGAGGCCGATGTCACCCGAGCCCAGGATAACGACCTCTTTCCCGGGAAGATAGCCCTCAATGTTTACCAGCCTCTGCGCCGTTCCGGCGGTGAGGACTCCTGCAGGACGCGTGCCCGGGATACCAATGCTGCCGCGGGCACGTTCTCGGCATCCCATAGCAAGAACAATGCTCTTTGCCTCAATCTGGAACACACCATTCTCAGAATTCACCGCCGTGACTGTCCTGTCCGCTGATATGCCGGTCACCATCGTGTTCAGGAAGCAGCGGACGCCTGTTTTCTCTACCTCTTCAATGAGGCGCTCCGCATACTCAGGACCGGTGTAGTCTTTCTTGAACTGCTCCAGTCCAAAGCCGTTGTGTATGCACTGTTTCAGGATGCCGCCGAGTTCCTCTTCTCGTTCCAGAAGAAGGACATTCTTTGCGCCGCTTCGATTGGCCTCGATGGCAGCAATAAGCCCGGCAGGTCCGCTGCCTATTACAGCTACGTCAGCCTGCATTCGCGTCTCCCGTCAAGCGCACGAGCCGATAAGTGCCACTTCACTGCGTTATTTCACCTCTGGGTATCCTGTGATTTCCGCTATTTTATAGTGCAGGGGGGTAAGCGCAGGATAGAGCTTCTTGTATACCTCATTGAACAGCTTGTCATAGACTACCACGTTCTCATGGCGCGGAGTGAAGGTCTTCTTCACCCTCACCATATTAGCTGCAGCCTCAGCGAAACTGCTATAGATGTTTTGGGCAACGGCGGCATCCATAGCTGCTCCCAACGCTGCAAGGTTGCTAGTGTGCATTCTGCAAGTTGGCATATTGAAGACGTCCGCGGTTATCTGCATGATTTCGTCGCTCTTCGAGCCTCCGCCGCCGACCCTCAACTCCTTTATCTTGCTTCCCGAACGCTTTTGAATTATCTCCCCCAACCTGCGCAATTCATACGCAATACCTTCAATAATCGCCCTGTAGACGTGCGCCGCAGTGTGCTCTCCGGAGAACCCTATAATCGCTCCTTTAGAGAGCGGGTCATTTTCGAGCGGGTGCCAGTAAGGCTGAAGAATCAATCCCATTGAGCCGGGAGGTATCTTTTCCATCTCCCTGTCCAATAGCTCCTCTGTTGATATGCCCAGTTTCTTGGCCTCTTCCTCCTTATGCTTGGCGAACTCTCTCCTGAACCACGAGACCATCCAGTATCCCCTGCCCACAAAGCCTTCGAGTGCCCAGTGGTTCGGAATGGCCGCACCCCAGGTAAAGAAATCCATCTTGGGATGAGTGACGTACTTGCTGGAGAGCATTTCTATAACGGCCGCCGTTCCGTAGCTGATTTCAGCGATATCGGGACCTACCACGCCAGCCCCCAGCAGTTCGGATTGTTTATCACCGGCGCCTATGATTATCGGGAGCCCTTGCGGCACGCCGAAACGCCTCCCGCCGTCCTCCGAAACCCTCCCTGCAATTTCAGTTGGCGAAACAAGTGGAGGAAGCTTATCTCTCTCTACGCCGAAGACCTCGTACACCACCTTCCAGGGATGCCATTGAAGCTTCTTCAGGTCGATGGGGAAAAGCCCGACTATCATCGAGGAACAGTCCTTGAATTCGTTGGTCAGCGCGTGAAAGATATGCGATGAGATTGTAAGGAATACGTGGGTCCGATTGTAGCTTTCCGGTTCGTACTTTTTTAGCCAGTTGAACTTGGATCTTCTCTGATACTCCTTCAGCTTCGTCGACATCCCCGAAACCCGGAAAGCCAGCGATAGCAGCGGGCTGCCTGGGAGCCTGAGTCCCTCCGTCTTGCGCTCATCGAGCCACGTGATCGCAGGACGAACAGGTCTCCCCTCCTTGTCAACGGGCACAATGGTGCTCCTGTGGCTTGTAATGGCAAGAGCAATGAGTTGATCTCTAGGGACACCGGACTTCTCCACAACGCTCTTCGTCACCTCTTGGGCTATCCTCAGATACGTCTCAGCATCCTGCTCGGCGAAATTAGGCTGAGGAGCAGAGTACGGGTTTACGGGGACCCCCTCGCCACACACCTCATTCCCCTTCTCATCGAAGATGAATGCCTTGATGTTCTGCGTTCCCCCGTCGATTACTACGAAGTATTTCATTCTCTCACCTGCTTCACCTTGCCGCTTAGGATAAAGGACTTTCCACCGTTCTTCGTCACCAACTCCCTACTGATATTCGACTCCCTGCTGATGATCTCCAATACCCTGGGCATACAGAATCCGCCCTGGCATCTCCCCGAACCCGACCTTGTCCTCCTCTTGATTGCATCGATGCTCTGCGCGGCAATGCCTCCGTGTAATGCATTTACAATCTCACCTTCGCTCACGTGCTCACAGCGGCAAACGATATGTCCGTAAAGAGGGTTGCTGCGGATGAGTTCCTTTATCTCCCTCTGATCCAACTCGCTAAAATGCTTGCTCCTTCTTCTCCTCGGTTCAAACTGCATATTATCGGCGGGGTGCCAGTTCTCTACTATGATTTCCTTCACCCTCTTGGCAATGGCCGGCGCCGCTGCGAGTCCAGGAGATTGGATGCCGACAACGTGAACCAACCCCTTTACTTTTCTCGAAGGCTCGATAATAAAATCCTCCTTGTATGTTGCCGCTCTACATCCGGCGAAATGGGTGATGATCTTGCCTATGTCGGGTTTCTCATAGTTCGGCTTGACTCTCTCGAGTACAGGTGCGAACCGATTGTACAGTGTCTCCCGCCCCATAAAGGTGGTAGAAACATCCTCCCTGTCGCATACCTCCTCGGCTGTCGGCCCCAACTGAAGATTGCCGTCGACCGTGGGAATGATGCCTCCCCCTTTGGAATATGGGCTCTTTCCCCCGACTATACTGAACGTTGCCAGAACTGTTTGCACCGGTCGGTATGATTTATCGAAAATAATCGTCTCCCCTTTTCTCGGATGAATTGTGAAGAACCTGTCTCCAGCAAACTCAGCAACCTTGTCAGCGTAAATTCCCGCAGCATTTATCAGGATGCGCGTTTTGAGCGTGCCCCTCGTTGTTTCCACTGCCCTTATGCTTCCGTTCTCGACCCGAACCCCTATTGCGCTTGTGTCGAGAAAGAACCGCACCCCGTTTGCCCAGGCGTTCTCCGCGTAGGCTATTATGAGTTCAAACACGCCGATGATCCCCGTGTTCCACACGAGTACACCTTTCCTGATATTTGGAGCAAGCCCTGGCTCAATTCTGTCCAGCCCTTCCCTATCCAGCTCTTTTGGCTCCGGGTCATTCTGACTCTTGGCGAGCTCTACTACACCGGGAAGGAACAGCTCTTCATCGGAGTTCTCAGCCACAACAAGTGTCCCGATTCGCTTGAAATCGACATCTAGCTGGCTGGCAACCTCGTCCCACCTTGCATTTCCCTTGTAGTTCATCTCCCATTTCAGGGTGCCGCGTTCAGTAAGCAGAGCAGGATGTATCATGGCGTTGCAGTGTGCCGTTTGGTCCATTCCCAGGTCATGGTGCCTCTCGATGACCGCAGTCCTCAGGGCAAATCTTGAAAGCTCCCGGGCTACTGCCAGGCCTATTACGCCGCCGCCGACGATGACGACGTCGAAATCCTTTCCCGTAAGCTCATCGGATACCTTCGGGGGCACGACAAACTGCACCTTCCCCGGATAGTCAATATCGTTCACCACTTCCCGCACCTGTTCCACGCCAGCGGCTATGTGTCCGGCATCCACAGCGTTTTGGAGCGACTGAAACCTCCCGGCCAATTCTGCGATGCCATCTCGGACCGATACTGCCACCTTCTCACCGGTCGTTTGTTCAATCTCGCCCCGTATTGTTCGCTTCAGCTTCCCTTCATCCATGGATAATATGCTCCGAAACTATCTCCGTTATGTCCTTGACCCCCAGGTCGGAGAGGACGGCCTTGCAGCTCGGGCATGCTGAAACGTAGACGTCAGCATGCGTCTCCCTGAGCTCATTGATGCGCATCGACTTCACCTGCTCCGTGAGCTTGCTGAACCCGATCCTCGCCCCGGGCGGCGCGCCGCAGCAATGCGTGTGCTCTCTCGTATAGACTGGCTCTTTTATCCTATACCCCAGTGCTGTAAGGATCTGCCTGGGGGCTGCCGTAATATCCATATCGTTGGCAAGGACGCAAGGGTCGTGGTAGGTTGCCGTGCCCTTTGCCTTCCTTACCTTTATCTTCCTTTCCTTCAGAAGAGAAGCCAGGAACTCAGTAGTGTGAGCCAACTGTACATTCAGATCAATCCCCACCTCTGGGTAGACCTCTCTCATCATTTTCAGGCAATTGGGACACATCGTGATGACCTTCTCCAGCCCTCTCTCCTCGATCTCCCCTTTCATTTTTTGTGCCACTTTCTTGAATCCCTTAGTATCTCCGGCGTAGTAGAGAGGAGCGCCGCAGCAGATATCGACACCGCCGAATTGCTGCACCTTCTCCTTGCTTGCTGAGATTATCCTGTCCATAGCCTTGAGCAGCCGTTCGTCCTTGTATGCGGAACAGGAAACGAAATACCCGATGGTCCCGGCGCCCTTTTGAATGAGCTGGCGCTCCCCTTGGGGGTTACCGTGTTCCATGAACGTTTCGACGCGCTTCTTCGTCTCATCCGGTAGCATGCCCTCTTTGAAAGCTTTGCTTCGTCCCTTGTGGATGAATTTCCTCAGGTCGTAGTCGCTGTAGATGCAGTGCCGCTTACATGCGCCGCACATGCAACTCTGAAACATAACTTCAAAGAAGCCCTTCCTGTCTTCAATAAATGACTTATCCTCGTATAGAATGAGACGGGCTATCTTCTGGGGGCTGATTGTCTCGTTCCCCGCGGCAAGATAGGTGGGGCAGCTATACTTGCACATGTTCGCGCACAGGGCGCAGTTGGTGACCTGTGCGAGTTCTTTCTTATCTTTCATTTTCGACAAGTTTTCCTCGGTTCAGAATACCGTTTGGGTCAAAAGCAGACCTGATTCTTTGCAGCAGCTTTACCCCTTGAGTGCCCAACTCCTGCTCCATGAACCGCATTCGCCACATTCCAATCCCGTGATGATGGCTGATAGAGCCGTTGTTTCTTAGAGTCGCTTCCATAGCCGCTTTCCATGTGTCCTCATAATAGCGAAATGTATCCTTGGGAAAGCCCACGAAGGTGATGTACAAGCAGGCCCCTTCTCGGTAGAAATGCGAGAAATGTCCGGAAACAAGCAACGACCCCTCCACACCCCTCATTGAGGTCAGTATGTCCTTGTACAGGTTTACGGCATCTGTGTACAGCGACACTACCTCAATTGTGTCTACGATTCCCCCCTGCTGCATTATGGTGGGCCCTAAGCCGATGTCGAAACGTTTCTTAAGCCATATCTCGACCGGATTCTCTCCCTGGGGCGATCCCCCATTCTCCTCCGCAATCCTTGAGATTAGGCTGCTTTCAGGGCCAACGAAATCCAGCTCCCCTTCCGAGATAAAGATTACGGTAACCTTTTTTGTTCCGAAATACCTCTCAGCTTCGAGATCGTCGAATATCCTGACCACCGCAGGCCTCGCATCAGCTCTCAGGATCTTCCGCACCACCTCCAGCGCCATGTCAATGGAGGAGAAGGTGAACGACTGTTTGGAGCTTAGCTGTGGTAGAGGATGTACTGATACCGTAGCCCTTGTCACAATCCCGAGAGTCCCTTCTCCACCCAGGAACAGGTCCTTCAGTGAAGGCCCGGTAGACCGCCTTGGGACTGGTCTGATATTGAGTAAGCTCCCGTCAGGAAGCACGACCTCCATCCCGAGTACCATGTCCTCGATCTTGCCGTATTTTGTCGAGAACTGACCTACAGCACGTGTTGAAATCCATCCTCCGAGAGTAGAACAGTAGAGCGACTGTGGGATGTTTCCCATGGAGTAGCCTCTGTGATTCAGTTCCCGCTCTAGATTTGCGCCGATTATTCCTGATTCGAACTCAGCAACGAGTGACATTTCGTCCAGAGAAACGAACCTGTTCATTCGCTGCAGGTTGAGGATGGCGCCCCCCTTTATCGGTATGGCCCCGCCGAGCACGCCGGAACCACCTCCAAACGGCGTAATCTGCACCTGGTATTCGTTGGCACATTTGAGGATACCCTGAATCTCCTCCCGATTGCCAGGTGAAATGACTACGGAGGGGAGCGACGGTAGACTGCCATACTGCGAGAGGAACACCCCGTACATCCAGTAGTCCAGGCTGTACGCAATGAGGTCACATTCCATAGTCGAGACGTTGTCTTTCCCTGCAATACCTTTCGCTTCATCTATAAAAGCGGGGGGTACAACTGCTCTCTCTGATAGCCAGGTTCTTACATTCATCGTTGCCCTTCACCTTCCGTAATGCTCGCCAGGCTCTCGGCACCCGGTATCACGCTGCTAGAGTTGCTCATAGTGCAGCCATTATACATCCCTCTCATAATCCATGTGTCACAGATCTATCTGAACGAGCACAGGGGCTTCTGGAGCAGTTTTTCAGGCCGTTGAATGACTGTCAGCACAACTGGATAGGCGGCTTGTCATGCTTCTGCCAGACTCTTGAGCTTGCCCATCATTTCTTTTAGATGAGCCTGTGAGCTGGACCTGGCAAAGAAGCCCATCATGCTACCGATAACCCCATAAGGGAGCTTTATGTCCTCCGCAAAGGTGAACCGGCTGCCCGATGGAATTGCCTCCACTGTCATCTTCTGCTCATATCCTTTCAGGAAATTGCCTGAAGTCATTTTGCAAGCAAGTCTCTGGTTCCCCACCCAATCAGTGACCGTGAAGTTGAGCTTCATAAGGGGGCCACCGGCTTTCTCCTCCAGATAGAAAGTGGAACCCACGCCGGGGCGCTGAGCACCGGTATATTCGAACTTCTGGTAGGTGATGCACCACTTCAGGATCTTCTCGGGCTCAACCAGGAACGGCCAGACTTTCTGCGGCGGCGCTGCAATGTCGATAGAACTCTGCATCTTCATGTTTCCCACTCTTTCCTTTCGTACTCATTCGTTGTCCGAATTGTGGCCGAGAACCCGCATTTCTAGCGATATTCTACTGCGAAATGTTTGGGGCGGCAAGAAGACTGGTCACTTTGCCGTCTCGGTGGACCTTGCAGCCTGCCACTTGCGAGACTGCGCAGCTATGTGTAGACTACTGCTAAGAGGATTGGATCTGTCTCATAGCAGCGCGGAAGGCAAACGAGAAGCCATCTCTCCATTTTGTTCCTCCGTTACCTATTCGTAGAAATTATACGACCAACTTCTTGCGCCAGTATAGCTTTCGCTGTAGAATATCGCAAATATTATATTTCCGCTTGGGGGTGAAATATGGTTGCTTGCACGGCGGTACGTGAGTTTGTCCGAAACCTCTGACGAAGGAAGTGAATCATATGAAGTGGAAGACAAGAGTAACCGAACTATTGGGCATCAGGTATCCTATTATTCAGGGGGCATTGGCGGGAATTGGCACAGCACCACTTGCTGCAGCCGTCTCAGAGGCTGGCGGGTTAGGGATGGTCACTGCCTGGACTTTACGTACCCCTGAGAAGCTTCGCAAGGAGATACGTAAAGCCAGAGCTATGACCGCCAAACCGTTTGCTGTAAATCTGAGTCCGGCTATGGACCCCGCACTTGCTGCGTTGCGAGAAGTAGCTATCGAAGAAAGGGTTCCGATAATTGAAACGGCGGGTTCCAGGGCTGTTGAGCACGGCATGCGGATAAAAGAGGCTGGCCTGATATGGATTCATAAAGTACAAACGGTGAAGCATGCCTTGGCGGCAGAGCGGGACGGCGCGGATGCGGTGTGCATTATGGGATTGGAAGGGGCAGGGCTAAAGAGCCCCTTGATTCTCACTACATTGGTGAGTGTCTCGATGGTTGTAAAACAGGTAAAAATACCAGTGATAGCTGCGGGCGGTATCGGTGATGCTCGTACTTTTCTGGGTGCTCTGGCGCTGGGAGCGGAAGCGGTGCAGTTAGGGACAGCCTTCTGTACTGTCAAAGAGTGTCCGCTCGCTGACCACTATAAACGGGCTCTTGTTGGGGCCGATCCTTACGATCCGAAATGGCGTGATGCTATTCTCGCTACATCCAAAGCCGAAGACATTCAGAATTTGAGAGATGCTGTAGAAAGTAAGGCAGTAATGCAGGCAGCAGCAAAGGCCGAGAGCACCGGTATACCGAAAGAAGCGGGAACTGGTGCCATATCGCTGGCTATTGGCTTCATTGATAAGATTGTCACAGCGAAGGAATTAATTGACAAGATTATAGGTGAGGCCGAGGAGATTCTCACTACAAGCGGCATAGCGGGCTGGACGCTGGCTCCGAAAACCTGAGCTTGGTGATGAATTGCGGAAATATCTCAAGCTATGGATACCTGCGAAGGTAAGGAAAGTATTCGAGGTACTTAGTGCATCTACGGGTAAGTATGAGTGAGTTGATTTCAACTGCGTTACCAGTCTCAACTACCCCATGTTGCTCCCACAACCGACCCGATGAGTGTAGTAAATGTGGAACGCTGGCTGGCTAGTCTCTTGGTTCCACCAGGTCACCCAGCGAGGTAGGACTGCTCCCCTACTCCCCTATTCCCACAAACCAGAACCGCGACGGTTGACCTTGACTCATCAACTTCATTCTCAATTCCAATGCTGTAATTGCATCCTGCACGCACAGTGGTTCATAATGCTATCATGGAAATGTAATTGGAGCTGAGAGCGAGGTTGCGCAGGGCTGACAAGGAGTTCAGCGTTATTGCTGGTGAGAGCCAGGGGAGGCCGCTATTCTATAATAAGGGATCGGGAAGTAACCTGGCGATTAACTTTTGTAGACACCTTTTTATCTCGTCCCTGCACGGTGCGTACGCCTCGTCTCCCCCGCTAAAGGGGTCAGCGATATCGCCTGCTTCCCCCACGAACTCTTTCAATGTATATATTCCTTTGCCATTAGCCTCTGGAAGTTGGCGTACTCTTTCTTTCTGTTCCTGGCTCATAGTCAGTACCAGATCTGCTTCTACCAGGAGTTCCTGATGCCTTTTCAGATCTTGGGAGCGGAAATTCTCAACGGGAATCCCTTCTTCCTTCAACAGCCATTTCACATCCAATGTAATGTCGCTGCCATCCCGGGCGCGGGGTGCTATACCCGCGGAATCAACCTTGATCTCCCTTGCTTTTCCTTCAAGATCAGCCAGCATCTTTCTGAGCATGGCTTCAGCCATAGGGCTGCGGCAAGTATTCGCATCACAAATAAATAGTATATGAGAAGGTTGCTTATTATCTAACATGACAAATAAATGTACTCAGTTACCTTGTCCTTGAAACGCTTACAGCAATACTATCACATCGCACTGGCTATGGGAAGTGCAGAGGGTCCTTCCTGAGAAGGACTCCTTTGCCAGGGGTCTGGGGGTAGCCCCCCAAAAGGATTCCTTTGTCATTGCTTCGTCCTTCGGGGGAAGGACTCGCAATCTCACCGGGTTTAGACTGGGTGATATAGGTGGTTGAAAAGAGACTGATAGACAACCTCGTGAGAAGAAGCCGTTTATTAACAAGGGAGTACAGAGGGGCGTCCGCCATAGGCGGATGCCGGGGGTTTGGGGGTGCCCCCCAACTCCCAACTCCCCCAAGACTGGGGGATACAGGGGGCTGAAAAGGGATTAATGAACAACCTCGTGAGAAAGCATTTGTATACATAGCTGGCCTGTTATACAATATCTATAAATATCTCTTGCAATCCATAGAACAGAAAAACATACTCGCGGGGAACGGAGAAAAACATGGGCGAACACAGCGACGCTTATACCATGCTAGCCGGGAAGCACGGCTTCGGCACGTCTCAGTCATACCTTCGCGTGCTCCGGTTTCTCATGACACCCAAGCAGGCTGAGATGGTAACCCTGTTACCGGGCTCTCCCGAAGAAGTGGCGCAAAAGAGTGGCATTGATTTGGCCACGGTAAAGCGTAACATCGAGATGCTGCATCGCAAGGGCGTAGTCGTTCCCAGAGACTACAAGAACCCCAACGACTATATTTTCTGCAAGTATGCCGAACGGCTATGGGAAGTGAGCGAGTCTTTGATGGGCTTGGACATATATACCGAGGGGGAGATGAAAAGGCTTTTCCACCTCTGGGAAGACTGGAAGAAAACCGATTACGCTGATATGACCGCTGAGCGGTGGCGCAATTTGCAGGCAATGGGCATCCACGGCCTCAGAATTGTGCCGGCATACAAGGCGATACTGGACAGCCCGGAGATCCTGCCCTGTGAAGACCCACGTGAGATTGTCAGGGTTCAGCCCCTGATCACGGTTGTCTCATGCTCCTGCCGCAAGCACAAGAAAATGATAGGCAACCCTTGCCGCAAATCAGATGCCGAAGCTAATTGCTTACAGTTCGCCAAGTCAGCAGAGTACTCCCTGAGCAGAGGGCACGGGCGGCGTATATCCGTGGACGAAGCTTTAGCCATCGTTGACAAGAATGAGGATGAGGGGTTGGTCCATCAATGGATGAACCACGCCAAGATCGAAGCCGCTCAACCCTATGCGTTGTGCAGTTGCTGCCGTTGTTGCTGTACCATTTGGCATGCCGCCGACATACGCGATGTACCTAACGATGCGGTCTTTGCCAAGAGCCGTTACGAAGCTCGAGTCGACACAGCTCTGTGCATTGGATGTGATGACTGCTTAGAGCGGTGCCAGTTTGACGCAATTGAGATGCACAAGGTAGAAGGCTCCGAGCAATTGAAGGCTGTCGTCGATCCCCGGAAGTGCTGGGGCTGTGGAGTATGCACCATCATCTGCGAACCCCAGGCTCTCAGAATGCACCTGGTGAGACCGCCCGAACATATTCCCGCTTAAGAGCAGACTGATCCCTCCGCATGCCACAGGTGCTCCAAAGATACTTGCTTTTGCACGTATCTCTCTAAGGGATTGAACGTTCCAAGCAAGTGTTCACCGTGAGAAATATGGGTTCTCCTGATAATCCGTTTACCCACATTTCTTTTCTAATCCGACTTTCCAACCACTATTTTACCTGTACCTTTACAATAGAGACACTTCTCTTTCAATATCGGATGGTCATCACAGTAATAGCAGATGATTCTCAATCTGCTGGTATCTTCCATACCTAACTCTTTAACTTTCCAGGATAGCTCACTATTTGACCGAATTTTGCCTCCTCCAACGTTCATGACCAATTTACAGCCGATTCTGCGACAAGTCTCTGCTTCGGGAATATTTTCCGGTCCAGTCCTGTCACCGCCTTTCGCAAATATGTCAGGCTTAACCAGTTCCAGCGTCTTACGTACAGTCTGGTCTTCGTCCACAGAAGCAATAACTTCATCAACTCCTTTGACGTTTTCCAGAATTTCTTTTCTCTCCTCAAATGGCATGAACACAAACCCCTTTTTTCTAAGCAGGAAATCGTCGCCGTTCAAAATTACCACCAGCCTATCACCCAGTTTAGCCGCTTCACGAATGTATCGAATATGACCAACATGGATAGGATCAAAAGCTCCACTTATTGCAACTGTGACAAGTCTCTGTTTCATTCCAATTGCTCCTCTGATTTTAGATAATCACTCAAGATATATCGTAATATTGTAACTATAATGGTAAATTACAGCAAGTTATGCCCGTGGCCCGCCACACAATCCGCTATTTGGTGCAGTTTAATAGTGCCGCTTCGCCCACTCAGCGCTCTTAAATGGAGATGATGCCTTTGGGATTTGGGAGCGTCTCCGCACCAGTGCAATCTTATCTTGCCAACCAGCTGTCCCCGTTCCAGAGCGCCACTTTCGCCAAAGAGTGCAGCATGATACCGCTGTAATGCCATAACTGATAACCCCTGCAAACCTATGACTCTTATCCTTGAATGTGGTATCATTTGGTCTGTAAACAAACGTGTTTGTTCGGAGGAAGACAGTATGGATCGAGATATCGGCCCCGAGCTTCATACCATATGGAGTGAGGCAAAAGAGCACATCGAACAGGGCGAGTACGATAAAGCTATCGAAATATATAAGTACGTCCTGATCAGATATGGTGACAACGATATTGCAGTTGAGTACGCAAATGCGTATCTTGGTGACATTTACCTCACGCTAAGACGGCTCAACCTGGCAGAGAATCATATCAAGAAGGCTATTGATTGTAGCCCAGACAACCCGAGTTACCACTACCTCCTTGGCTTCACATATTCCATGCAGAGCAGGGCCACGCTATACCCAAAAACCTGAGCTATCACGAATTCGGCGTAGCATACTGAAAATTGACCGCAGACGAATTTCAAAGGCTCAGTCGTTTCTGAAGGATCAACTTGTCATCACCGGGGGCATAGAAGTCTGGGATCTGGCAATGATTATGCCCAACAACTATTGCTTCGCTGGGGTTCTCTCCCAGAGGTCACAGCGGCCACCCCACTGTGCCAGAACCTGACCATTCTCCGAAAGTCGAGCTATCTCACAAATGCTTGGGCAGGCTTTGCATTCAAACGAAGAGGTATGGTATTTAGCGTCACTGATGCGAAACCCCTGGAACTTGGTGCTAAGGCTGCCCTTGGCTACCTCCTCATGCACCAGCAGCGCTGCGCCTATTGCTCCCATGACCTCATGGTGGGCTGGGACAATTATCCCGGTGCCAAGTTCCTCTCGAAAAGCCCTTACAATGCCTTTGTTAAAGGCTACTCCGCCCTGGAAAGCTATTGGGGGCTTGATATCCTTTCCCAGGCCGACATTATTGAGGTAGTTGCGAACCAATGCCTGGCACAATCCATAGATAATGTCCTCAGTGCGGTATCCCATTTGCTGTTTGTGAACCATGTCTGATTCAGCGAAAACTGTGCATCGCCCGGCAATGTGCACCGCGTTCTTGCTCTCCAGTGCTCGTTGGCTAAACTCAGAAATGCTCATATTTAGCCGTAGTGCCTGGTGGTCAAGGAAGCTGCCTGTACCGGCAGCACAAACCGTGTTCATAGCAAAATCGGTAACCACCCCATCTCTGATGACGATAATCTTGCTGTCCTGTCCCCCGATTTCCACTACAGTTTGTACCTGAGGAATGCAGAATAACGCAGCCACAGCATGAGTAGTGATCTCATTTTTGACCAAATCAGCACCGAGGATTACCCCGGCCAGGTAGCGAGCGCTCCCGGTGGTAGCGACTCCACAGATATCAACGTCCTTTGGTAATAGCTGTTGAATTTGTTTCAGCCCGTACTGCACCATTTCAATCGGTTTGCCTTGGGTTAACACGTAGAGAGTGGTGACCAATTGGTTATCCCTGTCCAACACGGCGTACTTGGTAGTTACAGAGCCAACGTCAACACCCAAATAGGCTTCCATGAGCTCTCCTTAAACTGAGGGAAGGGTAAGCATATTTTACCAGCTTTTTCTTCTCGCTATTGAGGACACAGCCGATCTGACATCAAAAAGTCCGATGTCTCATGCTCCATCTCCAAGAGTGTCTCTTCGAGATAGCGGCAGCCAGGGGAGCAACCACCAGCCATATAGCTATGGTAATAAGCATGGCCATCTTGTATCCTATGGTTTCCACGTTGAAATCCGGAGCGATAATTCCCCAGAAAATCATCAGGAGCCAGGAGCTGAAGAAAAATCCTCCGGCGGCAGCAGGGATAGAGAAGAACCCCATTTTATACCTCCTTTGCTCACTTATTAAAGGTTTATTTTATTGCTCGAGAACAGCCTCAATCTCATTGCAAGCCTGAGTGATGATCTCCCTTATCCGCACCAGTTTCTTGCGGTCCATGCGATGGGCCTTATGACCGAGAAGATGACCTATGCGTCCCAACTCGCTTCGACAAACATTTGTCAAGTCGAGAATTCTTGCTGAAGCCGAGCCAACAGCGCAGGATTTGGCCTGTCAAGATGGAACTGGCACTATCAGGTTCGAATAATGAACCTATTGAGGAGAACTTTCATCTTCCACGGTATATTTTGCCTGATCGTCATGCTCGCCCGGATAAGGGCATACCTGACAAATGCGCTGTTGGTTATTCTGCGAGTCAGTCCCACCGGTTGCGGGGTCACCACTCTTTATTTTGCATATCTTGAAAACAGATCAGAGATCGACTTCTGCGGCAGAATGAACCCCTTAATGCAGACTGTATCTGGGAGTTACGTTTACTCCTACTCAATTTCGAGCTTATCACGCGATTTGCGCAATGTCAAATAACGATTGGAAGCGGTGCTTCATTTTAGCCTTGCTTCAGAATGGCCACAAATCTTGTGGCCAAAATGAGACTTTATCTCCTTGCGTTAAGCGACCTAGCACAATAGAATATCTCAAGGAACATGCTGAATTAGCAATTCTATCTATTCGAAAGAATGAAGGAGGTATATATAGACAGACAGAATAAGATATTGCATTTCGATTCTAAAGATTGATTAACTTAGAAAGTTGGAGGTTAGATCGTGGGAGATTCAAAACTAGCTAATCCGGCAGCGCTGGGGCTAGGCGGCTTTGCACTCACGACATTTATACTCAACGTTGTCAATTCAGGGCTGATTTCAGCAGATAATTTAGGTATGGTTCTCCCCATGGGTATCTTCTATGGAGGTTTAGCTCAGTTTTGTGCTGGTATGTGGGAATTCAAGCGTGGGGATACTTTTGGTGCTACTTGCTTTTCGTCATTCGGTGCCTTCTGGATTGGTATAGCCACGATGGTGATTCTCGAAAGCACAGGAGTTATAGCTCCTGTTCCCCGTGAGGGCATGGCAGTACTATTCATCGCCTGGGGCATATTTACCGCATACGCCACAATAGCGTCTTTGAGAGTAAATAGGGCTGTAACATCCATTTTTGTGACGCTTACAATACTTTTCTTCATGCTTGCAGCGGGCGAATGGAATGTTACAGTGCACAAAATAGCAGGCTATGAAGGTATTCTTTGCGCATTAATAGCTTGGTATACTTCAGCAGCGGTACTTATCAATACACTTTTTGGTAGAGAAATAATGCCATTAGGTGCAGCAAAAGAGTTAAATATAAAGACATCTTAAAGATAACCCAGCAATCACCTATACTTATATTTAATTTATCAGGGCAGATATCGATTTACATCTCTGCTAACTATATACACATGTTAAAACCTAAGCCGCTTTTTAGCCGCCTTCAGAAGGTCCTCTCTGAACTTGGGGTGTGCAACCTCGATGAGAGCGAGGGCACGCTCTCTCTCATTCAACGGCGCAAGATTGGCAATCCCCCATTCCGTCACTACGTACTGCGCATAGTGCCTCGGCACGGTCACCCTTGCTCCCTGCGTCAGATAGGGCACGATGCGCGACTTCTTACCACCCTCGTAGGTGCTGGGCAGGATGTTTATCGCTCTGCCCCCTTCAGACCAGTAAGCCCCAATCACAAAGTCAAGCTGGCCACCCGTGCCAGACC
>CAYGWR010000005.1:0-36781 GCA_964353645.1 uncultured Dehalococcoidia bacterium
TCGGCTACCAGGTGATAATGGGCATCGATTAGCATTTCCTCCTCCTTTCGCCAGTTACATCCGCAGATTAAGGGGTTCTCAAGTACTCAACCCCCCGTATCTCCCAGTCTTGGGGGATTTTTAAAGCTGGGGGACACCCCCAGACCCCCAGCAAAGGGGCTACGCCCCTCTGCACTCCCCGTTAGTAAACAACCTCTATATTTCCCACTCTTAGGGGGACTTTGGGGCACAGTGCACTGTGCCCCTACTCCTACTTCGCCAGTCACATCCGCAGATTACGGTCTGATGCTTTGCCCTATCTAGGGAGGCCGAGGCCGGCAATGGCTATGATGATACGCTGAATTTCGTTAGCACCGCCGCCGACGGCTTGCATGGGTGAGAATCTATATTCCCACTCAAGGTATCCATCGTAAGGAGCTTGGCGAGTGCCTTGCTGCAATTGACCGTATAAGCCGAGGACTTGCATACCTAGATTACCCAGGCGTTTCTCAAGTTCACTGGTGAAGACTTTGGAGATGGATGCCTCAGAAAATGGGACAATGCCTTGCTCAAGGAGCCAGGCCAGTCGATAACCCAATAGACGCCCAACATGTAGTTCTATTGCCATTTCAGTCAGCTTTTGCTGAATGACGGGGTCTTTGCTTATCGGTTTACCGTCGCGTTTCGTTGATTTGGCGTATTCTACTATCTCATCGAATATGCGCTGGTAGCCTGCTATGGTAGCTGCCATGAAGACCCTTTCATGGTCGAGAGCCTGGGTAATATAGTACCAGCCCTGATTCAGTTGTCCTACCACACAGCTCTTGTGGACTCTTGCATCATCGAAGAATACCTCATATAGCGTATGGTCGAACATGGTATCCAGCTTGCGTGTCGTGATACCAGGAGTCTTCATGTCGACGATGAAGATGCTGATACCCCTGTGTTTCTTGGGAGCATTGGGGTCGGTTCTGACACCAATCCAGCCGTAGTGAGCCTCGCCGGCGAAGCTGATGAATGTCTTCTGTCCGTTTAATCTGAAATAATCGCCATCTGCTACAGCGCTGGTCTGTAAAGATGCAAGGTCAGAGCCCGCTTGAGGCTCGGTGTAGGCCAGGCAAAACACGACCTCTCCGCTCAGAATCATGGGCAAGAACTTTTTCTTATGCTCCTCATTTCCCACATTGATGAGGGTGGGCCCTACCATATTCTGCGCCAGGATGTGAGCGGCCGCAGGCGCCCTGCCGTACAGCATCTCTTCGCCGAAGATTAACTGGTCCATATGGGGGCGGCCGAGCCCGCCATATTCTTTGGGCCATCCTATACCTATCCAGCCCTTCTTGCCGAGCTTACGGCTGAAAGCGGGGTTAAACATTTCGTTTGTTTTTCCGCCCCGCCAATCTGGCCCTAGCTCCTTACGAAGATAATCACGAACCTCTTGTCTGAAGGCTTCCTGTTGTGGAGTAAACCGGAAATCCATAGCGTTTCCCCCTCACTTAAGTTAAATATGGGGACTAAAGTCCTAATTGCCGGGCAACTAACTCCTTCTGGAAATCGGTATCGCCGAAGGCAAGTTCCCCTGCTTTAGCCCTTCGATAGTAGAGCCCTATATCGTGATCCCTGGTGGTGCCGATGGCTCCGTGGCACTGCACCGCTCTCTCTGTAACGAACTTGTAGGCTTCGTTAATCCAACCTTTGGCCACGGCAACCTCTGAGGTACTGCCGGGAAGGCCTTCAGCAACACTGCAGGCGGCCTTGTAAAGGATGTCCTTGCTGGTCTCAACATTCATCCACATATTGGCGCAGTAGTGCTGAATCACCTGGAAGCTGCCTATAGGCTTGCCATATTGTACCCTTTCCTTGACATAAGACAAGGTCATATCCATAGATGCCTCCTGGCCGCCGACCATCTCGGCACATTTGGCTATAGTAGCCTGCTCCAGGGTTTTGGCCAGGATGGGCCATCCTTCATTGAGTTTACCCAGCATGTTTTTCTTGGAGACTTTGACTTTCTTAAAAACAACCTCGCAGAGCTTGTCAGCGCCGATTGTAGGCATCACCTCGCATTTGATGCCGGGGCTCTTGGCATCCACCAGGAATAGAGTAATGCCCTCTTCAGGCGTGGCCCCTTTCTTGGTCCTAGTAACGCAGATTATGTAATCGGCGATATGGGCATTCTCCACGAAGAGCTTGGTGCCATCGATAACGAAGCTATCACCCTGAGCCACGGCCTTTGTATTAACCCCTGCAGCATCGTATCTGGCGCTGGGCTCGGTGAAGGCCAGGGTCAAAATCAGCTCTCCTGTAGCTATCCTGGGTAGGAATTCCTTTTTCTGCTCCTCAGTGCCTGCAGAGAGGATGGGCAGGCTTCCCAGGACAACGGTGCTGAAGAACGGCCCGGGCAAGATATTGCGCCCCATCTCCTGGAGGAGGATGATGAGGTCCATGAATCCCATCCCCATGCCGTTATATTTCTCAGGGAGCACGAGTCCCATCCAGCCCAGCTCAGCCATCTTGCGCCACATCTCAGGGGAGTAGCCTTTTTCGTCTTCTTCCAGCTTCCGAACCAGTGCCTTGGTACATTCCTTGGTCAGGAAATCCCGCGCTGAGGTGCGCAGCATTTCCTGCTCTTCTGTAAGGTCGAGATTCATGGTTGCCCCCTTCTTTTTATAAGTCCAGTTATAAGTCTAGCTGAGCCAGGCGCGGCGCCCGTCCCAGTCGTAGTCTTCTCTTTCCACGAGCACCGCTGTTCCCTGACCATAGCCACCGCATATGGCTGCACAGCCATATCTGGATTTGCGGCGATTCATCTCGTGAACCAAGGTGCCTAGCATGCGCATCCCGCTTGCCCCTATGGCGTGGCCAATGCAGCAGGCATCCCCGTTGACATTCATCTTTTCGTGGTCAATGCCCATTAATTTGCACTGAACGATAGGAGCTACTGCGAAGGCCGCGTTCGACTCCCAGAGTTCTATATCTTTGGGGGTCAGTCCTGCTCTTTCCACAGCCTTTTTGGACGCCAGGGTGGCACTATATCCCATGATCTTGGGATCGCATGCCTCCCAGGCTAGTGACCTTACGGTGCACATCGGGACTAGCCCTAGCTCCCGGGCTTTATCCTTTGGCATAAATACGCCTGCTGCGGCACCGTCGGCCTCTTTGGAGGAATTAGCAGCATCGACTGTACCGCCCAGCTTGTAAATGGGCGGCAGAGTGCGTATCTTTTCCATCTTTGAGTCAGCTCTTACACTCTCATCATAGTCTACGATTTTTGTTGTTCCATCGGGGAAAATGCCTTCCATGGGTATTATCTCGTGCTTAAACTTGCCCTCTTTGTAGGCTGCAGCAGCACGCAGGTTGCTCTTCCATGCCCATACGTCTTGCTCTTCTTTGGAGATATTGAACATCTCGGCCATGTTCTCTGCGGTATTACCCATCCCTATCATTGTATTTGCATCGACGACCTCCCACAGTTTGGGATTTGGGTTACCCCGCGCGGCTGCACCGCTCGCTATAGCATCTTTTATGAATGTATCCATGTCTGTAGTGGCGGTGAACAGGGGGATGGGGAAGTGAGAACAGCTCTCGTTGCCTCCGCTGATAACTATATCCTCTATTCCTAGCTGAATTGCCATTATACCAAATTGAGCTCCTGCCATACTCGATGTACACGCGCGGTCCACGCTTATAGCACGGGTCTCATAGCGGCAGGTCAGCAAGGCAACTGTTCTGCCAGGGTTCTGCTGTTCACCTGTCAGATTTGGTGTGCCCATCGTGACCTCGTCGATCATTTTGGGGTCCAGCTTGGTTCTCCTTAGCAACTCCTTAACGACAGCAATCGCAAGGTCGTCACCACGCATGTGGGCAAAGAAGCCAGGGTTCTTCTGGCTTGCCCTTCCGAATGGGCTCCGTGCAAAGTCTACCATCACTACTTCTCTGGGTATTTTCGTTTGACCTTTCTTAGCCATTTAAATCTTTCCTCCTTTTTCTCGTCTTGCTACCAGCTTCTCGGAAGCCCCAGTCCCAGTGAACAGACAAGGTTTCTCATTACCTCAGAAGTGCCGCCGCCCATGTTCAGGCTCACGCACTGCTCATATTCCTTTTCGAATTTACCCTGCATCGGCGCCCATCTGGATTCTCCTACCTGGGAATACATTCCCAGTATCTGACAGCCTGTATAGAAGAAGCGCTGATTCAGCTCGGTGGCCATGACCTTGGCTGCTGCTGCATAGGACCCAGCCACTATCAGGCCGCCCTTAATCTGGTTCCAAACTACGAAATAGGCGTAGGCACGTCCTGACTCAATGTCTATGGCAAGCTGAGCCAGTCTGTGTCTAACGAAGGGGTCTTGGGCCAGAGGCTTGCCATCCTTTTTTGTTTCCTTGCAGAAATCTACCAACTCCTCCAGTTCTCGCTTCAGGAAGGAAAAAATCATAATCATAGAGCGCTCGAAGTTTGAAGTCATCTGGGAGGTTATCCAACCCTGGTTCTCCTCACCCACCAGGTTACGCGCCGGGATGCGGACATCATCGAAGAAGACCTCGTTGAACAGGTGAGAGCCTTCCAGGCTCAGGATGGGCTTGATAGTGATGCCTGGACTTTTCATATCCACCAAGAAGAAGGAGAGCCCCCGGCTTCTCTTCGAATTGGGGTCTGTCCTGGCGAGCATGAAACCCCAGTCGGCACGGTGAGCCCCGCTGGTCCAGATTTTCTGCCCGTTGACAATATAATCGTCGCCTTGTCTCACAGCGCGTGTGGTAAGTGATGCCAGGTCGGAGCCGGCGCCGGGCTCGCTCCACAGTTGTGTCCAGAACCGCTCAGCCCGAGCTATATAAGGCAGGTGCTCCTTCTTCTGCTCATCGCTTCCGCCGAATAGAAGGGTGGGGGCGAGCATACTCATGCCCCAGGGGTCGACACCTGCCCCTCTGTGGTAGCCCTGGACATCGCTAAAGATGAACTGCTCTATCAGGGAAGCATCCTGTCCGCCATACTCCTTGGGCCAGGGACGGGAGAGCCAGTCTTTTGCTGCCAGCTTCTTGGCCATCTTCTTGTGGAAGTCCCAGCATGCATCCAATCCGAACATGGCCTCCATGGATGTGCCCCATTCGGGAGGAGCGTTCTTCATCTCTTCCCTGTAGAAATCGTCGAATTCTTTTCTTAAGGCTTCTTCTTCTGGGGTAAACCGAAAATCCATCTTTGGCCCCCTCTATTTACTTGGTGCCTTTAATGTTTATATTTTCTACCTGTTGCAATGCCTGAGTTTTCTAGCGCTTTTTGCTTAGAGTTTTGCCAAGCTGCTCGTAAACGGCAGTCGTTTCCCCCATTATCCTCTCTACGAGCTCTTTTACTGTAGGGATGTCATGGATCAAGCCTACAACCTGTCCACAAGCCAGTAGAGCGCCTTCAACATCCCCTGCTTCCATTGCTTTCAAGCTTCTTTCTCCTGCGAGCATGGGAATTATTACTTCCTGGGTGGCGCCTTTATCCTCTAACTCCTGAACCTTCGTCGTCAGCTCGTTGCGCAGCGCTCTCATGGGATCGCTTAAGTTGCGCATTACAAACAAGGTGTCGGTTGATTGCGCCTCAATGAGTCTATTTTTGAAGCTAAGGGGGATGGGACACTCCTTAGTGATCATAAATCTTGTGCCCATCAATACGCCCTCGGCTCCCAGTGCCAAGGCAGCGACAAATCCTCTGGCGTCTGCAATGCCACCGCCGGCAATTACGGGGATCTTCACTGCATCTACCACTTGAGGCACAAGGACAAGGCTAGCGATGTTTTCCTTGCTGGGATGTCCACCGCACTCAAATCCCACTATCTCCACAATATCCGCACCCACGCGCTCCGCTGTTCTGGCATCCCTCAGGCGGGCGCATTTATGTATAAGCTTGGCGTTGCCTTTCTTGATGCGAGCGACAAGATTTTCAGGGCTGCGACCTGAGGTTTCGAAGATATCGATCCCTTCTTCAAGAGCGGCGTCTATATATTCTTCGTGAGGCAGGGGGCTTATCATGGGGAAAAGGTTGATGTTTAACCCGAATGGCTTATCGGTCAAGCTCTTTGTTTTCCGTATCTCTTCTCGAAGTGCCTGACTTGTCCTGGACATGACGGAGGATAGACAGGCGAAGGCCCCGGCATTGGCCGCTGCAGCCACGAACTCTGCGGTTGACTGGTATCCCATGGTCCCCATGACCAAGGGATACTTTGTCCCCAAAATCTCAGTGACTCTTGTCTTGAGCTTGTGAGCCACTTAATATTTCCTCTTCTAGAATACCTTGCCAGGAATTATTTGCCCTTGAATACCGGAGGGCGTTTCTCTAGGAATGCTGCTGCAGCCTCTTTGAAGTCCTCAGTATTTAGAAGTTTATCCTGGATCGCAACCTCGAGCTTCAATTGTTCTATAAGGTCAGTTTCTGACATTGACTTATAGAGGGCTTCCTTGTGTGAAGCGACGGCTAAAGGTGGGTTCTTTGCTATTCTTTCTGCTAGCTCCTTTGCTGCGGTCATCAGTTGGTCGTGAGGGACAACTTTATTCACCACGCCTATCCGCTCAGCCTCAGCAGCATCTATCATATCTCCGGTCAACAGCAATTCACAGGCCTTGGGGAATCCCACAACGCGGGGCAGGGTGAAGGAGACCCCTGTATCAGGCCCAACCCCTCGTTTGACGAATACAGCGCTAAACCTTGCTCTATCTGAGGCAATCCTCATGTCACAAGCGAGGGCAATAGAAAAGCCGAGGCCAACCGCCGGGCCATTTATTGCGGCAATCACGGCCTTGCGTACGCTCCGCATCATGACCACAGCGCCCAGGACTGTTCCTTTACCCCAGGGAACCTCCCCTTCTTGCTCCTGCACTCGCGAAGAAGCTACCCCTTTTTCCAACTCCTCTTCCTTAACAAGGGGGTCTTTGGAGGCGAACATGTTAAGGTCCACACCAGTGCAGAAATACTTGCCTGCTCCTGTTAGGACAATGGCCCTGATATCATCGTCCAGTCCGAGGTTGTCCCTGAATACGTGGTCTATCTCTTCCATCACGAGGAAGTCGAAAGCATTGCCAACCTCAGGACGGTTCAGGGTTACTATAGCGATATGATTCTTCTTATCCTTCTCGCAGATAAGGCGCTTATACTGCATCTGCAATTCCTCTCTATCAGCTTATTCTTAAGTGAGGATATCTCTATTCAATTTTAATCGGATATGGATCCAAACACAACAACTGGGCTCCTCGATGGCCTGGCTTAGGCTATGAGGAGCCACCACCACGGACGAATCTACATAACTAGCTAAGCAAGCCTGGAAGGAACACCAACTTACCCAGCCAACATTCTGTGGCAGAATGTTGGCTGGGTCATATTTCAATGGACTCCATCTTGCACTATATTTAGGTAAGAGATATTCTTCAAGTCTACAGCGACATTGGAGGCAGAGAAAGGTCGCCGAGTTCTTTTATTCTCTGCGCTATTTCCTGCGGCTTCCACTTTCTGTCTATGTCGATTGTCTTGGCAAGCTGTGGCGGAAGCCACGACTCAAGCTTGCCGCCTCTGATGGACAACCAGCGTCCGTTTATGTTCTGGGCTGCGTCGCTGGCGAGATAGACGACAAGAGGAGATACGTTCTCAGGAGCCATATCGTCGAAAGCGCCCTCTTTCTTTTCGAACATTCCACCCAGGCCTGCGGTCTGGGTGGTCATTCGAGTCCTGGCCATGGGGACAATGGCATTAGCGGTCATACCGTACTTCTCCATCTCCCTGGCCCAAACCATGGTCAGGGCACCGATGCCCAGCTTGGCAGATGCGTAATTGGGTTGCCCTGCATTACCCAGAAGGCCTGCGTGGGACATGGTACTTATTATCCGCCCTTTTATAGGTGCCCCTGCCTTGCTCTGCTCTCTGAAGTAAGCACAGGCCCATCTGCCGCAGTAGAAGGTTCCCGTGAGGTGGACTTCGATAATAGCGTCCCACTCCTCTTTGGTCATGTTGAAGGTCATCTTGTCTCTGAGGAAACCAGCGTTATTGACCAGGATATCGAGTTTGCCGAAGTGCTTGACGGCGGAATCTATGATTTTCTGAGCCGATTCGAAATTAGTTACGCTTTCGAAGTTGGCAACGGCATCTCCGCCCATAGCCTTTATCTCTTTGACTACTTCATCAGCAGGCCCTTTGGCCTTTCCTGTGCCGTCCCATTCCACTCCGAGGTCATTGATAACGAGCTTCGCACCTTCCTCAGCCATTGCCAGGGCATGGGCCCTGCCAAGGCCTCTACCTGAGCCTGTTACTATGGCGACCTTACCTTGCAGCATACCTTTACCTTTGGCCATACTTTTCTAGACCTCCTTTTTAGTTTTCGATTCTTGTTTAGGCGCAAAAAAGCCTGTTCTTTGTATTAAGGGATAATCCAAAAGAACAGGCTCATTGCTCCTGTTGTCTTCCTTAACATTAGATAAGGACTCTCAGGCATCACGCTTTACATTTTAAACTGTTGCCACGCCATGTCAAGATAAGGACATAGAGAGTGTTTACAAACGTTTTTCAACCCCCTAAAATCCCCCAGTCTTGGGGGACTTTTGAAAGTGGGGGACATCCCCCATCCTTCACAAGGGAAGGACTGCAAGGAGGCTTGACCACTCTGCACTCCCCAGTTGTTAAACGACCTCTGACATAGAAGAAAAAACTTCTACTAGAAAGGCGACTCGCATACGTATTCATTGCCACCTATCAACTGCTCCTTCTCCAGCTCGGCGATCTCGTCGTCAGACATTCCAAGTACGTGTTTGAATACATAATCATTATGCTCGCCCAGACATGGCGGCGGCTTGCGGATGTTCAGGGGGGTCTTGCCCATTTTCCACAGCATTCCTGGGTAGAGGTGAGTCCCCGCTTCACGGTGGCTCACTAGTTCGAAGAAACCACGGCTGGTTAATTGGGCATCGTGAAGGGCATCTCTCTGGTCTATTACCGGTCCTGCTGCTACCCCTTCTTTTTGCAGGATGTACATAACTTCGTAGTTGTCATGGTTACATGTCCATTCCTCGATGTATTTATCCAACTCATCCTGATTCTCAAGGCGGCGTAGGGTAGTAGAAAATCTTTCCTCTTTGCTCCAGGGAGGGTTGCCCACGGCAAGGCATAGGCCCTGCCACTCTTTGTCCGAAGAGACTGCAATCACTACCCATCTGTCCTCACCGCGGCAGCGGTAGACCCCGTGTGGAGCCATGGATGGATGACGATTGCCCAGTGGTTCTTGAACCCTGCCGTTCATGGTGCAGTCCATAACCGCCTCGCCCAGATGGGGGACAACGGATTCAAGCTGGGCCAGGTCTATGAACTGCCCCTTTCCGGTGCGCTTGCGATAGCGCAGGGCGCAGAGGACAGCGAAGGCGGCGGTGGCACCGGCAGCAGCATCGCTATGAAATATGAGTGACTGGGTAGTAGTGTAGTCCAGGTCGGGATAACGGGTCAGCCAGGTGTGGCTGGCCAGAGCCTGAAGTTGTGCGCCAAAGATGGTGCAATACTTGTGGGGGCCGCTGCAGCCAAGCCCAGGCATACTGAGATAGATGATAGCGGGATTTATCTCTTTAAGCACATCGTACGTTAGGCCCAATTTTTCCATAGTATCAGCAGCATTGCTCTCGAAAAAGATATCGCTTACCTTTATCAATCCCTTGAAAATCTCAACCCCTTCAGGTCTGTTGAGGTCAATACAGCAGCTTAGCTTGTTCCGGCCCAGGGCGTGGAACATGACGAAACGGTCCCAGGGCCTGTCCCCTGCCCAGTGATCAACATAAGTTTGTATCCCACCGCTGCCTCCAAATGTTGCTCCTGTTGTGGGGACGAGGAATTGTGGCGGTCTGGGCATATATCCCCTGGTAATTGTAGGAAAGTGATGGATCGACTCCACCAAGATAACCTCAGCCCCCAGGTCGGCAAGGAGCATAGTGCCGAATGGACCGGCAAATACTACAGGCAGTGCAACAACTCTCACTCCCTCTAACGGTAGCTTGGGCATATCACTAATCTCCTTCCGTTCCCTTACTAAATAATCCCACCCTCACGAAGTTTAACCAGTTCCTCTTTAGTGTATCCTAGCAGCCTGCAATAAATCTCCTCATTATGCTGTCCTAATAGTGGGGCAGGCTGTCTGATTTTCCAGGAGGTCTCTGACATCTTGAAAGGCGCTCCCGGGTAGGTCACTTTGCCTGTTTCCGGATGATCGACTTCTACGAAATATTCTCTAGCCTTAAGCTGAGTATACTTCATCAAATCCTCAGGACTATTGACGGGAGCAGCGGCGATTTTGGATTTGAGGAAGATATCAAAAAGTTCTTGCTTATTATGGTCAGCAAGCCAGGAGTACCAGATGGCATCGAACTCCATTCCGGCTTCGGCACTGTAGATATTCTGAAATCTAGGGTCATCCTTAAGTTCCGGCATTCCGAGCGCCTCTATATATCTTGACCACCATTGAGGCAAGCTCAGGGTGTTAACGAAGCCATCTTCGCAGGGATAGATACCCTGGGGCATGATTAGCATCCTCACCGCCTCGCGCGGTGGCGGCCAGCGAGTGGTTATTACTCCAGCCATGATATAGCCCAGAATATACATGATTCTTCTGTCAGCACTACCTGCCTGGGTCTCCATGATGGAGATATCTACATGCTGACCTATCCCCTGGCCTTCTGCAGCGTATAAAGCGCCCATAGTTGCCACAGCAGCGACTGTACCTGCTTGGTATTGAATGACATTTCCCCCCAGCTTCAACGGTTCTCTGCCGGCTATCCCTGTCGAACACATCTCACCGCCCATGGCGTACTCAACGATCTCCGACGCCTTAAAATTTCGGTACGGTCCGGTTTGTCCGAAGCTGGAGATAGAGACCATCACCAGCCTGGGATTTACTTTCTCCAGAGTCTGGTAATCCAGTCCAAGGCTGGGCATAACATGAGGACTAAAGCTCTCCACAAGGATGTCCGAATCTGCGATGAGTTGTTTGAATATCTTTTTCCCGGTGGCGCTCTTCAGATTGAGGGTGATTCCTTTCTTGTTGGTGTTGAGATGGAGGAAGAGGCCGCTTTTCTCAGGATTCGGGTCATCTTTAAAAAAGGGTCCCATTGCTCTTGTGAGGTCTCCTTTGCCTGGCCTTTCCACTTTTATCACATCAGCGCCATAGTCTGCTAATAGCTTGGTGCAATAGGGGCCTGCGATTTGCCAGGTCAAATCCAATACCTTGACACCTGATAACGCTTGCTCTAGCATGTCTCACCCCCGAGATTATTTGTATGTCTTACACAGCTTATGGATTTAATTATCTTCCGCCCGAAACAAATGCAGTTCTTCTTCTTGTTTCTGTGGTCTGAAATAAAAACTCCGAAGTTAAATGGAGAATAAATCTTGGGGGAAAGAGGTGACCGGCTTTCCATCTGCTACTCAGTGCCTGCGCCTCCATTATGCTTTCTACTGCCTTGGTAATTCGTGGCAGCCAATTTGATATTTTGAGCGGGGGATTGAATAATACACTGCCTGCAAAACTCTGTCAAGGTCTTTTATGAGAGCATTTACAAACGTCTTTTCAGCCCCCTAAAATCCCCCAGTCTTGGGGGACTTTTGAAACTGGGGGACACCCCCAGACCCCCAGTCCTGCCGAAGAAGGACCCCCTCTGCACACCCCAGTTGTTAAACGACCTCTTTATGCCTCACTGCTTTCCACGTCAATGATATAGCGGCGTGGTTATCAGTAGTAGATGTCTAAGACACAAAATACAATCTAGTGCAGCAAATGATTATCTTGCTGTGTCTATATCAGGGAACGTGCGTTGTCAATGCACGGTGTGCCAGAGGTCTTTTGTAGGCGTGTTGGGATTGATTATGGGTTCTAGACTCTCATGGCTAACCTTTTGCCCCTTTTTTCGTTTTAGATATATAGGAACACCGGAGGCGAAACAGGGGGTGAGAATATGAATGAGGGTTATTGAACACAGCGGCCCAGATTTTAAAGATGGGTTTATCAACTATAGATCAAACGAGGAGTTTACTTATGAAGAAGATGCTGCTGATTCTGGGGGTACTGGTGGCTGTAGTAGCCTTGGCTAGCGGAATGACCATCGCCTATGCTAAGGGCAACGGAAATGACGTGAAACAAGGAAACCAGCCCTGTAGAAATTTAGTATTGGGCACAGTTATGGGCACGGCGGGGAACGCAACGAATGGGACAATCACCTTGCTTCCCCGAGGACAGAACGCAAACCAAACTATTAATGTCAATTCTGATACGAAGTACAGGGTCTGGATGGTGCCGAATCAGAGTGTCGGCTTTGACAAGCTTGGATCTGGTGACTGGGTAGCAGTGTGCGCCAACAATGGTGCGGCCAGTTTGGTAGTCCTGTTGGAGATCCCCGAAAAACCTTTCCACCTCAGACTTGAGGGCAATGTGACTGATGTTAAAGACAATGTAATCACCGGCAACATAAAAGGTGGGGGCAACTTCACAATAAACCTAACTGGGGGTGGTAACTTCACCGGCGCGGCAGGGCAACCTATAGTACTTGATATCGGCAAAAATGGGCCTCCCGCCTGGGGGATTTCCCGGGGACCTACCATGAAGCGTCTTATGGAGGGGATCGGTCTCTGGATGAGAAATCAGGAAGGGAAAATGTGGCGGTTTGGCGATTAGGCGTTCATGGGCCATCGATAGCTGGAGATAAGGCATTTTGTTGAAAGCGCAGGACTAGGCCGAGTTGTTTTTAATGATTGGGAGCTTTGCCTGCACTTTTCCCCTGGGTTATACTGGTGATTAGCAATTCAGGGGAGGAGTTGTAAGTGCAGGATGAGGAAAGCATTGCCCGGGGGCTGCAAAAACGAGACCCTGAGGCCTGGGCCGGGATTTATGAAGAGTACTTCCCCAGGGTGTATCGTTACATTGCCCTAAGGGTAGGCGATAAGACGGAGGCGGAGGACTTAGCGGAGCAGGTATTCCTCAAAGCGCTTGAGTCTATCTCATCATTCAAGTGGCGCGGTGTACCTGTTTCAGCCTGGTTGTTTCGCATAGCGCATAATCAGGTTATCGACTACTGGAGAACAAGTAAAACAAAATTGCACTTGCCTCTAGATGAATCTTTGGTAAGCAATGATGTAGACCCTGTGTTGGAAGCGGAAAGGAATTTGGATATCAATCAGGTAGTTCAGGCGGTGGGTCAACTAACTCAGGCGCAGCGAGATGTGATCGAGTTACGTTTCGCTGGTGAGCTGTCCACCGCTGAGGTGGCGAAGGTGCTTGGCAAGAGTCAAGGAGCAGTGAAAGTGATGCAGCATAGCGCACTTGTAGCGCTGCGCAGGAGGCTTTCCTCGGGGAGAAACCATGAAAAAGAACTTTGACGACATATTGGACATATGTCTCGATCGTATCATGGTAAAGGGTGATACTATCGAGCAGTGCCTGGGGAGCTACCCTGAGCAGGCAGCGGATCTCGAGCCACTTCTCAGGGCAGCCTTATCCGCCGTCAAAGCCTCGTCCTATATTGAACCCCGCCCTGAATTCCAGAGATTAGCCAAACATCGGCTGCTTTCAGCGATTGGGGAAAAAGGAAAGAAGAGAGCGGAACATCGTATGCCGCTTTGGGGCTGGCAGCGGCGTTGGGCTGTAGCTTTGGTAGCGGTTCTGGTACTCATTCTGATCGGCGCGGGCACGGTAACAGCATCGACAGGTAGCTTGCCTGGGGATACACTTTACCCGGTGAAAACAGCGACTGAGAAGGTGCAAGGATTCTTCACCTTAGACAGTGAAGCCAAGGCGAACTTTCATATGAAACTCGCTCAGCGGAGACTCGATGAGCTTGAGTTGTTGGTCAAGAGAAATCGCGATATTCCTGAGTCGGTTATAGGGGTAATGAATACCGAAACAGACGGGGCAATTGAAGTATTAAGCCGAATTAAACAGGTCAGAAAAGAATCTATTGACAGGCTGATGGGGCTGACTTCTAATCAGAAGAAGGTGTTGGTAGAGTTAAGAGAAAAGGTCCCCTCAAAGGTGAAGTGGAGACTCCAGGAAGCACTGAAACGCTCCGAACATGCACATGGTCGAGCGCTTTTACTGAAAGATATGATTCCCTAAATGGAGAAGCTGCAGATGTCCCCCTCGTCTCTGTGATTGTGGCACGCAGGTCCTCACCGCGGTTGAGATATTGAGTTTGGTCCCCAGCATAATGCGACTGATGGGACACAGTGTTGCTGATATGTTCGGCTTGAGGGAGCCTGGGCTTTCATACTAAACCAGGAAGACCTGCATCTCTGAGCGTTTATTCTCTGGTAATGACTACGATTCTTTTGAGAGGCGGGTCTTCGCCTGTCTGTCGAGCAGGCACCATCTGTTCAGCCCCAGAGAGCTCATCTGAAACGTTCTTTACTTCTGGTAAATCTTCGAGGACTTTGAGAAGCAGTGTGGGATTCTCAAGAAGTAGTCTGATGGTAATACCCTTGTCTACCGAGCCACCCAGGTTCAAGACTTCTACTTGAGGGGTTTGTTTCAAGTGTTTATGGAGTTGAAGCATTCGATCCAAACCTACAGGGGGTGGGATCGCTAGTTCTATGGTGCCTTTATAGAGCCCTGGGTCCTCCTGTTTATCTTCGGGGCCTCTGGAGGGGTGCTCTGGGGATGCCCTTTTCGTTTTCTCTGCTTGTACAGAAGCGGCTGTTTCTAATCCTGATCTTTCAGGGGATTTGCGGTGCTCTACAGTATCTTTTGCTGCCGCCAGAATATTCTGGGCTTCCTTCTCCGCAGTTGCTAATCTTGCTTTGACTAGGTGCTCGGCTCTTTCTCTTGCTTCAGCGATAATCTTGTTGGCTTCCTGCTGGGCGTAGGTAAGTGAGGTTTGCGTCTTTTGTTCTGCCTCCCTGAGGATATCTCGGGCATGCTGTTCCGCTGCTGATACTCTTTCTGTTACTTGCCACTCTGCTCTTTGTCCAGCTTCGGCAATGATTTTATCTACTTCTATTCTTGTTTTCTCTTCCGCCCTTTCTCTGGCCTCAGCTATAATCCTATTAGCTTCTTTTTCGGCAGATGCCTTAGCTGTTTGTGCTTTCCTCTCTGCTTCTCTAATAATGTCTTGAGCTTGTTGTTCTGCTCCCAAAGTGTTTTGTTTTGCTGCGGCTATAATCTTATTAGCCTCTTTTTCAGCCGATGCGTTAATTGTTTCTGCCTTTTCCTCTGCCTGCTTAAGGATTTCCTGCGCTTGCTGTTCAGTTGATATGGCGTTTTCCTTTGCTTCGGCGATCATCTTGTTAGCTTTCTTCTCTGCTGACGCCCTGGTTTTCTCTGCCTGGTCTTGTGCCTGTTTTAGAATGTCCTGAGCCTGCTGCTCTGCGGCTGAGATTTTTTCTTGCGCCCTAAGTTTCGCTCTTTTCTCAGCTTCGGCAATAAGCTTGTCTGATTCTATCTTGGTTTTCGCTGCGTTATCTTCTGCCTCTCTAAGGACGCGCTTAGCTTGTTGTTCTGCATCAGCGATTGTTTCCTGTGATCTCTGTTCTGCTTTTCGCTCAGCTTCGGCAATAATTTCATCTGCTTCTGCCTTGGCTTTCGCTGCCGCTTTTTCTGGAGCTTCCGAGATAATCCACGAGGCTTGTCTCTCTGCGGCCGCTATAATTCCATCTGCTTTATATTGTGCTTTCTTAGGCATCTCTTGAGCCTGCTGCTCTGCGTCTGCGATTCTTTGATGGGCTCTAACCTTCGCCTTGACCTCAGCTTCAGCGATAATTTCGTTGACCTGTGTTCTTGCTTTGTCTTCTGCCTGTTTAATGATGTCCTGAGCTTGCTGATGTGCTGTTGCGATATTTTCTTGTGCCCTTTGGTCTGCTCTTCGTTCGATCTCGGCGGTAATCTCGTCTGCTCGTGCCTTTGCTTTCTCTTCCGCTGTCTTAATCATGTCTTGAGCTTGTTGTTCTGCGTCAGCGATTTTTTCTCGTGATCTCTGTTCTGCTTTTCGCTCGACCTCAGCGGCGATTTTATCTAATTCAGCCTTTGCTTTCTCTGCTGCTTTTTCCGTGGCCTCGGCGATAATCCAGGAAGCTTGCTTCTCGGCAGCTATCACAATTGCCTCTGCTTTGTTTTGTGCCTTCTTAGGGATCTCTTGAGCCTGCTGCTCTGCGTCTGCGATTCTTTGTTGGGCTCTAAGCTTGGCTTTAGTGTCAGCTTCGGCGATGATTTCATTGGCCTGTATTCTTGTTTTGTCTTCTGCCTGTTTCAGGATTTTCTGAGCTTGCTGATGTGCTGTCGCGATTTTTTCTTGCGCTGTCTGGTCTGCTCTTCGTTCGACCTCTGCGGTAATCTCGTCTGCTCGTGCTTTCGCTTTCTCCTCTGCCATTTTAAGGATGATTTGAGCTTGTTCTTCTGCCGTCAATGCCTTTTCTTTAGCTTCGTCCAGGATTCGAGCAGCTTCCTGCTTAGCTGGTGCCTGTATTTCCCGTGCCCTATCTTCTGCCCTCTGTTTAGCTTCAGCGACAATTTTACTTGCTTCTGTTTCAGCACTTTCTCTTGCCTCGGCGATGATGGCAGTAGCTGTGCTGTTTGCCTTTTCCACCATTTCCATCTTGATGATTACAGCTTGTTTTTCGGCCTCGACTATGGTTTTCTCCGCAAACTTTAGCAGGGAATCCAGGGGCTCCAGCTTCTCGTTGTCGATCCCGGCTGAGGGGTTGTTTGCAGGCCTTGCGAGTGATTGCGGCTGTTCTAGTTTTTGTGTGAAGTTGTTGAATTGGTCTGTCAAGCTAGCGACAAGTGATTGCAGTTGTTCTAATCTTTGAGCAAAGTTGTTATCTCGGTCTCCTAAGTTGCTGACCAGGGAATCAAAATGCTCCAGCTTCTCAGCGAGGCCGTTATCTTGTCCTGTTAAGCTGCTAACAAAGGCAGAGACCTCGGCTTCATCCAGGCCGTTATTAACAATCCTGAACTTCCGGCCCCAGAGCTCCTTCTCCATGGGATTCACATCCATCTGCGGTTTATCTGCCATGTGTCGTTTATCTGCCATGTGTCGCCCTATTTAATTCTGCCGAAGTTCGTATTGCTTTACAATGAGATTTTCGTACTTGATTATGCAGAACTTTAGTAGTGTTTTGTGTGCTTGTGGGAAGAAGGCAAATAATCGAACACCCCAGATATGATTAATCTTCGTGTACTTCTGTTGTATGTGATGAATAGCATACAATCAAGCTCATCAGGGAATGGTCTTTTTTAAGTTGTCAGAGGGACTTTTGGGTTGGATATGGGTTTCGTAGGTGCTATAGATGCCTGTGGCCCTTGATGTCGCAGGCGCGGATAAGGGGGAATCCAGGGTCGTCAACAACAAGAGGTCGCAGAGAGACTATGTTAGGTTGAGTAGAAAACCATTTCTACACAGTATAGAAGCATAACCCTGTACTTATCGAAAAGCCTGTACCAAGGTAGTTCGTTTACTTTTTTGTGGTCACTATGATTCTTTTGACAGGTGTTCTCTCTCCGGTCTTCTTGGTCGGAGTCGTCATCTCGGCATCTTGTGGCGCGTCTGCAACCGTCTCCACCTCGGGAAGATCTTCCAGTATACTGCGAAGTGGGGTGGGATTTTCCAGCATGACTCTGATTGTTATACTCTTGTCAGCAGAGACACCGAGATTCAAGACCTCTATGTTGGGGATATTCCTCAGGTGCTTGTGCAGTTGCAGCATTCTATCTAAGCCCAGGGGAGGTGGAATCACTAGTTCTACAGTGCCCTGATAAAGGGCAGGGCTTTCCTTCACTGCTACTTTTTCCTCAGACGGAGGGGGCTGCTTTGGTGATTCCTTGGTTTTCCTCTCCGCTTTTGCGTGCACAATTGGCTCTGGTTTAGCTGGCTCGGATTCTTTGCCTTCCTCAATGGGCAAGGCTATGGTTTCATCAATGCCTTCTAAGCTAGAAAGCAATCCCTGATAAACCCTCTTAAGCTTTTCTTTTATCTCGCCCTCTGATATTCTCTTACTTCTTTTTAGCAGTTGTTCTGATTTTTGCTTGATGAGATGTGCCTCTTCCTCAGCCTTAGCCTTCGCTTCCTCAAAAATGCTCTGAGCTTCCTTCTCTGCGCTTGCCGCTCTTGCATTTACCAGGTCCTCGGCTCTTTCTTTTGCTTCGGAGACGATCTTGTTGGCTTTCTTTTCAGCATTTGCCTTGATTGATTCTGCCATCTCTTCTGCCGCTGTAAGCATAGATTGAGCTTGCTGTTCTGCTGCCATAGCGTTTTGTTTGGCTTCAGTAATAATGCTGTTAGCTTCGTTATCAGCATTTGACTTGATTGATTCTGCTTGCTCCTCTGCGGTTTTAAGGATTTCCTGGGCTTGTTGTTCTGTTGCTATAGCGTTTTGTTTAGCTTCGGCAGTAATCCTGTTGGCTTCGTCATCAGCGTTTGCTTTGATTGATTCTGCCTTCTCTTCTGCTGCGGTAAGCATAGATTGAGCTTGCTGTTCTGCTGCCGCGATTTTCTCTTGGGCACTCTGTCTAGCTTTGCGCTCACCATCTGAGGTGATTCTATCTATTTCTTTCCTGGCTTTCTCTTCTGCTTCGGCGATAATCGAGGCAGCACCGGCGTTAGCTTTTTCCTCGCCTTCCTTCTTTGTACTCTGAGCCTGCTTATTAGCCTCGATTACCGTTCTCTCTGCAAGCTTTGTGAGAGAATCCAGGTGCTCCAGCTTACTAGCGAGAGCATTGTTTTGATCTATCAGGCCGCCGATAAAAGAGAATACTTCGGCTTCATCCAACCCGTTCTTAACTATTTTGAACTTCCGACCCCAGAGCTCTCTTATTTTGCTATCGCTTGTATCCATAGTTTTGCATCCTTTCTTGGCTCACTGTGACTGGATTTTAATAATACTTAACTTTTCTTACAATGGGAGTTTAGTACTTATCCCCTCTAGGACTTTAGTATGATTATGGCACTGCGCCTTCTAACCAGGCAAAGGCAACAGTGGTTACATCTCAAAGTTTTAGTTGCTCCTTGTCATAAAGTACCACGTCTGAGGACTTGTGTCAAAGCCTATCGATTTGCAATACCTACCTAAGCTTAACAATACTATACGAAACTTGACATATTATTGAATTTGTTGTATATACCTACCCTACATAGTACTTTAGTAATATATGTGAAATTTAGAGAAAATCTGAGGCAACCGGGATGGCTCAACTGAAGAGGAAAGGTAATATTGGGCAAGGAGCGATGGACGATTTATATAAGTCTATCTTTTCTAGAAACATGGGATTTTTTACGGAGTCGGAGCAAGAAAAACTTCGGAGGTCAACTATAGGGATTGCGGGCATGGGTGGTGTTGGCGGTTTGCTAGCGGAGAGGTTGACAAGGCTTGGCATCGGGCAATTGAAAATTCTTGACCCTGAGACTTTTGAGCAAAGTAACCTCAACAGGCAGTTTGGATCCTCTATGCTTAATCTAGGGCAGAATAGGGCAGAGGCGGTGTTCAAGCAGACCAGGGACATAAATCCCCAGGCACGGATACAGTACAGCAAGACCGGCATAAAAACTGAGGATGATGCCGGTATTTTTGTGAGCGGTTGTGATTTGGTGGTTGACGAGATGGATTTCGGATTGTTCAAGGAATCCATTCTCTTGCAGAGGGCAGCCAGGCGAAGAGGAATATATCATATGTTCGCTGTTGACATAGGATTTGGAGCGCTTGTTGTGATTTTTGACCCCGATGGGCTTACCCTGGAAGAGTACGACAAACTACCACCAGACATAGACTTAGGAGATGCAAAAGAGCTGAGAGTTCCTCTGGAAAGAATTTGCCCGGTTATGCCTTCGTATGCTGCACCTGCTTCAGATGAAGCTGATATGATTATGAGTGAAGTACTCGCTGGAGATAGACCGGCACCTACTAATAGCATAGGCGTTGGGCTCGCATCTATTCTGGCTGCTATTGAAGCTACCAATATACTCTTAAGGAAAAGGGATATCCCGAGTGCGCCTCAATATACATATGTTGACTTGCTAGACCGCAAATTCTTGGTTGGGACTGCATTGTGATCTCCTCTTGCAAGTTGGAGGTATTGTCAGATGCCAAGTGCAATTGGGTTGTTGAGAGACGGATTGACCGAAGAACTGTGGCAGAAATGCTGTGGTTTCTCGGAACTCAGTATCGGGGACTTCTATGCGCATGTCTATGATTCGCTACCCAGATCCTATGACCCGTTTCAGAGATTAATAGGTGATATGCTAGTATCATGGGGTAACATTACTAGCAAGGGTAGCAGGATATTGTGTGTTGGGCATAGCAATGGGGACTTTCTAATCGAATTAGGACGTCGAAGTTGCGAAGTAGACAACCGAGATTTCTCACGCGCCGTGTTGATGAAAGCTAGGGCGTCGAAGAATAACATGTTGCTAAAGAATGTTGAATTCCGCGAATGGGACATGGAAAATGGTCTCACACTCTACCCTGAGAGTGTCTTCAATTGTGTTCTATCGGTTCATACTTTGCATTTTCTAAAGGAACCCGAGATTGCTATTCGTGAATATTTCAGGATGCTTAAGCCCTCTGGTGGGGTCATTCTGGCAGAGCCGCGGCGCCCGAATAAAGATTATCAAACTCTTGACTTCAATGAGGAGCAGTTGAGGAGCAAACTTGAGGCCGCTGGCTTTAGAATAAACACTATAAAATCTGTTGATTCCGAGCTTATAGCTACGGCGTTAAAGCCAAGGCACTACTTCGAAGCGAGTGGCTATAGGTTTCTAAGTGCAGAAACTCGAGAGGACCTTGAGAAGGTTTTTAGGCTCAGATATCAGGTATACTGCGTGGAGTTGGGTGTCGAGCCTGGGAATGACACTGGGCTTCAAAGGGATGTTTACGATGAATACGCAGTACACTTTCTAGCCTTAGACGAAAATGATAAACCTGTTGGCACATTGCGAGCAGTACCGAATAATCCTTTGGGATTTCCAATGGAGGCAGATTTCCCGTTGAAAGATTACATGGGAGCCCATGGAATATTGAGAGCTGTGGAAGGAAGTAGATTTGCTATCGCCAGGGTTTTGCCAACTGAAACCCGTGCAGTAGTTGGGTTTGGTTTAATTAAAGGTCTCATTGACTATTGTAGGGAAGCAGGAATAAATGACATCTTCAATACTACGCAGCTAAAGGTTCTGAAGAGGTTCGAGGTGACAGGGTTTCGCCCAATAGGGAAACCGTTTGAATATCCAGGCACTTCGGCTGGCGTATTGTGGGTTCCGATGCATTGTGATATCCAAGAAGTATATGGTAACTACTCGGGAACCGTACGCGGCTACTCAGGTTTGCCATGACATATTTGACTGGTAAATAAACTGCTCGCCATACTTTCTACAAGTCCGAATCATTGTCTCTGCCAAGCGCTCATCAGTATACACTTCCCTTGCGGTGGCTCGCTTTGTGCGAAGGACCGGCTCTTCTTTTGACCTGGTTCTCAGTCTATCAGGATTAGCTAAAACCCCTCAAGCTGAAGCGTGCATTACCCGCGTATGAACTTTTTGCTGGTTGTACGGCGGGTGCTGTTAATTAATATGTTGGGATGAGATGTCTCGTTCTTGGCGATGGCTAGTTATGAGTGGGTACGGGACCATGGTAGTGGGAGTTACGCCAGGGAGTTGGGGAGTTGGATTGCCGCCGCATGGAACGCCCCAGTGTACGGTGAATCCGTAACATAATCGGTAGTGCGTGGCGCAGAGTGTTCTACTCGATTTTGTTACTACCAAAGAGGCAAGCAAGTAGATCTATGCGATCAAATTCATTTGTTGAAGTATCGGGGTGCTTAGGTCTTTTGCCGAAGTTACCATGTCGTAGTGCAAATAAATGGGTAGAGCTCTTCGTGATAGCTTTGTATACAGTTACACAGTGTCTCTTGAATTTTAGTACTCGGAGCGTCTTTTGCCTTCGCATGATTGTACTACTTTTGCCTCTTCCTGATCTAATTGTGAGGAATTACACACTAATCATCAATAGGATAATGGTACTTACTTGGGTGTAATTTGGTACTGTTTCTCTTCTATGGGTGCTACCAAGCTTGCCTGGGGGATCAATTGCAGTTCGTATCTACCAAAAGTAGGCCGCAGACGCCCCTCTGGATTCCTTGGAGCCTCTGCATGTGAACCTATGAGAGGCCGCAACTGAGGTTCTGTTGAACTCGATTCGCTAAAATCCACCCGTTGGCCTAAGATTTGTGCTCCTCCGGTAAACTCCGCCCCAGTTTTGCAGGGATCTCGACGTTAATTATCATCCCGTTGATAGTGTTTCAACTGTGGATGGGGAGATTATCGAAGTTACTTAACTGGCAAGGACGATGGAAAGAGCTAGTTATCGCTTTGTTTCCCTTAGTCTTAGCTTTATTCTCGCAATTGTCAGTTTGATTGGGTAATGACTTGCATTTATGGCAGGTAATTATTGTGGATTTGGTGATGTTGGGTCAGGTTAGGTATGGTGCGGAGTACAGCATTCACGATTATCAGGGTCTGATTGATTTAGGTGTTGTTTCGCGATGTCAGAAGTACTGTCGATGCCGTTACCATCGTAGGATTGAACATCCTCTCGTTAGTCGGATAATGTTAATAGAGTTCAATTTGATAAATCCGCAAAGGGACTTATTGTGACATGAATAGTATGCATCCTGTAATCCTATTGCTTACCCTCATTATTTACTCCACGTTGCTGGTTGGCGTTTGGCGCGATACGCGGACAGAGATGCGCCGGCTTTTTAGCATTTACGTTGTTATTGCATTGTGCTGGAGTCTCAGCACCCTTCTACTCTTCATCGATGTATTAGGACTAACTCGCCTATGGGCCAGTTTACTAGCAGTGAGCGGTATATCTTCGATTATTGCCTACTATCATTTCATCAGCGGTTTTGTCGATAGAAAAAATGATATCGCGGTAAAGCTCGGATATGCGGCAGTGGCGTTCATTTTAGTTCCACTGGCAGTGTTGGGCTACTTACCTGAAAGCGTCTCTGTGGACAATGGAATACTAGATATCAGCTATGGAAAATTCCTATATCTAATGACAGCAATAGGTTTCGTCTTTTTTATTTTATCGGTATTTACCCTGGTGCACAGGTACAGGGCTTTAACCGATCCGCTAAGTAGAAATAGAATTGCTTATCTATTGGGCGGCTTTGGTCTCTTAATGGCCTTTAGTATCAGGAATAGCATTCCCCCGCTGACAACTTATCCTATAGAGCAAATTGGGCATCTGGGCAACGCCCTGGTGATTAGCTATACCATCATGAGATATAAGCTGCTTGATATGAAACTCCTTATAAGAAAGGGTCTTGTATACTCACTGATAAGCATTTTCGTCACTGCTTCATTTCTGCTAATGCTGTTTGGTGTGAATTACTTCCTTCGGGGCTGGAACACCTCTGCCAACCTGGCAGCCATTTTTGCCATGGCGCTTCTGATGGCATGGCTGTTCAATCCACTGAGAGTGGCTATTCAGAGAATTGTGGACAAGATGTTTTACGGGGAAAGCTATGACTACAGGCAGATGGTGCTCAGTTTCGCTCAGAGAATGGGCAGCGTTCTCGATTTGAGCGAGTTAGCGGAGGCAATGTTGCGTCCGCTAACAAAAGCTGTGGGTGCCAGTCAGGCGAGCCTTTTGCTCTCTAGCGATGACTATTTCACTTCGCAGTTCGCCGACCGGCTAGTAGAGGGTGAGGCGGTCACTTCGATAAAGCTGGGCAAGGATAGCCCAATAATTAATTGGCTTGCTAGAGAAGATAAGCCTCTCTCCCGGGAGCTTATAGGTGTGGCTCCGGAGTTCAAGGAACTCTCGGAAGTAGAAAGGAAGAGCCTCGATGGCCCGGGAATAGGACTACTCTTCCCGATAAAAAGCAAAGGCAACCTGATCGGTATCTTGGCGTTGAGCAAAAAGCAATCGGGTGGGTCTTACTCTACGGATGATATGGACCTATTGGTGACTGTAGCTAGTGAAGCAGGGGTAGTGATGGAAAACGCGCAGCTTTACGCTAAAGCCAAGGAGAGGGCTCACACTGATGAGTTGACCGGCTTATTTAACCATCGTTATTTCCATGAGCGCCTTGATGAGGAGATCTCCAGATGTTCTCGCTTTGGCGATATATTTTCCCTGGTGTTTTTGGATATGGACCTCTTTAAAGCGTATAACGACATCTATGGTCATTTAGCAGGCGATGATATGCTCAAGCAAATAGGACAATACATTAAGAGTTCGACAAGAGGCATAGACATGGCTTTCCGCTACGGTGGAGATGAATTTACTGTTATTCTGCCTCAAGCGTCTCTTGAGGACTCCTGTAAAGTTGCTGAGAGGATACGAAAGAGAATAGAAGTTGAGATGGATTCGAAAGGCGCTCCGTTGACTTGCAGCCTTGGCATAGCTTCTTGGCCTACCGATGGTGTCATGAGAGAAGAGATAATCCAGGCGGCAGATGCATCTTTATACTATGCAAAGCAGACGGGAAGAAATCGAATATGCCTGGCTTCGGAGATAATGACTTCCGAGGTATTATCAATGGGCACGAAGCCCGACAGGGAACCCGGAATCCTTAGTACAATCTATGCCTTGGCAGCTACTGTTGATGCTAAGGACCATTATACCCATTCTCATTCAAAGAAAGTGAGCAAGTATGCTACCGACATTGCTGAAGCTCTTGGCTACTCCCAGGAAAGGATAGCTACACTACGTGCCGCTGCATTGTTACACGACATAGGCAAGATCGGCGTATCTGATAGAGTGCTTATGAAGGCCGGGCCGTTGAGTGATGAGGACTGGGAGCCAATACGTGCTCACCCCAAGCTAGGTGTAGCCATACTTAAACACGTTGAAAGTTTGAGTGGTTGTCTGGCGGCAATTCAGTATCATCACGAACGCTATGATGGCACTGGTTATCCTGCGGGTTTAAAAGGCGAGAATATCCCTCTTGATGCTCGAATTATGGCTGTGGCCGATTCCTATGATGCTATGACTTCGCTACGTCCCTATCGGCAAGGTAAATTCACCTCTGAGCAGGCGTTGGCGGAATTGAAGCACTGCGCTGGGGCACAGTTTGACCCTAAAATAATAGAGGTCTTCGCCACTCTCAGCGAGCGACAATTGGCTAAAAGGGCAAATCTAAATGAGGCGAGGGCTAATAAGCAAAGCCTATCACCGGACATAAAAGAGGCATGAAATGGATGTAGATGAACTTCTTCGTGTAGCTATGCAATGGGGAGCCAATGATATTCACCTGGTGGTTCCAGCTCCTCCCATGCTCCGTTTAAATCATGAGCTCGTTCCCGTTAGCGGAGAGTTGCTGTCGCCTGCGGAGGTCAAGAAAGCATTTGAATCTATCACGTCGGAGAAGCAGCAGAAGGCTTTCTATAGAGAGCTCGAACTTGACTTTGCCTACAGCATCTCTGGGGTGGGCAGGTTCAGGGTGAATGCTTCCATGCAGAGGGGCAGCATTGCGCTTACTATTCGATGTCTGCCTGTGAAGGTGCCCTCAATGGAAGAATTGGGTCTTCCTGACATCTGCAAAACCTTGATCCTGAAGCGAAAAGGCTTGATTCTGGTGACTGGACCGACAAGCAGCGGTAAGTCAACTACGCTGGCTGCTATGATCGATTACCTTAATGGGAAAGCCAGTAAAAAGGTTGTCACTGTTGAGGACCCGATCGAGTATCTCTATTCCAATAAGAAGTGCCTTATTCTTCAGAGGGAACTGGATGAAGATACCACATCTTTTGCCTCTGCGATGAGGCATGCCTTGCGACAGAACGCGGATGTCATACTTGTGGGAGAGATGCGTGATGTAGCTACCATAGCTGCAGCTATTTCGGCTGCCGAAACAGGTCACCTGGTGCTGGCTACAGCACATACGCAGGGCGCTGCTAATGTCATAAGCCGTCTCATTAGTGAGTTCCCTTCGGTGCAGCAGGATCAAGTCAGGGCGCAGTTGGCACTAACCTTAGAGGCAGTGCTGTCGCAACTTCTTGTACCCAGGACAGATGGCAGGGGGAGGGTAGCAATCTTCGAGATAATGTTAGCCAATTATGCTATCCGCCATCTTATTCGGGAGAATAAGACCCACCAGATCTCCTCAATTATTGAGACAAACAGTCAGCAAGGGATGCATACACTTGACCAGGCTCTAGAAGCTGCAGTGAAGAATGGCATTATCGAATTCGAGGAGGCTTTACTCAGGGCACAAAGACCTGAGGAACTGGAGAAAGCTTTTCCTGCCTACAACTCGCGCCATCGCAGTAAGGAACCGGTAGGCAAATTGAATTAGCTGTCTTCTCCAGGGTATCCTTTTGTACTGGGATTTGTCTTGTTGGCTATATTATGCTATGTTATATTAAGGAGGAGTATCCCTCTAGAAGAGCTAGCACAGGAGAGTTAGGAATTGGCAGAGACGAACTCCATCGATAATGGCGGTGACTTGGGCGCAACGCTGTTGAAGGGAGCCTTCATCAGTGAGGCTGAGTTGAGCACTGCCCAGGAAATTGCTGCCAGGTCAAACAAGAAATTGGCCGAAGTGCTTTTAGAGCAGGGCCTAATTGATTCTGAGGTATTAGCCTCTGTTCTTAGCTTGAAATATGGTGTTCCTGTCGTCAACCTGGCTCGCTTTGATGTCCAGCCTGAGGCTATAGCTTTGGTGCCGGAGCAAGTGGCCAGGGAGCACCGTGTTTTACCAGTTTCAGTAGATGGTGATACGCTGACTGTAGCTACAGAAGATCCGCATGACTTTCGGGCTGTTAATACACTGGCTTCTTTGACCCGAAAACGTATTGTGATGGTTATCCCCGTCGGCATGAAGCTGGATAAGGCTATAGATGGCAATTACAAGCTGACTTCGCAGATTGAGCAGCAGGTAAGCCAGATAGCCAATCTGAAGGTAGAGACGGAAGCCGGAGATGTCTCTGATGCCGAGGCGCTGAAGCAAGCTCCGGTTGTGCAGGCGGTAGATATGATGCTTACTCAAGCGGTAAGAGATCGAGCCTCAGATATACACATTGAGCCGCAAGAGGATAGCCTTCTGGTACGAAACAGGATAGATGGCGTGCTGCATGATGCAGTCCGTCTTCCATTGGGAGTGCATACTGCTATTCTCACTAGAATTAAGGTGTTGGCTAATCTGAATATCGCCGAACGGCGCCGTCCTCAGGACGGACAGTTCGGTGCTACCGTAGGCAATAAGAGGGTGGATTTCCGGGTGGCTACTATCGAAGGGGCTCATGGTGAGATGGCGGTGCTGAGGGTGTTGGACAAATCCATGCTCCTGATAAAACTCCCTGAGCTAGGAATGACCCCCTCGGTTTTGCAGCCGTTTGAGAAGCTTTTGACATCGCCTTTTGGCATGATTCTGGTAAACGGTCCTACCGGTTCAGGCAAGACCACTACTCTCTACTCTGCAATGCAGAAGCTCGATGCCAAAGAGCGCAACATAATGACCATTGAAGACCCCATAGAGTATGGTTTTAAGGGTATTAACCAGATACAGGTCAACCGGCAGGCGGGCATTACTTTCCCGGTAGGGTTACGAGCGATCATGAGACTTGACCCGGATGTCATCCTGGTCGGTGAGATCAGAGATACCGAGACTGCTACCACCGCTGTTCAAGCAGCAATCACCGGTCACCTGGTGCTGAGTTCTATCCATGCTAATGACGCTGTAAGTGCCTTGATTCGCTTGATAGATATGGGCGTGGAGCCTTTCCTCGTTACCTCGGCAGTGATCGGGAGCCTTTCTCAGCGGCTGGTGAGAAAGGTATGCCCCTATTGCCGCCAGATGACAGGGGTTCCTCCTGCTGAAGCTATGGCCTATGCGACAGCGATGGGTGAGACCAAGGACAAATTCTCGGTTGGCCGGGGATGCAACTTCTGCGCGCGCAGCGGTTTCTTAGGCAGGATAGGTGTGTATGAACTGCTTACTTTTAGTGACCCTATGAGGAAAACGCTGATGAAAGGGGCATCCGCTGGCGAGCTCAAAGAGCAGGCGATCAAAGAAGGCATGATCCCTATGGGTCGTGATGGCATGCAAAAGGTCAAGGACGGGCTCACTGCCCCGGGCGAGATCCTGCGCAATGTGTTCACCATCCTCTAAAACAACCGGCAACCTCTATTCCTTATATAGTTGGTTACTTCGAAATATAACTAAATCACTATGCCATTTCTTCCAAAGTACTATGGACAGTCTGCACCTTGGTGCCTAACATGGAAGTGTGGTGGAGGTGAAGCCATGGAGTTTAAGTATACCGCCAGTACAGCCGAGGGGAGTCTGATTAACGGCGTCGTTGAGGCTGAATCAGAGACGACCGCTGAAGAGATATTGTGGAAGTCAGGGCTTACCATCATCGATTTGAAAAAGGGTATAAAAATACCTTCTCTGTACCGGATGCTGCCCTCACTCTTCGGAGTGAAGAAACATGATGTAATCCTGTTCAGCCGTAACCTGGCCAGCCTTCTTGAAGCCGGTATCCCTATATTGCGCGCCCTGACCATACAAGGCCGCTTCGGCAGGGCAAGTTTCAGAGCTGTGATGCACGAGGTGATAAAGGAGCTGGAGAGGGGAGCGCGCTTCTCCGAAGCATGCGCTAAATATCCTAAAGTCTTCCCTAACTTTTATGTTTATTTGCTCAGAACAGGCGAGGAGGTAGGCAATCTGTCCCAGGTGCTAAAGGATATAGCCACTCATATGGAGAGAGACGAGGCTACAGCTAAGAAAATCAAAGGTAGCCTGGCGTATCCGGCGTTCGTCATGCTTCTTGCAGTCGGCGCCATATTTGTGATGCTAACCTTTGTGGTGCCTGCGCTGACCTCTATGTTTAAGGAGTTTGATGCAGAGTTGCCGCCTATGACCAGGGCGCTTATTGCAGTGGGCGATTTCTTCAGCGCCAACTTTATGTATATGATCCTGACAGTGGTGCTCGTAGCTATCTCAGGCATGTTGTATATTAGAACGCCGTCAGGAAAAAAGAATAAGGACCGTTTTATATTGAAGATACCTGTCATAGGGGGTGCCACCCTCAAAGGAGGGCTGGCCAGATTCACCAGAAATATGGGCATGCTGGTAGCAGCAGGCGTATCCTTGTTTGAGGCCCTCAAGCTTTCTTCAGAGACAACCGATAATCTTGTGCTGGCTGAAGCAGTGGCTAATGTGCGCTCTAACGTGGGTGACGGTAAGCTATTCTCTCAGGCAATAGCCTCCGACCCTATTTTCCCCGGGCTGATGTCGGAGATGATAGGTGTAGGCGAGGAATCAGGTAACCTGGAAAGCCATCTGATAAAAGTCTCCGTATTCTATGAGGAGGAATCGAATGCAGCCATAGCTCAGGTTACCGGGATGCTGACGCCGGCGTTGACAATCGGTGTGGGGCTAATGATAGGCCTCATTGCCGTAACCATATTCAGCTCTATCTACTCGCTGGTGGGAGCGCTTCCTGAATCGTAATAGGCAAAAGGGAGAAAGATGGGTGGCATGACATGTGGAAGCGTGTAAGGCAGTTCTCTCGAAGATCTCTCTTCGGTAGCTCACGTGGCACTACCTTTGTTGAGGTAGTCATAGCCATTGTTGTCCTGGGATTGATAACTGCCTCCATAGCCCCAACCCTCATGATAATCAACAAGGCTGAGTTCAGACGAAACGAGCAGAAGATTGCTGAGAGCCTGACCCGAAACCAGTTGGAATACATCAAGAGCGTGCCTTATATCTACGGGAATGCCACAGTTCCCTATCCTGAATATACTAAGGTCACCGCTCCTGACGCTACCTATGAGATAGAGCTCCTTGTCCAGCCCATCACGATTGACCCGGAAACCCAGGAGCATGAGGATTTGCCAGCGGGTCAGGACGAAGGCATTCAGAAAATAACAGTAAAGATATATCACGTAGATAAATTGATACTCACGACCAGGAACTACAAGGTTGACCGCCCATGAGGAATAGGATGATCTGTCTTTGGCGTAGCAGGCAAAGGATATGGGGGCAGCGAGGCTTTACTCTTGCTGAGTTAATGATAGCGCTCGCAGTCAGCGCCTTTATTGTGACCGGCGCTTTGACCCTCTTCAGCACCATGATTATCAGGAGCGCCGAGGACAGAGATAAAACAGAGGCTACACTTCAGGTGCAGTATGTAGGTTTCTGGGTTGGCGAGGATGTGGTTCAGGCACAGACAATTGAGCTGAGTGACCCTGAAGGAATAGGGTTCCCATTAATTGCGAGATGGGTAGAGTGGGATGGTGATGAGAACAGGATTACCTACGAAGTTGAAGGCATGGTTGATGATATGGGACGTGATTTGTGGAAGCTAAAACGGACACAAGAGCTTAAACCGAGGGGCATAGGGAACTGGACAGACTACGGGACAACGATTGTTGGGGAATACCTGGCGCCGGGTGAGGTAGGTACTGATTTATGCGCTTCTGAAGAGCTTCCAGGAGGTACCTGGTGCGCCTTTTGTAAAGGGAATGATACTGCAATAGTCAAGTTGAGCGTTGCTACCAAGGTCGACACAGCCGAGGCAAGCGCAGTGTATGAAATCAATCCCAGAGCCCTTAAATAGGCAAGTGTAAGGGTATTCTGTCTCACAGCAGGAGGTGGACGATGAGGTTAATTTCAGATTTCAAAAAAGGCGAGTCAGGGCAAGTCCTGGTCTATGTGACCATCATTGTAGCGCTGGCTGCCCTTATCATAACACCTATCCTGCAATTCACCTACGCAGGGCACCAGAGCGCCCGGGTGCGCGAGGAAAGGACTCTGGAGCTGTACGCCGCTGATGCTGGCATAGAGGATGCCATGTACCAGATAAAGCATGCAGACCCACTGGATGAGGATGACCCTATTGTGGCTTTAAACTACTGGGACAATCCTTCGTACACCATTGAGGTGCCTCAGGGCTGGAACGACAGGGACATAGAAGCTACGGTGGAGAAGATCTGGATTCCCGGTGAGATTGATGACACTAATATCCACCTTGAGGCACCCACAATGGGTTATTATGCGGAGAAACTTCCCACAGCGGGGCTGTTCACGAATGTGGAGGCGACTGCGGCATCCGATGTCTTCGAGACTCCACCTGCTGACGCATGGTCCAGAGGCTCTGGTTGGGATGGCAACTGGACTCACACGGGCAGCGCCAGCGTCTCCAATGTTGCTCCATATAAGGGTACCTATCACCTGAGCTTCACGGGCGCGTCGGGGTCGGCTCAGCGTGAGACTTCTCTTGCTGGGTTCTATGATCCTGTTCTTAAATTCTATGCCAATGCGGGCTCGTTTGAGGAAGGAGATACTGCGAGTTGCCAGGTGAGCCTTGATGGAACGAACTGGGATACTGTTGAGATATGGTCTCATGGCAACGACACCGGTGTATATGAATCTTTTGACATGAACCTCACCGATATCAATCCTGCTTATGCTGACGCAACGGAGTTCTGGGTTAAATTTGCACAGAATAACGCCAACAGCGGTAATATAGCAGCGGATAGTTTTGATGATGGCATCGTCTGGGGCGGGGGAACAGGTGCGTGGGTTGGCAACTGGGTGCCATTAGGAACCGCCAGTGTCGTGCCGGATGGGAGCCCTAATAGCGCTCCTAATCACCTCAAAATCACTCCCAACAGCGGCTCCGCAAAGCGGGCTGTAGACCTTTCCTCAGCCGACAAACCTCATCTCAAGTTCTGGGCTAAGCCGAGCGCTTTCGGGCCTAGTGACCAGGCATATCTCCGGGTGAGCTCAGACGGAACAAATTGGACCACCCTTCAGACATGGACTAGCGCTAGCAGCCCGAATTATACGTTTTATGATAAAGACTTGTCCTCGTACTACCAGGGTTCTGGCAACTTCTGGATTTCTTTTGCGGGATCGTTAACGCCATATTCAGGCACGGTGGCATCGGACGGTTTTGAGAGCGGCTGGCCAAATAGTGGCAGCGGCTGGACAGGGAGTTGGACTACGAGCAGCAGCGGTTTAGGCGCTGCCGGTCTTTATACATATTCCGGGAGTGGGACAAATTATGCTCGTTCAGGCGGCACCCGTGCTTTAGAGCTCAGAAGAACAGGTGGCTCGGCTTCGGGAGTTGCGAGTGCCACTAGAATAGTGAATATCTCAGGGCAAGACAGCCCTCAGATTAAATTCTATGCCAGGTCTCGCAGCGCAGACGGTGGTGACACCCTGACTCTACAGCTTAGCGCTAATGGCAGCAGTTGGACGACCAGGACACTGAGTGTTACAACCAGTTATCAGCTTTTTACCTACAACGTGTTTGATCTTGTCCCTGTGGGGACTACCCAGTTGTATATTCGTTTAAATGCTAGCATGACGGGCAGTTCTTCGGACACTTCCGACTACTTTTACATCGATGATTTGAGCGTTACCGCTAGTCTTCGTGGCAGTTTCTATGTTGATGATGTGAGCATCTCCGATAGCGACCACTTCTATGTGGACGACGTATGGGTTGGCGCCAAGGTTGATATTTACACCCTGGAAGTGGCTTATATTGAAAACATCGGTGATGTATTTATGGACAGCCTGGCGGTGTGGCTGCCTCCGGGGATGGAGTATGGCAAGGTAACTGATGGTTTTGGCATCCCTATGATTGAGCCGTCCCATATCGTTCCAGCCTTCGCTGGCGGCACTGTGGTCCAGTGGGATTTCAGTCCCACAGTTAACCTGGCGCAGCCTGTTGGCGCTGGAGGTTTGCCCATCGTCAGGAGCTTGACTTTTATATTTAGCGGCGGCGAGGAGGACCAGGGGATGTTTGTCTGGATGGAGGCTCATAAGAGCGGGGGTGAGCTGTGTCTCTCGTGGGATACAGGTTATTCGCTTTACCGGACAACCTCACAAGCCAGCAATGAAATATGGGGAACCAACACCAGGGTTGAAGCCTATGTAGGGCAGGGTGAGTTAAACAAGAGGGGATTAGCCACCTACGGCAACTATAAAGCGATAGGTAATACCCTGTTGAGAGATATGAACAGTGATTCGAAAAGAATACGGGAGACACCTTATACGCCGAGCTACTCTCAAATTACCGATATCCCGATAGATGCTGAGGTTAAGGCAGCCTGGCTCTACTGGTCTGCATTCAGGAGAGACCAGGCAGTCGCAGATACTCAAATTGATTTCATGTATCCCAAGGAATACGGGCCTGAAACTTTCGCAGTGCAAGATAGGGATGGTAATGACCTGTATACTGCTTACGCTTACGCCAACGCTACCTTACGCGAGCCCATGGTTGTGCTTCCAGAGGAGCTGACTGCTACGCTGTCTCCCAAGAGGTACTGCGATGAGCCCTTGGGGCAAACGTATGCTGGGGATGGTAACAATACCTTCTTCACGGATTATAAACCTGTCCTGCAATCACCTCAGGCTAGAGTTCAGATCGGTATCGACCTGTTGATTGAAGGTGATGACTATATCCTGAACTATGCTACGGGGAATGTCACGATTATAGATGATGCTCTATTCGGTCCGGTTACTATAAACTACAGCGTTACAGGTTCGCAGACTCTGGTGGGTGGAACTGACTATGTATTGACCCTCGCCAGCGGCCAGGTCGCAGTTATCAACGATTGTCTGGCGGGGACTGTAACCATAGACTACTGGGCCAGCCACTGGTCTCATAACGATCCTATTCCGGTAACTCATGCTGCTTACGATAGATGGGGCACCCCACTTCAGCCTATAGTATTTGATAATGATGGCAAGGGGTGGAGTTACGCTTGCTTCAGGGATGTGACAGATATAGTCAAGGGCAGCGGCAACGGTAATTATGGTGTCGACGGAGTATACGCCATACCGGGAGATGAGCACCAATATTACTCTCACGGTGAGTCCTGGCCTGAGTGGTGCTATTCGGGGTGGTCGTTGATAATCGTCTATAGCAGTCCCAGTGAGACGGCTCATCAATTTTACTTATATGACCCTATTCATAATGCCCTCGAATGCCCCTTTTACTCCGGAATGGACCGCGACATTCCATTCACCCTCGAGGATTTCTACCCTCCCGATGGTCTGGCAGTAGGCAGATTAACTTATTTCGTAGGAGAAGGAGATTCGATATATAGTGGTGACTACATCAAATTCAAGGGGGAGTCTGAGAGCAGCTTCACCAATCTAATCGACCCTCCTGCGAATCCCGACGGCAATGTTCTTAATGGAACTCCAACAGTGGGCGTCGCCGGGGTGGATATAGACACCTTCTCTATAACACAAAATGTTCAAGACAGTACAAAGGCTAACGTAAAATTTACCACCGGGACTGATAGCTGGAATCTTATCTACATTGTCCTTTCCTTTAAGACTTCCGTGATACCGAAGGCGGACTATGCCTTCAATGTGGCTGCCATAACCTATAGCTACGAGCTGGGAACTAAGTAGTGATGGAAAAAGCAGGGTTATAAAGTGAGGGGGGGATACTTCCTTACAGGCGGGCGAGGTACCGGCCAGAACTAAAAGGCCACCAGGAATAGGGAATTTGGGGGATTGAAAAAAGGTTGCCAGGCCATGTAATATCTATGTGGGCACATCCATGACATTATGAGGTTGGAGGGTAAGAGAAAAATGAACATTGATATCAATATTCTTCCAGCGGAGCTGCGTCCTAAGGCTCTGATAGATACCAGGACGTTTGCCCTGGTAGTCGTCATTCTGCTTCTGGGTTTGGGCTGCTTCTACTTTTTCAATGCCAAGAGCGATAGCCAGGCTGAGATCGCCAACCTGGGGAGCCAGATAGAGACCACCCAGCAGCAGACCGCGACCCTATCAAGTAACCCTGAGGCCTTGAACCTCATCAGCTCAATCAACCAGCTAAAGGCAGCAAAGCAGGGTTATGAGGCTTTTGTGGCTTCCAGGGTGATGTGGGGGAATGCCCTGGCCGGGGTGTACTCCCTTGTCCCTGTGGGGGTGGATATCACTACTATTACTCAGAAAGGCAATGCCCTTGAAATAAAAGGTACCGCTTCAAGCTACACCGATGTCTCTGACTACGGGCGCGCCCTGGATAACGACCTCAGGTTCTCTCTTGCGGGGCTGCCATCGTTTGGCACGTTTGGCGAAGGGTCATTCTTGCTGACTATAAGTGTTGCGACAGGGGGTGGCAGATGACGCAGATAATTAATTTAGTCAAACGCAATGCCAGATTGGCTGCTCTCATCGCAGTAGTGGTCATCCTTGTGGTAGTCACCTTCATTTTTTACTCAGGCTCGCAATCGTCCGCAGACGAGCAGGCGAAGCTTGAGACGCAGGTAAAGGTCGCCAAAGTGAGTTTGATTAATGCGCAGGATCAGTATGACCTGGCAAAGCTGCAGGCAGAGCAGGCTAGCTTGACAGGCAGTCCCAGTTTCCTGCCCTCGTTTCCAAGTGTGGGGCTGAGCGCTTACATAGCGGGGGCAGCGGACAAGTACGGGGTGGAGCTTGTCAGCCTGACTCCCAACGCAGTTGGGGCTGAGACGATTGGTGGGCAGAAGTATACCCGGTATGATACCCGCGTGCAGGTAAGCGGGGGCCATGAGGCGATGAACTCCTTCTTGAGCTACCTGGAAGAAGGACAGTTCCTCAGCCTGAGGCTTGAGAATGTATCTTCCACTCTCACTCCCAGCGAGGGCACCACGTTTACTGTGGTCGTTCTGACACGGTGATTGGTTAAGGGAACATATTGACTCGCAATGACATAAAAAATAAGGTCAAGAGGCTGGAGGGAGGGCAAAAATGGAGCTTTTTAATAGCCATGGGATGGCGTTCACGATTGAAAGCCTGTCCCTGAAGATGCTTACCTTTGCCGGGAAAAAGATTGAAAGCTGGTACAGTGTTCCCCTGAATCCCAATTTCGTAAAAGATGGGCTGGTCTCCGCACCTCAGGATGTGGGCAAGGTTATGGCCGAGGCAGTTCAGGAAAAGGGAGTCCCGCGCAGCGGGGTGCTTTCTGCTTTGCCCAGCACGGGCAGCGCCGGTCAGGTGCTGACACTGCCCCGGATTAAAGGGGGGAAATTGGAAGATGTGGTGGTCCGGGAGGTGAAGAGGCTCATGCCAGGTGCTGCGGACGCAGACTACATTTACTGGCAGGCAATGGCCAATGGGGTAGTAACAAAGGAGAAGCAGTCGGTTTATGCCCTGGCTGTGCCCAGAAACAACGTCATCAATATGGTGGAGACCTGTCGCACCGCGGGGCTAAAGCTAAAAGGGCTGGAGCTTAGACCTTTCGCCTTAGCCCGAGCCGTCAACTGTAAGAGCGGCATCATAGTACATGGCGAGGTTGATACCATCGAGATAGTCATTGTGGATAAGACCTTCCCCGGCCTGTTCCGCAACATTCCGGTGAAGGATGCTAACCCTAGCCTGGAGGCAGCCTGGCAGAACCTTATTCGGGAGCTTCCCTTCACTGTAGATTATTATAACCGCAGCCATAATGATTCCGGCATAACCGCTGATACCCCTATCTATCTAAGCGGAGGGCTTGCTCTCGACCCTGAGATGCCTGCAAAGCTGGCACAGGCTAGCGGACGCAAAGTGGCCCGCGTTGAGCCTCCTCCGGGGTGTCCTCCGAATTTCCCGCTGGAGCAGTATTTGGTCAACGTGGGGCTGATGCTCAAGGAAAAGTGGTAAATAAGAGGTCAGCTAGCAGCAAATTCGCAGGGGCATCCTTCTTGGAAGGATGCCCCATTTGGTTCAAGGGCGAACACACTGGTTCGCCCCTACATGTTGGAGGCTGAATGCTCGCATGACAGCAATAATAACGGTTGGTTTTGCTCTGCTCGGCCTGGCGGTAGGCAGCTTCCTCAATTTATGTATCGACCGCCTTCCTCAAGGCAAGTCTAT
>CAYGWR010000006.1:0-35395 GCA_964353645.1 uncultured Dehalococcoidia bacterium
CATTGGGGAGAAGGCGGATGACCCGCTCCAGATGTATCTGAGCGATGTCTGCACCCTGCCCATAAACATCGCCGGTATCCCGGGAATATCCGTGCCCGCAGGGTTTGCGGATGGCCTTCCCGTAGGCATGCAGATTCTGGGCAAGCCGTTCTCCGAGGAGACGCTATTTCGAGTCGCCTACGCCTATGAGCAGGCGACAGGATGGCAGAAGAGGAGGCCGAAGCTCTAGATAGTTCAAATCGCAAATGCAAAATGTAGGGGCAATTCATGAATTGCCCTGAGAGGTGCAGTCCTTCTGTAGGAAGGACTGCCAGGGGGTTTGGGGGTGTCTCTTAATCTTCCCCTCTCCTATGAGGAGAGAGGGCAGGGAGTGAGGTGAATAACATGAATAAAGAAGTTCTCAAAGCCTTGGAAAAGGACGCCAGAGCAACGCCGGAGCAAATAGCTACCCAGACCGGCCTGTCCGTGGAGGAGGTCGAGAAAACGATCGCTAAAGCGGAAAAAGACCATGTCATCGTCAAATACAAAACGATAGTCAACTGGGAGAGGCTGGGTGAGGAGCAGGTGCAAGCCCTCATCGAGGTCAAGATTCAGCCTCAGCGAAATGTGGGCTTCGATGCCATTGCCGAGCGCATCTATCGTTTCCCAGAGGTGAGGTCGGTCTACCTGGTCTCGGGCACCTATGACCTGGCTGTGCTCGTCGTGGGCAAGACCATGCATGAGGCTGCTGCCTTTGTCTGGCAGAAACTGGCCCCGTTGGAGTCTGTGCAGGGTACTGTGACCCACTTCTTGCTCAAGCGGTATAAGGAGGACGGGGAAGTTCTGGATGGTGGCGGAGAGAAGGGACGGCGGCAGCCGCTGACCTTATAGTAGAGGAGGTGCGCCCATGTCTGCCAGGAGTGCGGTTCGCTCCAAGCGTGCCCGCGGCATTATCTCGCAGCGGGTTGCAAATATTTCCCCTTCAGGCATCAGGAAGTTTTTCGATATCCTTTCTACGATGGAAGGTGCTATCTCTTTGGGGGTTGGTGAGCCTGATTTTGTTACCCCCTGGCATGTCAGTGAGGCTGGCATCTACAGCATTGAGAAGGGCTATACCATGTATACCTCCAACAAGGGGTTGCTGGAGCTAAGGCAGGAACTGGCACGACATCTGCGCTCGCGCTATGATGTGGAATATGACCCGGAGACTGAGATTTTGATCACCGTGGGCGTCAGTGAGGGGCTGGACCTGGCGATGAGGTCTATCATCAATCCTAAAGACGAGGTTCTCTCCCCAGACCCCAGCTATGTTTCCTACGGGCCTTGCACTGTGCTAGCGGAAGGCGTATTCGTTCCGGTGCCCACCACAGTCGAAAGTGACTTCAAGGTCAAAGCTGCTGATATTGAGAAGCGTGTCACCCCCAGGACTAAAGCCATACTTTTGGGCTATCCCAATAACCCCACCGGGGCGGTGATGGAGAGAGATGAGCTGGCGGAGGTGGCGGAAGTTGCCCGGAGAAACGACCTTATAGTGGTCTCTGATGAGATATACGATCGGTTGGTATATGGGGTTAAGCACACGTGCTTTGCCTCACTTCCTGGGATGAAGGAGCGCACCATTCTTCTCGGCGGGTTCTCCAAAGCCTACGCTATGACTGGCTGGCGGGTAGGTTATGCTGCTGCCAGGCCGGAGATTATAGAGGCGATGACCAAGGTTCATCAATATACTATGCTGTGTGCCCCGATAGTAGCGCAGATGGCAGCTACTGAAGCTCTTAGGGCTGGTGATGCTGTGGTCAAGGAGATGGTTGCCGACTATGACCGGCGGCGTCGTGTTATGCTGAAGGGCTTTAACGATATCGGCCTTGCCTGCTTCGAGCCCAGGGGTGCATTCTATTGTTTCCCCTCTGTGAAGGTGACGGGGCTTTCCTCGAACGAGTTTGCCGAGCAGCTTCTCGTTGAGGAGAAGGTGGCTGTAGTTCCGGGACAGGCCTTCGGGGAGAGTGGTGAGGGGTATGTGCGCTGCTGCTATGCTACGGCGCTTTCTGATATAGAAGAGGCGCTGCGTCGCATGGGTCGTTTTGTGGAACGACATAGGTAATATCAGGGAGACTTCGGTTGTGTCGAAGGGTTATAGTTGCGCGACTCGAATCGTGATTCGTAGGTGGTTATTAGGTATATCCCTCAACCGAAGAACGGTTAACAATTGAAAGAGATCCCGATGGCTGAGACTGCTGAAAGCTATTGGCGTATGAACCTTGGGAAGTGCAGAGGGGTCCTTCTTCGGAAGGACTGGGGAATTGGGGATGTCCCCCAAATTTTAACTCTCCCCCAAGACTGGGGGACACAGGGGGTTGAAAAGCTTGGTTCAATCCGTTCGCCCTGAGCCTGTCGAAGGGCCGTTCATGGTTCGACAAGCCGGTTCTGAGCTTGGCTCACCACTAACGGCATTTTGCAGTCCTCCCTCCCCTGGAGGGAGGCAGAGGGAGGGGGATTAGTTCCCACCTTACCTCTCCCGTCAAGGGAGAGGAATTCTGGGAGAGATAGTAGCTGACTGCTGAAAGCTATCGGCGTTTGACCCCCAAACACTGACAAGTTATAATTGGCATGTGTAAGCCGAGGTGGCGGAATGGCAGACGCGCTACGTTCAGGGCGTAGTGTTCGAAAGGGCGTGTGAGTTCAAATCTCACCCTCGGCACCATTCTTAAGCAATTTCAGATTGAAAATCGCAGAATGCAAAATATAGGGGCAAGATGTTGCACTGAGCCTCGCTTTCCCCCTTTGCTGGGTATTGGGGGTATCCCCCAATACTTAACTTCCCCCAAACGTAGGGGACACAGGTGGTTGAAAAAGAATTTCTTTTTCGCCTTCTTTACAAAAGAAGAGCGCTTGTAGCTCAATTGGATAGAGCGTAGCCCTGCGGAGGCTAAGGTCGCGGGTTCGAGTCCCGCCAAGCGCGCCATGTGGGCGATTAGCTCAGCGGTTAGAGCGTCTGTTTTACACACAGAAGGTCGCAGGTTCGAGACCTGCATCGCCCACCATAGCTAAAATCACTGCTATGCCTCCTTTCTTTTTTATATAATTAGACGCTCTACGATTTGACTTCCTACTATGCGGTCGTACACCCACATTACTCGAAGCTATTTTCATTGTCAATATCAATTGACAATGAAGTAGAACTAATTAGTTATAGATTATTTAGCTTCCTTGCTTGATTGATACGCCTGAACGTAAATTGGACATAATCCAAACTTGGATTGAAAATTTGAAAAATAAATTCAACGGATAATCTGAATCGGGTTTTAGGGCAACAGCGTAGAGCAGCATAGTTGACACCGGGGCAGCATGTCGGGACAGCACGGAGAATTGCTAGGCTTGTTATGCTGTGCTGGAGTAGAGGGGTAGAGATATGTATCCAGGGACAGGGAAGACGTAAGGATTTCAATCCTGGTGTCTCCCGAAGCAGCTTGTGCGTTATGACGGAGCTGGGGTAGTGCTCGCTGTTGCTGTAATGCCCACGCATGGACAATGCCATGAATTGTTTATGATGCCCAGTATTAGGTAAAAAAAAGATTTTTTCGAGCCTAGCTGCACATTACAAGCCAGTGTTTAGTGCGCCGTCCTGGTACGCTTTTTGCCTGCAAATAGGATAGATAGCAAAACTCCAATCATAATCAGCGCAACCAAAGATGGGACTATGATTAAGAATACATTCAGCGGCGCAGTAGCTGTGACTTCCTTGCCTAAGATGACAAATTTAGTAAAGTGGTTTATCTGCGCTGTAACGGTGTTATTCTCAATGTCCACAAGCGACGGAAGCAGTGTCCACTGTCCTGTTGCTATGTCATAGTAACCTATAATCAACTCCTCTTCAGCGACTCTTTCCGGAAGCCAAGTATGATTGTACGACATAGTTACACCGAGCGATGGTTCGAATGTAGCCCCGTCAGGGACAAACTCGTAGACGGAGCCAATAATGTGGTACTCGGGCGGCGGGTCAGGTGACGGCCCAACACAAGCTTCGGCACCTATATAAACCAGCGGCTTGTTATCCTGCGTACGTATTATTGCGAACTCGCCAATACTGAGCCTCACCAATCCATCGCTAGTAACAAAGTCTATATCGTGCAGGGCCTGGCCGTCCTCGCGAACAATGTCTGATAAGTCCATTACTCGACCTGCTGGACTGGGCGTTGGTGCCGGAGTAGGCATGGGTACCGGTGTCGGCGTTGTGATTGATGAACTCACTCTATCGCCTGTCCATCCTGAGTTCGGATGGTCCTCCTCCCAATCACCTGTAGAACCATATCGCCAATTCCCGGTAAATGAGCTGCAATCTGACGAGATAGTGAATTCAAAATCTCCTCCGTCATCGGGTGGGCTATAGGATGGTGCCTCTAGCCACGTGCCTCTCAATGTATCACCTGATACCACACCCACAATTCGTCCACCTTCATATTCGTAAGTTCCAGTTACTTGCCCACCTGTTTGCACCAGTACCATTGTATTCCAGTTTGTATTCCACGTTCCTGTCCAATTACAGGGTTCGACTGTCGGTACCGGCGTTGGCTCAGGCGTTGGCTCAGGCGTTGGTGTCGGAGCCGCAGGTACATACACAGGTGGGAAGTACGGCGTGGGCGCAGGCGGAACTGTCCACCAAACCCATACCCCTCTCTGCTCAAGCTGAGGTATATACTCATTGATAGAGGTAGAGCTCAAGGGGTTCTCCTCCAAGTCAACCGTATCCCCCTCATCCAGGCCATTGTTCTGAACCAGTGGGAGGATATCGCTTATCTGATTATCACAGAGATATAAATTGTATAGACTGGCGAGATTTCCCATGGCGTTTATATCGCTTATCTGGTTCTCACACAAATCGAGGTAAGCTAGCCCGGTGAGACTGGCCAGAGGAGAGGTGTCGCTTATCTGATTACCACATAGATCTAGCCCAATCAAACTGGTGAGGTTGCCTAAGGCAGTAATATTACCTATCTGGTTTTCACACATATCCAGGAATATAAGCTTGGTGAGTTTGGATAAAGGTGGAATGTCGCTTATCTGATTGTCCCATAGGTGGAGGACAGTCAAGCTGGTGAGGTTTCCTAGGGCAGTAATGTCACTTATCTGGTTTTCGTCCAGGTCGAGGTAGATCAGATTGGCGAGATTGGAAAGAGGCGAGATGTCGCTTACCTGATTATCCCAGAGGGCCAGTTGAATCAAGTTGGTCAGGTTTCCTAAGGCAGTAATGTCAGTTATCTGATTTTCGTCCAGGTCGAGGTACATCAGATAGACGAGATTGGAAAGAGGCGAGATATCGCTTATCTGGTTTTCCCACAGATACAGTTCAAACAGGTAGGTCAGGTTTCCTAAGGCAGCAATGTCGCTTATCTGGTTTTCGTCCAGGTCGAGGTACATCAGATAGACGAGATTGGAAAGAGGCGAAATGTCACTTATCTGATTTTCGTCCAGGTCGAGGTACATCAGATAGGGAAGAGTGGCCAGAGGCGAGATATCGCTTATCTGATTGCCCCAGAGGGCCAGGTCAGTCAGGTTGGTGAGGTTTCCTAAGGCAGTTATGTTGCTTATCCGATTCCGGCCAAGGTTAAGTGTGGTCAGGTTGTTCAGCCCGGAAAGCGGAGAGATATTGGTTATGCGGTTCTGGTTAAGGCGCAAGTCAGTCAGGTTGACGAGGTTAGAGAGTGCGGAGATGTTGGTTATCCCGTTACCTGAAAGTCTGAGTTCTGTTAAACCTGTAAGCCCCGATATCGGTGAAATATCGCATAGCTGATTTCCGGAAAGCCTGAGTTCTTTTAAATTTGTAAGCCCGGAGATTGGCGAGATGTCACTTATCTGGTTCCACCCTAAGCGCAGCGAGGTCAAATTGGTGAGGTCGCGTAGTGGCGAGATATCCGTTATCCGGTCTGCTGTAAGACGGAGGCTCGTCAGCCCTGTAAGCCCGGAGAGTGGCGAAATGTCACTTATTCGGGTCAAGCTGAGGCCCAGGTCGGTCAATTCAGTAAGGTTCCTCAGAGGCGATATGTCCCTTAACTGGGTCAATCCAAGCCTGAGTTCAGTCAAGCCGGTGAGTTCAGAGATAGGCGAGATATCCCTTATCGGGTTCCACGCTAAGTGGAGGGTATTAAGGTTGATGAGGTTCTCTAATGGCGAGATATTGCCTATCTCGTTACGCCAGAGGTAGAGGTCAGTCAAGTTGGTAAGGTTTCCCAGAGGCAAGAGGTCGTTTATCTGGTTATTCCACAGGTAGAGCTCTTCCAAGCTGGTGAGATTACCCAGTAAAGTCACATCATCTATCTGGTTACTCCCAAGGTCCAGGTACACCAAACCGGTCAGGTTACCCAGCGGTGAGATATCGATAATCAGGTTATCGCTGAGATTCAGCCAGGTTAGGTTGCCGAGGTTTGCCAGGGGTGTTAAGTTACCTATCCGGTTTCCGCTAACATATCCTGGCAGCAAGTCTAATAAGAGGTCCAGTTCAGATGCGATTTCACCTGTCAGATTGCCGTCAGAATCCTCATCTGTCCCGCTGACAATGCCTTCAGGGAAGACATTGTTGCCCATCCCGCCTCCTGTGTTGTCGCCTTTTTCATCGCCGATAATCTCTTTTATCAATTCAGTTGAACTCGAAGAGGGTTCGGCATGGGCAGTCTTTTTGTCTCCGGAATGCCTTTCGGTCGGGTTGGTGAAATCTGGCAGGGACGTATTGTCGGCCCTCGGGTTATCCCCGCTGGCCTTTTGATTATCTTCAAGCAATTGCTCTATCCGGTTTGTGAGACTGGAAGCGAGGCCGGGCTCGCTCAAGCCAGCGAGGCCCGACGCAAAGCCATCCTCAAGTATCTGGCTAGCCAAAGCCTGCGATTCTAGTAAGAAAAAGAGTTCCAATTGAAAGTCGAGGTCGCTCGTAAAGCTACAGCCAAGGTCGAGGTCTGTCAGGTTTGTAAGTGTTGAAAGGAGTGAAATGTCACTTATATCGTTGGCGCTGAGGTCCAGCCCCTCCAGCATGGAGAGGTTTGTCAGAGGTGTGAGGTCGCTTATCTGGTTATCTTCGAGTTTTAACGCTGTCAGGTTGGTGAGGGCTGAGAGGGCCGAGATGTTGCCTATATCGTTAGCACTAAGGTCAAGCCACTCCAGGTTAGTCAGGTTTGCAGTGGGGGTGATGTCCACTAACCGGTTATAACCAAGGTCGAGGGCTGTTAAGTCGGTGAGGGCCGAGAGGGCCGAGAGGTTGCCTATCCCATTTATGCTGAGGTCGAGCCACTGGAGGGAGTCCATGTTTGACAACGGCTCTATATCGCTTATCAGGTTGTAATTGAGGAATAAAAGCATCATTCCCGTGAGGTTCCCCAGGGGTGATATATCGCTTATCCAGTTGTCGCCGAGAAGCAGCCCTCTCAGGCTGCTGAGATTAGACAGCGGTGCAATGTTCTCTATCATGTTGTCATCAAGGAACAAAAGCGCCATTCCCGTGAGGTTCCCCAGGGGTGATATATCACTTATCCAGTTGTCACTGAGAACCAGATATTCCATGCTGGTGAGATTAGACAGCGGTGTAATATTTTCTATCCGGTTGTCATCAAGGAACAAAAGCTGGATTCCAGTCATGTTTCCCAGAGAGGAGATATCGCTTATCTGATTGCCGCCCAGGAGTAGCCATTGGAGGTTTGTGAGGTTTGATAAAGGTGTGATATCGCTTATCCGGTTTTCTTCAAGGGCCAGGATCAATAGGTTGGTTAGGTTTGAAAGGGCTGTGATATCGCTGATATTATTATCCCAAAGATCTAACCCTATCAGATCGGTGCAAAACTCCAGGCCGGTGATGTCAGAGATTCCGCTTGATTCTGCCTCGAGCATAGTGAGACCATCGAGATCTGACTGGTGTATGTCACCGCTGGGCTTATCGATAGCCTGGCGAACCGCTGCCTCGAGATTAGCGTCGGGGAAAACAACAATCGGGTCGTCTACGACATGCAAATCCAAATTTACTGTGCCGAGGTTCCCCGCGTTGGCTGAGTCCGAGCCGAGGCTGAAAGCGCCGTACCAGTATTGGGCCATTTCTCTAAGGTTCCACTCTATATTTAGATTAAAAGGCTGGCCTGCGGGCACATTCGTATTTACAGTGCCGAGGGTAACGCTCAAATTATTGCTGTCGTTGCTGGGCACTTCTGCAACCGCCAGCTTCACATCGTCTGTACTGTTACCGCTGGGGTCGCTCGATTCCCAGTTCTGCACAATGACCCAATACTCACCCGGGTCCGGGTTATCCAGGCTGCAATATTCATAAGGTTCGGGACTGGTGGATTCGCAGACATATTCCCCTGCACTGACACTCCATATGAACAAGTCAGTGTCGACAGAAGTACTTTCCACGATTTCAGCAACCAGCCGCTTGGTGCCAGGAGCGACATCTCGGATGACCTTGAAAGTGCCGTATTCCGGGGCTGGCGGGTAGTCCATAGGGTCGCCGGGTGTCGGGTCCTGATATAATGATTCTTCAAAGACGTCGGCTGGGCTTAAACCGTAATAGGTAGCTGTAAGCTCTGTAATATCGTATATACTCGTCAGGTCGTCCAGGGTACGGACTTCGTTTCTTTCTGCATCCTTGTATTGCAAGGCGTTGGGCAGTGTGGATGCGCGTGTTTGAATTGATACCGGGAAATGGGACTCGACTGTTTCGGAGGTCGAGGGGGTAAAGGTTACCTGTCCGAAGAGCCACTCATTAAGTGGTGTTTCACTGACATCTGCGGTAACCGTGATCAATTGGAGGCCGCGTGCTGGCAGAGTAAAGACGGACGGGCTAACGCTCAATGTCACGCCAGGAGGCTCAACCACTGTGGCTGTCCACGTCACATCAACGTCCATCGTGCTTCTCAGGACACGTGTCCATGAACAACTGGAAGCTACTGCGTCGTTACCAAGGCTGGGGAGGTTGATCGTCGTTGGGTCTCCACCTAACGAGGGATTGGCAGTCATATAGTTGGCATAATTAGCATCCATAACGAATCCTGCTCGAGCAGCCTTAGAAACATCGATCCGGCCTGCCCCTGTGTCAAAAGGAGTGGCTGGCGTGGATTTATCTTCTTGCAAAACTGACGTAATTGCCGTAGTCATGAGTGCAGACTGTATCTCGGCAGGCGACCAGTCGGGGTGCAATGCCTTGAGCAGGGCGGCTGAGCCAGCAGCGTGAGGGCTGGCCATGGAGGTCCCGCTCCAGCAGTACCATGTTACCTCGCCGAGCTTGCCGCCGGCGGCCAAAATGTCCACCCCAGGCGCGCTAACATCTGGCTTTATCACGTCGGGTACAGAGGAATTTGGCCCCCGTGAACTGAAAGAGGCCATGATGTCGCCGTTTTCATTCGAGCCGGATATAGTAGATCCCGCGATGGCAGCCATGTGATTATTGCCGGAGGCAAGCCAATCCTTCAGTGCTACGCCATCTACATAACTTATATTCACTGCGGGCAGGTAGTGAGGATCGGCAATGATCGAATCGCCATTGGCCTCATCGTTTATCAGCACAAAGCCACCGGCGCCCCCTTGTAGAACATTGTTGCCTTTCTCTACGCGAGCGATTCCCCCACCTCGGTCGCCGACTACAATCTCGCCGTGGAAAGTGCCGGCTGGATAAGGCTTGCGGCAGAGCGCAGGATCGCCATCGGGGTCGTTCGGATTGGGATAATTACCCGCATAAACAATTGGGGCTGGCCCGTAGCTGGCGGTTACGCTCGCACCTTCTATATCAGGCAGAGGTGTTCCGCCATCCCGGGTCAACTGTGTCAGAGAATTGACGAACCGGCGATTATCAGTGCTAGCGCCAACCGAGAGCACCCACGGGGCATCCGCGGGGGAGCCGACGGTTGCGCCTTGCGGGCCATTATTACCGGCTGATGTGGCTACAAAGATGCCGGCAGCTCGTGCTGCCAGGAAACCTTGAGCGTCATAGCTATCGGGGTCCCACGGGTCTGACGGACCGCCTCCAATAGAGTAGTTGATAACATCAACACCGTCTAGTATGGCCTGCTCAATTGCTGCATATAGGGCCGCGCCGGGGCAATCTCCTCCTGCATCCTCAGAATAGCAGGCGCGGTAGGAAATAATATTGGCATGGGGTGCTACACCGGACACGGGTTCGCTGAACTCGATGGTAGGAGCATCCAATACAGCGCTGGGTAAAGAATTACCTGCTGCTGTGCTGGCAGTGTGCGAACCGTGGCCCACAACATCCAATGGTGTCTCTATATTGTCTGCATCGCCACCCAAAGAAGTAAAGTCGTAGGCTCCGATTAGCTTATCGTTGCATGGGAATGCAGGGTCATAATCTGGATTGTCAGGGTCGCAAACACCGTAGTAATGGCCACGTGGATTCGTGTGGTTGTAACCGTCATCTCCGATGTCAGCAAACGCGGGGTTCCCGGGGTTGATTCCGGTATCTATTACACCTACGACGATCCCCTCACCCATTGTGTTGATGCCCACCGTGCCATTGCCGGAGCTGCCATCCCAGATATCCGGTGCACCTATCCATTTGGTGCTATAGTCCGTATCTAGTTTGTAGTCGATATCGCACTTCACGCTGACAACTCCCGGAAGTTTGGCTGCTGTCGCAGCTTCTTCCTCAGTCAGCCATAAAGCCAGCCCGTTTAAGGCAACGGAATACTCATGGATAATCCTCACTGCGTGGCCATTTAATCGTTCCATGATAGAGATGACCTGTGAGCGTTCACCGGCGAGGTAATTCAGATAATCGATGGCTGGTGAGCTTCTAAAATCCAGCTTCCCATCAGCCTTGGGGCTGGTTGCCTCTATACCTTTGATACCCCTGGTGTAGAAGGTTAGCGGGGGGTCGGCCAGACGGATGATGTATCGTTCCGGTTTGGTTGCCTCTTCGGTATCTGATTCTTCCCCTGTACAATTACAAGAAGAATCGTTAGATGCAGAGGTTGCCTCGATTTGCGGTGGTACGCTCGATTCATTGTCCGCTATTATGCCGCCGGAATTATCTCGCTGGGTATAGGGACACGAAGGGGTCAGGTCGGCGCTGCCGAGAGCGGGGAAAGCTATAAGCATAAAAACCAAAACCAAGAACCCTGTGAGCAATAATTGCTTCTTCACGGTAACCTCCTCAACCCGTATTTAGGCTAGATAGCGTGATAATGGCTCATAGCACTGAAATTAAATGCAAATGCTCTCTTTCTTATTTGACTATGACTACAACGGTTTGCTCTTCTGCAGGTGGGACACCTGTTTCCCAGGAGCGTACATACTTCAGGTATATCTCAGTTTTACCCTTATCCTACAGCTAGACAGCGTATGCCTCCTTCTTGTACCCTGGGCTTCTGAAGTAAATCAACCTAAGAAGTCAGGAATGATTGACCTGCTGCCTGGGCAGCGGCCGGCAACGAGTTATGCAACTGCACCAGAAGCCATTTACCCCCACGTTTCTCCAGTACCCCTGTCCACCTCATTTTCAGGGCGAGCTTCTTCCCATCGACCTTGGCGTGCATGATTAAATCACCTGCCATCCAAGCCACAGGCCCTGCCGCCGAGACCGAGTGCCAATCCCATTCCATAGACAGCTCCTCGGACTGTGCGAAATCGCGTTTAAGTTGGGTTTTTATCTCAGCCAACCCGATGCGTTTCTCATCTACCCCCGTGCCGATGAAGATCGCATCAGGGTCGGGCACCAATTGTTGCAGGACTCCATTTAAATCTTTCTTGGCGTATGCTTTCAGAAATTCATTTATGGTTGACATCACAGCGGCTTCTGTTTTCGCGTCAGCTTTCATGCCCCCTCCCTTAGACGAAATTTCCGTTAAGGTTTTTTGTATTTCCCTGCCGACACATGAATCGGGTTGGAACAACCATAAGATACACTGAGAAGGAGAAGATTTGGAATACCCTTTCGGGTAGTTTTTAAACAAGGCCACACTAGCTTTGTCTGCTAGTTGTAGCCTGGTGAGATTACCCCAGATTGGTTACCACGAAGAGGAGGAGAAGTTTTAATGGTTAGGAAAAGTGATTAGGTGATGGCTTGATCTGCGGAGTCAGAGGGGCTTGGTCAGAAGTAAGAAAGTCGGCTTGCTGACTCTGAAATGACACTTCGGTCGCTATTTCAACTCCGTTACCTCGCGAAAGGGGCTTATTTTGAAGCCCATTCCTATTTCCTAAGATAAGAGAATGTTAGTGAGTGAGCCCAGATCGAGCTAAAAGGCATTGAACAAGACGTCAAGTTGTTACTCTGGCCACTTCATTGGATAATCTGCTGCTCCAAAAGGACATATTTCGGAGCAGGTCAACGCGACCGGCTGAATGAAGTCAAAGGACTGCTCGATGTAGTTTTGTCTCCTTGTAGACATCAAAGGTTTGAGATTTGTATCGGTAAGATGTTAACATGAAGTCAGATTATGTTAGCAGCAAGGAGTTCTAATGGCGGCAATACCGCGGGATGCAGCGACCCTGATTCTCATGCGTGATGTCGATCGAGCCAGAACTGGAATTGAGATTCTGTTGGTACGAAGACACGCCAAAAGTGCCTTTATGCCCGGTGCTTATGTTTTCCCAGGTGGGGCGGTAGAAACTGCAGATTACACACGCCAAGCCGAAAGAATTTGTCACGGGCTCAGTTTCGAGCAATCTCGAGATATTATTTCTGGTACTTCCCCTCCTTAAAAGGCGCTGGGGTTCTTTGTCGCTGCTATCCGGGAGACATTCGAAGAAGCGGGGATTATTCTGGCTTATCGGGAGACTCCAAACGTTATAGCCTTTAGCGAAGATGAAAAAGTACGATTCACCAAATACCGCAGACAGGTAAGGAAGGACGCTTTCTCCTTCGCCACAATCATCGAGAGGGAGGGGCTGAAGCTTGCTACTGAAAATCTCTTTTATTTCGCCCACTGGATTACTCCGGAGGTCTCTCCTATCCGGTTTGATGCTCGTTTTTTCGTATCTGTTGCGCCCTCGAAGCAGGAAGTTCTCTGCGATGCGTCAGAGACGACTGATCATGTATGGATTTCCCCTCAGAAGGCGTTAAAGGAGCACGGGGTGGATTTTCATCTACCTTTTCCGACACTATCGAGTATTATGCTGCTTGCCCAATTCTCTAGCGTTGATGAAGTTATTGCCTGGACAAGGGAGAAGGATATACTGACCAGCACAGGCTAAAGAGACTCCGAGTTCCTCCCCCAGAGATCTGTCCGACCAAAATGTAAGCCCTAGACTTATTCGGAAGCTGAAGGCTGTTCATCTATAGGAAAGAAATATCCCCAGAAATAGGTCCCATTACCGTTGCTTGTACTTTTAAGCTACCTTACTAAAATCCCCGACCGTGAGGTCGAGGGATGGAGTACTCCCTGCATCTTTGGATATTGGGGAGCATAGCATGGGGGATGGAGCCTAAAAGATGCAGGGCAAACGAAGTTTGAGACAGGGTAAAACCCCGACCGTAAGGTCGTGGGAAGTTTATCTCTGTTGCAAGTCCAAATTAAGTCTTAATTAGAGGACACGCGCGACATTGAATGCGCCCCATACCGCATCGATTATCTTCCCTGGCCCCTCACAATCACCGACAGAATAGAGTTCCTTCACCTTACCCTGCAAAGCTTTCAGCAGGTCTGTCTCCGGCTTTAGACCCAGGGCCAGTATGATCGTATCAGCCTTAAGTTCCGCCTCGAACCTATGGTATTTATTCTCTACAACAGCGCCGTGCTCTGATATCCGAACCAGATTGGTGTTAGTCAACACGCTCACGCCGTTCTCAGCCAGCATCTTAAGGAGATATTGCTTGTTTGCCTCGAAGACATCAGAGATGATCTCCTCAAGCGCTTCAACTATGGTTACCCTCTTGCCCTTTTGCGCCAGATAGACTGCGGTTTCACAACCCACCAGGCCCCCGCCGGCGACAACGACACGTTCACCAGCCTTTTTTCTGCCCAAGAGGACGTCGATGGCAGTGACAACCTTCTCCTTCTTGATTCCCGGGATGTCAGGCACAAGTGAGCTGGAACCTGTGGCAACGATCACTACCTCCGGTTTCATTTTGTTAACCAGCTCAAGGGTAACCGCCTGCCTCAACTCGATTTTCACACCAAGCTTCCTCAACTGGGTAACATAGTAATCGTTTAGCAGTCTCACGTCGCGCTTAAACTCGGGGACCGATCCCTCTATCAGATGTCCCCCCAGCCTATCGCGCTTTTCGTACAGGGTTACCTGATGCCCCCTCAATGCAGCTACTCTGGCTGCCTCCATGCCTGCAATGCCACCTCCGATCACAAGCACAGCCCTGGGTTTCTCGGACGGGGTTATGGTGTACTCCTTCTCGTTGCCTGTGGCAGGGTTCACAGTACAGCTCAGGGAGGCTCCCGTCACTATCCTGGCTAAACACCCATCGTGACACCCTATACAAGGGCAGATGTCCTCCAGCCTGCCCTCCTTTACCTTCAAAGGCCATTCCGGATCCGCAAGAAGTGCCCTTCCCAGAGCGACAAAATCCGCTTTTCCTGCCTTGAGAACGCCGTCTGCCAGCTCCGCATATCCCAGCCGCCCTACAGTGATAACGGGGATTTTGACCGCCCTTTTAGCTGCTTCTGCCATGTCTACCATGCAACCAGGCGGCTGATATATTGGTGGATGCGGCCAGTACCAATCATCGTAGCAGCCGGCATCGACATGAAGAGCATCTACACCTGCCCTCTCCAATCTCCTGGCAATCTCCAAAGACTCCTCGACGCCACGACCACCTTCCAGGTAATGGTTGATGGCATACCTGTAGATTACCGGGAAATCACTTCCCGCTTTCCTTTTTATATTTTTTATGATTTCCAACGAAAACCGCAGCCTGTTGTCCAGGTCTCCCCCATACTTGTCTTTCCGTTTGTTCCACAGAGAGGTCGTAAACTGGTCCATGAGGTATCCTTCGTGGCCATGCAGCTCTACAGCGTCGATGCCTGCTGCCTTAACTATCTCCGCTGCAGTGCTAAATGATCCTACGAGTGCCTCCACCTCTTCAGTAGTGAGTTCACGCGTAATTACCTTCAGATCCCAGACGTTCGGTACTGCAGAGGCTCCTATTGCAGTCTCTATCCCCATAAGTGCTAACAGATGGGGGTTTAAAACGCGTCCAAAGCCGGCTGTCAACTGGATCGCTATCTTGGCACCATGGCTGTGAATAGAATCGGCTAGCTGCCTCAGCATAGGTATAACGTCGGGACCATCGATTCTTGGTACGAAGGATATCCCCTGCTTTTTTAACGGCCCGAACTCGATGTCCAGGATAGGAAGGCAGAGCCCGGTTATTATCAGACCGACGCCACCTTTGGCCCGTGCCACATAGTAATCTATAACTCGCTGCGAAATCCTGCCATCTGGTTCTATGAGTCCAATAATGCCCATGGGTGCCATCGCTATTCTGTTCTTTATCAGCAGCTTGCCTATTCTACCCGGCTCGAATAACTTCTCGATCTTGTACATATTTCACTTCCCTTCTCTAGCTGATACGCACGTCAACTCCAGAAGCTCCCAGAAGTTCTGGCAGTAGTGCACCAATGCTAATATCAGGCCTGGTTACTGTCAACACTTCGGGATTACAAAGAAAAGTCACCTATTGACGAAATGTTCACTTCTTAAAGCTAAAGCGGATACAAGCCCGGTCAAATCCCAGCATAACATTATCTCTGGACCGGTTTGTGGGGGCGGCATATCAGAGGCTGTTAATAAAATCTTCGATAGCCTTATTGACCACCATAGGCTGTTCGGCGAAGATCATATGAGTGCCCCCCTCGATTATTATCTCCTTTGCTCCATCGATTTTGCTGGTGAGGTATTTGCTGTATTTCGGCGGAGTCATTATGTCCTCGCTGCCACATAGAACCAAGGTTGGCAACTTGATTTCGTGGACCCGATTCATAATGTCGAATTTATCACAGCAAAGCATGTCGTTGAGAAAAACGGTTGGGCCATTCTCTAAAGCCCTCTTCTGAAGAACCTCTCTGAGTTCTGGGTCGATAAACTCAAACGATTGATTAAAGTAATTCTCCAATATGCTGGGGTTGCTTTTGGCCTGCTCCAGCATATCGAGGTACATAGCATTGACGCGGAGCCTTGCGCCGCTGCTGATGATGACAAGCCCTTGTAAATCCTCTGGATATTTCAATGCATAGAGTTGAGTGATGGCGCCCCCCAGCGAGTGACCTGCTAGCAGCACATGTGAGTGGCCACTATCACGTATATATCCCCGTAACCATTCGACATAGGAATCAACGCTGGCGCACGGCACGCCGTAGGGGTGGCCGGGAAGAGCGACAGCGTCAGCTTCAGAAAAGTGGCTGGTCTGGTAGTGCCAGACCTCCTTGCAACCTCCCGAGCCATGAATAAAAATCAGTTTCATAGTAGGGTCTCGACTTAGATAATCTGGTGTGTGACATATCTGGATGGATATGACTAGTTCCCAGTAATTATATCACTTCTAAAGGTAGCCGTTGCAGAATGTTAAACTGCTCCAAAAGGACTGCGTTTCGGAGTTGCAAAATCGTTAGATCCTAGTTGTTGACTCTCCATGCCCGGTTGTGATATTATCCGAGGCGCCTCAAAGATATACCCCTAAGATATATGCGCAGAATACTATAGGAGGTGAAATATTCTATCAAATAAATACCAGGATTACATGTTTGGCCTTCTCAAGAGAGTGATCGACGAGATCGGCCCTCGTCCATCTTGCAGCGACGAGGAAAAAAGGCTGGGCCGTCTTCTGGTCGAGGAGTGGAAGCCGCTCTGTGACAGGGTCGACATGGAGACGTTCACATGCAGTCCCACTGCGTTTCTTGGCTTCATCCGTGTCTCAGTTTTGCTGTTATTTGCTGCCGTCATCCTCTACTGGTTCTACCCGCTGGCCTCCTTCATAATGGCCGCCGTAAGCTTCAGCATGGTGTTTTTCGAGTACATGCGCTACCGAGAGTTCGTCGATTTCCTGTTCCCGCGTAAGCAAGGTGAAAACATCATCGGTGCGATTCAACCCAAGGGCGAAGCTACCCGCAGGGTTCTTGTCAGCGCCCACATGGATTCGGCATACGAGTTCAATCTCATCTATTATTTGAGGAATTTTGCGATACCGATAATCGCAATTGCTATTGTTGGAATCGTCTTAGCTTTTTGCGTCAGCCTGGCCAAAACTATCGCCTACTTCGGCGGCTTCGCAGATGCCACTGCTTTCGCGGCTCTGGGATACACCATGATTGCATTCACTCCCATAATCGGGCTTTTCCTGTTTTTCCACACGTACAAGCCGGTCCCCGGCGCTATGGACGACATGGCAGGGGTTGCGGTCGTTGCAGGTCTGGGCAAGTACCTGGACGAGGCGCGAAGGGCTGGAGACTGGTTTCCTGAAAGAACTGAGGTAGTGCTGTTGGCGACTTCGTCTGAGGAAGCTGGATTACGCGGCGCCAAGCGGTACGCGAGCAAGCATCTGCAGGAAATGAAAACGACCCCGACGTACGGGTTGTTCCTGGACGGCATATACGACGAAAAGTACCTGACCGTGACCAACCGTGAGCTTTGTACCGGAGCGAAACACGACCCCGAGCTGGTCAAGATGGCTCAAGATACGGCGGCAAGCCACAACTGGCCCATAGCCGTCAGAATGATTCCGATAGGCGGCACCGATGCCGCTGCTTTTTCGGTGAAGGGCATCCCCGCCGTATGCCTGCTTTGCCAGGATACCTCGAAAGCCGTACCGAACTACCACACTCGGGACGATACTTACGAACATATCCGCCCGGAATCGCTGGCAGTATCCCTACAGCTTGTCATCGATATGATACAGCGGATAGATAAGAAGTAGTTGACATGTCTGGTTGCTCAGAAGCATAATGGCCCCGGGGGTAGCAGTATAACTATATGGCCAAATACATCATAGCGCACGATGTCGGCACAAGCGGGAACAAGGCTGTCCTGGTAGATACCGAGGGGCATGTCCACGGCAAATGCTCCGAACCCTACAGGGTTTACTATCCCAAGACCGACTGGGCCGAGCAGGAGCCTGAGGACTGGTGGAAGGCGGTTACGCGCACCACGAAGCTCCTTCTGCAAAAGACAGGCGTATCGCCAGCCGATGTGCTGTGCATGACGCACAGCGCACAACTGCTGGGCATCGTACCTATGGACCCCAAAACGGGACCGCTGAGGCCTGCCATAATCTGGCTTGACAACAGGGCATGCAATCAGGCGAACCGCATAATGAGAAAGTTCGTCAATGCCCGCCTTTTCGCTCTCATCGCCGGCGCCACGCTGTGCGGCAAGGACGGCATCCCCAAATTGCTCTGGCTGAAAGAGGAAGAGCCTGATATCTATAATAAAATGAGCTGCTTCCTCGACGTCAACGGCTACCTTATCTATCGGAGCACGGGCAACATAGTCATGGAATGGACTGGGGCCTCAGTGTTCGGGATAGACCTCAAGAAAAAGCAGTGGCTTAAAGGTATATTCCGTTATGTGGGTCTTGACCCGGGGAAATTCCCGCCGTTGGTGCGGTCTATCGATCATGTGGGGACGCTGTCAAAGGAGGCCGCGAGTGAGTGCGGGCTGTTACAGGGCACACCTGTAATGGCGGGTGCGGGAGACGCCCCGTGCGCTGCAGTCGGCTCAGGCGCAGTTGGTGAAGGCGAGGGGCACGTTTACCTGGGCACATCGGGCTGGGTGGGCGTGGTCACGGAACGCACGGTAAAAGGCAAGTGCGGCGCGGCTTCGATACACTCGGCTGACCCCGATAAGTTGTTCCTGTTCGCTGAGAGCGAGACCGCAGGGGCCTGCATGCAGTGGATGGCCGAGCAGTTATACAGCTCCGAGAAGCCGGACTCCAACATCGGCGATGTGTATGCCCTGATGGATGAGAGAGCCGCCCGGATACCGCCGGGCTCAGGTTACCTGATATTCACGCCCTGGATGTACGGAGAGAGGGCGCCTATCAGCGACTGCAATGTGCGCTCCAGCTTTCTGAACTTGAGCGCCGAGCATACCCGCGACCACCTGCTGCGCGCCGTCTACGAGGGAATTGCCTACAACATAAGGTGGATCGTGGAAATCGTCGAGAAGGAGTTCAAATTCCCCCTGCCTAATCTCAGAGTAATTGGAGGAGGAGCCAAAGCTGCGCCTTTGATGCAGATTCTGGCTGATGTAACTCAACGAAAAGTAGAGACCGTGCGCTATCCGCAGGAAGCAGGCGCAGTAGGGGCGGCTATGGTGGCGGCGGTCGGCCTCGGGATTTATCCGGATTTCGAGGCTTTAAAAAAGGTGGTGAATGTAGACAAGGCCTTCGAGCCCGAGGAAAAGAACCGGGGTATCTACGATTCCCTCTACGGCTCTTACCGGGAGGCGTACAGCAGCCTTCGCGGCTTCTATAAAAGGCTTAATGAGCGGAGAGCGGTTGAACAACGTTTATGCAAGGAGGTGCGTGGATGAATACTGAAGAGATCCTGAGCTTGCCATCGGCGCTGCCGGACGGGGTGGACTACGATGAGTATCTCATTGCCACTTACCTGGCGGTTTTCCCGGCAATATGGCCCATTCCAGTGCTTGCCGAGGCGCTTGCTATCGAGCAGAGCACGGGCACGTGGGTAGCTGTTCCAGGCGAGACCTCGGAGGTACGCTGCCAACACGTAGCAAAGGTGTTGGGCGTATATGAGCTGCCTGACTATGAGTTCGAGGTGCCGCAGTCTCTGGAAACGAGGAACTGGATTATCCAGATAGCCTATCCTGAAGTCAACATCGGGGAACAGATACCCATGCTGCTGACCACAGTGGTGGGCAACATCTCGATGGGCGGGAATATAAAGCTGCTGGACATACGTTTCCCAAAGAAATTCGTCGCCGGTTTCAAAGGCCCGAAATTCGGCATCGCAGGCATCAGGAAAATCCTGGGAATCCCCAAGCGGCCTCTGCTCAACAACATGATTAAGCCCTGCACAGGCTATACGTTAGAGGTCGGCGCTGAGTTGTTCCGGAAAGCTGCCACGGGTGGCTGTGACATCATAAAGGATGATGAGCTGCTCGCCGATGCCTCGTTCAACTCCATAAAGGGGCGCGTCAAGCGCTATATGGAGATCGAGAAACAGGTCTACGAGGAGACCGGCGAGCACACCCTGTACACTGTGAACATAACGGATAAAATACCGAAGGTTTTTCAGAACGCCAAACGCGCGGTGGAGCTGGGCTGCAACGCCTTGATGATAAACTATCTCGCAGTGGGACTGCCGGTAATGCAGGCGCTGGCGGAGGACCCCAAGATAAAGGTGCCTATTCTGGCCCACATGGATGTCGCCGGCGCCATGTATATGTCGCCACTGCACGGTATGAGCTCCCATCTTGTATTAGGCAAGCTGCCCCGCCTCGCCGGGGCCGATGTCGTGGTCATACCGGCCCCCTACGGGAAAGCCCCGGTTATACCCGATAAGTTCCGCAACGTCGCCAAGAATCTGGCGTTCCCGCTGTACCATCTCAAGCCGACCTTCCCCATGCCCTCCGGCGGAATCACGCCGTCTATGGTGCCGCAGGTAATCGCTGACCTGGGAACTGATATTGTAATCGGTTCGGGAGGCGGCATTCACGCTCATCCTCAGGGGCCCATCGCAGGCGGAAAAGCATTCCGTCAGGCTATCGATGCCACGATGCAGGGCATTCCCTTGGAGGAGTACGCTAAGGACCACCCTGAACTTGATATCGCACTCAAGGAGTGGAGCGACCCGTTTGGCAAAGGAGTTACAGGAGGTCGTTAACAAACGTCTTTTCAACCCCCTGTGTCCCCCAATCTTGGGGGAATTTGAAATTGGGGGATACCCCCAAACCCCCAGCAGAGGGGGAAGCCACCTCTGCACTCTCCCATTGATAAATGCTCTGTTGCAACTCAATAAAGAGGAAAGGAGAAGGAAATGTCCAGGATTACAGTCTTAGGAGGCTCAGGAGCAGTCGGGAGCGTTGCCGCGGAAACTCTCGCCTCGAGTGGATTTTTCTCCGAAATAGTCATCGCTGACGCCCGGCTCGAACAGGCAAAGAAGCTGGCACAGAGGCTCGGGGCGAAGAAAGTCTCCGCTGTCAAATTCGATGCGGCAGACCCCCGGAGCATCAAGAAAACTGTCGCCGGCTCGAAGGTCGTCCTGAACTGTGTCGGCCCGTTCTATAAGTACGGCCCCATCATACTGAAGGCGGTGATAGAGTCCAAAATCAACTATGTCGATGTTTGCGACGATTTCGATGCCACTGAGGAAATGCTGGGCATGGACAAGGCCGCGAAGAAGGCCGGCGTCTCAGCCCTGATTGGGATGGGAAGTTCGCCCGGCATCGCTAATGTCCTGGTCAGATTCTGCGCCGAGTCACTGCTCGACCGGGTTGAAGCAGTGGACATATACCATGCCCACGGCGGCGAAAAAGTAGAAGGCCCCGCGGTAGTCAAGCATAGAATCCACTCCATGAAGGCAGATGTACCCATGTTCCTTAAGGGCAAGTTCACCACCGTCAGGCTCTTTGAAGACAGCGGAAGGGCATTAGAGGAGGATGTTGAGTTTAGAGATGTGGGCACGTACGGTGTCTATGCCTATCCGCATCCGGAGACCATAACCCTGCCCCGATACTTGAAGGGAGTGAAGAGAGTGACCAATCTCGGTCTCGTGCTGCCGCCGGCTTACGCAGAGCTAATAAAGGGGGTGGTAAGGCTGGGCGTAACAGATGAGGAACCGGTTGAAGTCCAGGGACACAGCATCATCCCCCTGGAATTTGCGGTTGCCTTCATACTCTCCAGGAGGAAGAAGCTGATGAAAGAGGCCGGCATCGCCGGGCCCATGGGCTGTCTCAAGATAGTAGTAAAAGGTTCCAAGGACGGCCAGAAGAGCACCTATATCTTTTCCATGTCCTCCAGGAGGCAGGGAATGGGCGAGGGCACGGGGGTTCCCGCAGCGCTGGGGGCAATGCTAATGGGAACAGGCAGGATAAAAGAGAAGGGCGTCCTGCCACCTGAGGCATGTATCAACCCGATGGAACTGCTGGAGCTGGCGCGCACCAAAACCAGCGCCGGCGGAGGCAAAGGCCTGCCCATAGTTATCGAGTACATAGACAAGTCAGGCAAATCAAAGACCATAGACCTTTTCAAATAGCAGTACATCTCAAAAGCTAGAACTGTCGAACGGTTACGGTTACGCAGCTCGAATCGTTATTCGTGAGGCGGTCATGGGTACCCCTCAGACCGAACAACGACCGACGAAATGAGCAACGCAACCCAATGACGATTGCCGAGAAATGTAGGGGCCAGGTCTCCTCGCCCTCCTTTTTCAAACGGGGATACCTGAACGTTAGGCTGAATAAAGATTAATTCAGAAGCGCTCGGAAAGGTCTTGTTTTTGAAGCAGTGCGGGGGCAGACCAGCTCATTCAGCTTTGCGGGAAGCATGCAGCATTTTTGGCAACCGAAACCGAATGGGTGGTACAAATATTGGGGGTGGGTCAGGGCGCCGATCCCCGATTCGCCACCGGTTACAACATCTGTGCGAGTCTTAATTTGTTCTTATCGCCTCTAGTCTAATTGCGCGTAGCACACACCAGTTAGCTGTTCAGACACTTGCCAAAGTTGACGTGCATCTGTGGCCTCATGTGATGCTCTGTTTGATGTCACTACAGCGGGATACCCTCTCTGCTCCATAAAACCATCAGCACCATAATATTGCCCCCCTTTAACATTGGGATCCACTGCAGCACGAATCGTTGGCAACGCACCCATGGCCGCACTTTGTGCCATTGGCTCTAGGAGAGACCTCAGCAATTTGAAATACCATCTGTTTTCAACATGACTGGCAAGATTCGTATTTGAACTGCCGGGATGGGCTGACACAGCGATGGCATCAGCCCCAATCGCTTCAAAGCGCCGTTGTAGTTCGTAGGTAAAAAGCAGATTGGCTAGCTTGGAACGGCCGTATGCCCGCGTTGATGAATAGCCATTCCCACCTTCATACATCAGGTTAGTAAAATCCATACTGCCTATGCGATGCGCGTAACTGCTGATATTGACGACCCGTGAACCAGAGGTGTTCAGAAGTGAATCAATAAGAAGTCCAGTCAAAGCAAAATGGCCTAAATGATTGGTGCCGAATTGACTCTCAAAGCCATCTTCCGTTGTCGAATAGGGAACCATCATGATCCCTGCATTGTTCACCAGCACATCCAGCTTCGCATACTTTTTCTTAAATTCGCTTACAAATTGATGCACAGATGCCTGGCTTGCCAAATCCAGATGCATAATTTCTGCCGGGGCATTTGGAACAGCAGCAAGTATTTGGGCCAATGCCGCCTTTGCTTTATCCATACTGCGACAAGCCAGAATCGTTTGTGCTCCCTTTCGTGCAAATTCTTTTGCCGCTTCAAACCCAATGCCACTGTTACTACCCGTAACGATAATGACCTTGCCGGTAAGGTCGGGCATGTCATCAGTTGTCCAATTTTTATTCATCGTGTTTATCTCCAGATATTTATTTACTCATTGATACGCTGACGGTCTACAAGCATCATGGTAAGTCGCGGGTTCATCCGAGAAATGGACTGCACCCATATGACTGGACAGATAAGGTTAGTCCTTCCTGGGAAGGATGGCGGGATAGGCCATTGCCCTTCTTGGTAAGCAGTAACTCCTCAAAGTCATTCGGTGAGCGGTAGCCAAGTGCTGAATGAAGTCTCTTCTGATTATAGACCTCCTCAATGAAATAAGGTAGCCTGGCTATCACGTCATCAAACGTCTCATACTCACATAGGTACACCTCCTCGTATTTCAGCGTTTTGAAAAAGCTCTCCATCCTGGCATTCTCATAGGGATTACCGGTACGCGCCATGCTGATCTCAAACCCGTGGCTCTTGAGCTCAGCTACGTATTCGCCTGCGGCATACTGCACTCCCTGGTCCGAGTGGTGAATAACACCGGGTCCAGCTCGCCTCTCGCCAATAGCCATTCTCAACGCCTTCAGTGTCAGCGCAGTATCCAGATCAGTGGAGACAGCATATCCGATCACTCGCCGGGAAAGAGCATCCAGTATCGCCGCCAAGTAGACAAAGCCTGTCCCGATACGGATATAGGTGATATCCGAAAGCCATACCTGGTTTAAGCGGCTGATAGACATCCCCTTTATCAGATTGGGATATCCAGGGAAACGGTGCCTCGAGTCCGTGGTCTTCACCAGCTTCCGCTTGACCTAGCACAGGAGGTCGCTTTCCCGCATCAGCCTGAGCACCTTCTTGTGATTTGTCTGGCAACCTTCATGCTTTAGCTGATGGGTAACCCGGCGGTCCGCCTGAGGCGGATAGCGGGGAAACTCAAGGCAGATGGCCTCAATCCTGTCTCTTAAGTCAGCATCAGCCTTCATCTTCTCGGGACTCTTACCATTCGGCTTGTAGTAAAAACCACTCCTGGCCAGTTTCATAAGCTCACACCCACGCCGGATACTGCTGATGAGATGACTGAAGTGGATGACGATTTCCCGTTTCTTTGCGACTGGCTCAGGCTGTGCTGGAGCCTTTTTTTTAGGAACTCGTTCTCCAGGGTAAGCTTGCCCACCAGGCGTTCCAGCTTTTCAATCCTATCTTTGAGCGCAGCCTCTGCTGTAGGCTCATTATTAAACTTGCCCCGGCTGTACTGCCCCTTCCAGTGGTAAAGCAGACTCGGTGAGATGTTGTGTCTTCGGCAGAGCTGGGCCGGTCGGCTTTCGCCACTCTGTAGTTCTTCAACTACCTGGCGCTTGAACTCTACACTAAAACTCCTCGTATTTCTCATAGCAGGGTCCTTTCTCTCCTCCATTATAGGATATTATACCCTGCCTAACCTTCCTAACCCATTGTGTCCAGTGTCAGGGGTTCACTCCATACACTACCAGTTGAGCGTAGTAAATCGCAGAATTTGACTGCATGTGCTATTTTGGATATTAAAGAGAGGCTCTGATAACTCAGGGCCTCAATGATTTCTTGAGAGGTTGTCAACCTGATTCTTCAGGACATGTCAACCTGATTCTTTAAAAATCTAATAAAAAAGGCGCCGATTCCAGCTGCAAAGACGCCCTGAAAATTGGAAATTTGACAACATTACTTTTAGTCATGGTGTCCACGGCTTTGTATCCGACTTCCCTCCCCCCCAAGTTCTAAGCGGAGTGGCTCTACATCCATCGAGGCGGTTGACATAGTAATTAATCTTGTGTACCCTTAACACACTACGCAAAGGCACCTCGTATGGAAGCGAAAAGCAAGGATAGTAGAACCTCCAAACAGAGTAGCGCTGAATCCAAAGGGGGGGAACGCGAAGCAAAGGCTGAAAAGCCGTATCGCGAGCTGCTGGCCCTGAGCCGGGTCTCGGCTGCGGTCAGCGGGCTGCGCGACCTCGATGCTATTCTCAACGTCGCCTTGGACAGCGTGCTCCAGATTATGAATGGCACAGTGGGAGGAATCCTGCTTATAAATGAACAAACCCAGACGCTCTCCTACAGAGTCTATCGCGGCCTCTCCGACAAATACGCTGGGGAGATGCGCCTCAAGATAGGCGAGGGGGTTGCGGGCAGGGTGGCACAAAGCGGGAAGTCCGTGCTGCTCGAGGACATCTCCACCGACCCCCTCGCTGCCTCACCCGACCTTATAACCATGGAGGGGCTCAAGGCTTTCACCAGCGTCCCTCTCCGAGCCAAAGACTCGGTGCTGGGCGTGTTGAACGTCGCCAGCCACCTGCCGCGTCGTTTCACCAGAGATGATATGCACTTGCTCCACGCCATTGGCGACCAGGTAGGTGTTGCCATCGAGGAGGCTGAGTTATACGACCGCTTGAGAAAGGAACGGCAGAACTACCAACGACTTGCCCGTCACATGTTGATAGCCCAGGAAGACGAGCGGGCCAGGGTCGCCCGCGAACTGCATGATGAGACCAGCCAGTCGGTGACCGGCCTTTCACTTAACATGCATGCGCTCCTGAGCATCGCTAAGACTTCTGACTTCGGCGACGCCGCGTTCAAAGCCAAGCTTGAGAAGGCTTATAATATCACTCTTCAACTCGGTTCTGAGATAAGCAAAATAATGAAGTCACTCAGGCCAACTGCCCTTGATAGCCTCGGACTTGGCCCTGCAGTTCATCAGTACGCTGAAAATCGCCTGCACTCGGTCGGGGTCAACGTGTCAGTGAAAGACACAGGTATGGAGCAGCGCCTGCCTAAAGAAGTTGAATTCGCTCTTTACCGCATCGCTCAGGGAGCAATCGCTAACATAGCTTGGCACTCCAGAGCCAAGAACGCAATAATCAATTTAAGGCATACTTCAGACGAGTTCGTAATGGAAATTGAAGATGATGGCGAGGGCTTTGATGCGTCAAAGCCTATTCAGGTGGACGAAAGCGGTCACGGGCGCGGACTGCTGACCATGAAAGAAAGGGCAAGTCTCCTCGGTGGTGTTTGCGATATTCAGTCACAGCCTGGAAAAGGTACCAAGATTAAAGTGAGAGTGCCGGCATATACATTGACACAATTTTGGAGCAAAGCGGATGAGAAAGACAAAAGTGCTGATAGTAGATGACCACACCATTGTTAGAGATGGCATCAACAGCCTGCTGTCATTGGCTGGAGACATAGAAGTAGTAGGTGAAGCAGCCAATGGAATGGAGGCGCTGGAGAAGGTGGGTAAACTACTGCCAGACGTCATACTTATGGACATATCCATGCCCATTATGGGTGGCTTGGAAGCCATACGCCGCATACGAAAAGAATTCTCGGAGATAAAGATTTTGGTTCTCACCCAGTACGATGACAAAGAGCACGTCTTCCCGGCTATTCAGGTTGGAGCCAACGGATTTATTAGTAAAACGGCAGCGTCTTCAGAGCTTACTTCTGGGGTCCGGGCTGTAGCAGCCGGGGAATCGTACTTATCTCCTGCCATAGCTAAACTGTTCGTTCAAGACTATCAACGGATGGCGCCAATAGAGGATAATAACGATCCCTATAAGGAACTGACCGACAGGGAGCGAGAGATGCTCAAACTAATTGTTGAGGGATACAAGACTCGACAGATAGCAGAGATGCTGGCCATTACTCCCAAAACGGTTGAGGCGCACAAGACCAGTCTGATGAAGAAGCTGGACATTCACAGTAGTCTCGAACTGGTTAAATTTGCTTTGCGGCGAGGCATCATAAGCTTATGAACTTTGCCCAAGCGTGACGATTTATACACCTCCCTCGTAGGCATTCGATGATGCGGCAAACCCTGATGTTTGCCGCTTTCTATATCTTTATCTTTTATCACCAAAAAATCAGGCCCTTTTTTCAATGATTTAAGGGTTAATCCTTCCATATCTAGGGGTAAGTCCCAATTCACGTACTGAAGCGGACGATATATCATGAAAAATACAAAGTAGTTATTGGGAGGTGGGTCATGGAAGAGAGTCAAGAGAGAAAAAGACAGATCCTGATCGTGGATGACGAACCTGATTTTGTCTTAGCTTTGCGGAACGCCCTGAAGAGTGGAATGTGTGAGGTTGTCACCGCCGACAGCAAGACACAAGCGCAGCAGGCAGTAAAGACGATAAACCCTGACTTGGTGATTCTGGGTACACTGAGCCCGCGTGGAGAAGCGTTCTCGTTGCATCAATGGTTGAGAGAGAATCCAAAGACCAAGGATTTGCCCATCGTAGTTATCGATGCAACCCCTGAAAAGCAACTTATCAAAGGGTGGAGGCGAGATGAGGCGATGTTGATGGATGCTGAGGACTATCTAGCCAAGCCCATCGAGCCGGGCGCGCTAGCCGCTAGAACCCAGACGATTCTGGATAGGGCAACCAGACGCATAAGAGTGCTTATCGTGGATGACCACCGGGTGGTAAGGGACGGCCTTAAATCTGTACTAGAGCTACAAACTGATATCGAGGTGGTAGGTCAAGCAGAGAACGGCAAGGATGCGCTGCAAAAAGTAGGTGAGCTTGGCCCTGATATTGTTGTAATGGACATAGTAATGCCTGAAATGAACGGGCTGGAAGCGACTAAGCAGATATACAAGAAATATCCTAAAACTAGAGTCGTGATGTTATCTCAGTACGACGATGATGCGAATATCCTTGCTGCTGAGCAGTTAGGAGCTTATGGATTCATCCCCAAGCGAGCAGCAAGCGAGCAGGTAGTGAATGCCATAAGGGCTATACATTACGTAGGACAGCGTCTGCAAAGGCCTTCTCCGGTTTCGGGCTGATCCCTAATTCTGTATGCCATCGTGTTGGGTCATTCAGGTATTTGGCCTAGGTCTTTCAGGGAGGCTACCATTGGAAGCAATCACGATTACGCTCAATGGCAGGGAAGTAAGCGGACACCCTGGAATGACCATACTTGAACTGGCAAGGGAATCAGGTGTTGATATCCCTACACTCTGCAATCACCCTCAACTGGCCCCGTTCGGAGCCTGCCGCATCTGCTTAGTGGAAGACGAACGCTCTGGCGCACTCTCAGCGTCGTGCGTTACCCCCATAGCACCGGGAATGGTGATCAACACTGAATCCCCCAAGGTGCAGGAACGCCGCAGGACCATAATCAAGCTTATGCTAGCCAGCCATCCCGATTCATGTTTAGTGTGTGATAAGGGCAACCGCTGCGAGTTGCGTCAGATCGCCTCAGCTATGGGCATCGGGCTGGTGGAATTTCAGAGAATCCCCCTCCTGGCTACCATTGAGGAGGTTAACCCCTTCATCGAAAGGGATTTGAGCAAGTGTATCCTGTGCGCCAAGTGCATTCGGGTAGACCATGAGCTGGTTGTTGAGGGAGCTATTGACTATATTCACCGCGGGTTTGCCTCCAAGCCATCTACGCTGAACGATATGCCGCTGGAACACTCTGAGTGCACTTTTTGCGGCACCTGCGTGTCGGTCTGCCCCACCGGCGCACTCATGGAAAAGCAGCGCACATACCGGGGGACCGCTGCGACAACCGTGTTCACCACCTGCCCCTTCTGCGGCTGCGGGTGCAGCATCAGCCTGGAGGTCGTGGACAACAAGATAGTGCGCGCCCGCCCGGGCAAAGAGAGTTCAGTGAACCGAGGTGCGCTTTGTGTTAAAGGAAGCTACGGTCACGATTTCGTGCATAGCCCTGAGAGGCTGACCAGTCCACTGCTCAAGACAAACAATGGTTTTGAGAAGGTAACATGGGAAAAGGCCCTCGACCTGGTAGCTTCCAAACTCAATCAGATTAAGAAAGAGCACGGCCCAAACAGCCTGGCTGTTTTCGGCTCCTCCAAGTGTACCAATGAAGAGAACTACCTGTTGCAGAGATTCGCAAGGAGCGTGCTCGGCACCAACAACATAGATAACGGCAGCCGCCTCTACAGTGCCGCAAGCCGCATAGGTCTGGGATGGGCTGTGGGCTTCCCCGGTACAACCAACCACCTCAATGACCTGGAACATTCGGAGGTCATACTGGTCATCGGAGCCAACCTCACCTCCTCTGCCCCTATAGTCGGGTACGCCGTAAAGCGTGCAGTCAGATACAAGGGTGCCAGGCTTATCGTGGTAGACCCCCAGCAGACAAAACTATCTTCATTTGCCCACATCTGGCTAAGGCCCAAGGTCGGCACCGATGTGGCTCTTCTGAATGGATTAGCCAGAGTGATTGTTACTGAAGACCTTATAGATGAGGAGTTTGTAACCAGGAGAACAGATAACTTCGAGGCGTACAGCAAAAGTCTGGATATATGTACCCCCGAGTACGTTGAGAAAATAACCGGCGTCCCTAGCAAAGATATATGTCGCGCCGCCCGCCTCTTTGCCGGGGCAAACAAGGCGTCTATTGTCTATGGTGATGGCATAACCCAGCACGTCACTGGAACCGAGGCTGTAATGGCTCTGGCGAATCTGGCGATGCTGACAGGAAATATGGGGCGCAGGGGCGGCATATATGCGATGCAAAGCGACCGCAACGGGCAGGGTGCGTGCGATATGGGAGCGTTGCCCGATTTACTACCCGGATACCAGAGCGTGGAGGATGCTCAGGCTAGGAAGAGGTTCGCCGACCACTGGGGCGTTAGCCTCCCTGCTGATATCGGTCTGACAGCCCTCGAGATGATTGAACAGGCAAAGAGTGGGAAGGTCAAGGGCATGTACATTGTGGGTGAAAACCCGGTATTGGGTTTCCCCAATTCGGCACTGGTCAGAGAGGCTCTGGCTTCCCTCGACTTCCTGGTAGTACAGGATATCTTCCTCACCGACACGGCGAAACTGGCAAATGTCGTCCTGCCGGCTGCAAGCTTCGCAGAAAAAGACGGAACCTTCACTAACTTCGAAGGCAGGATTCAGAGAGTACGCAGAGCTATAAGGCCATTGGGCGAAAGTCTTCCCGACTGGGGAATAATCCTGCATTTAGCGGAGAAAATGGGACAGCCCATAAAGTATCCCTCACTCCAAAAATTTGTAGACGAGATAGAGGAGTTGGTTCCCCTATATCGCGATCTGGGTTACGGAGTCTTGGAGAAGGGAAGTCCGGAAAAGAGAAGCCCAGGGAAAACCGAGCTTGATAGCAAACCCGTAGGGACAAGACGTCTCTACAAAGGTCAGTTCCCCTGCGGCTTCGGACGTTTTTCCCCGGCTCAACATGAACTGCCGGCAGAGATACCGAAAGATGGCTATCCTCTCACGCTGCTCACGGGGAGCATACTGTTCCACTCAGGAGACGGCTCACGAAGCTCCAGGTCATCGCGGTTGAGCAAATTCTCGCCGCAGGCCTACGTGGAAATTGGAGAGCACGACGCCGAACTGCTTGGCATTAGCAATGGCAGTGAGGTCAAGCTTATCTCGCCTGTCGGTGGGGTGGCCGCTGTAGCCAGAATAACCGATACGCTGCCTGAGGGAACGCTCTTCATGCCCAGTTCCTTCCCGTCTGCACCTGTCAATCAACTATTCGATATAGTCTTAGACCCGCGGTCTAAGGCGCCTTCTCTAAAAGCATGTAAAGTGAGGCTGGAAAGGATTGGCCCTCATGGACAAGCAGAAGGCAATCCCGGGAATTGACCTGCATAGAATAGACCATATCATAGCTCGCCATAAAGACCGGAAATGGCCCTTGATTCCGCTGCTTCAGGAGATACAGCAGGAATTCGGGTATATCCCACCTGAGGCTATCAAGTCTATAGCGCAAGCCTTCGGATTATTCCCCGCTCAGGTACAGGGCGTTATCACCTTCTATGAGCAGCTCTACACTACACCCAGAGGCAGAAAAGTGGTCAGGGTCTGCCGTGGCACTGCGTGCCATGTGCGAGGCGGTAAGACAATACTGAAGCTGGTGAAACGGCACCTCGGCGTCGAGGAAGGACAGACCACCCCCGATATGGAGTACACCCTGGAGACCGTTGCCTGCATAGGTGTTTGTGCCTTGGCACCCAACCTGGTCATTGGGAAGGATACCCACGGCCACATGAATCCGAAGAAAGTAACTCAACTCTTCGGTGATGGAAAAGGTGGAGGATAGCATGCACAGCCATCGCACCGTTTTTGTATGTCAGGGTACGGGATGCCTCTCAGCAGGCTCCGACGCCGTCTACGATGCGCTTCGGGCTGAGCTGGAACGACAACACGTCAAAGACGCCACGGTGGACTTCAGCGGTTGTCACGGCTTCTGCGAGCAGGGGCCTAACGTAGTCGTTGAACCGGATGGCATCTTCTACACGCGTGTCGAAGGGGAAGACGCAGCGGAGATTGTGAGCTCACACCTTCGTCAAGGCAAGCCGGTGGAGCGGCTGTTCTACCGCGACCCCATAACTGGACAGGCCATGCCGCACTATTCGGATATCAAGTTTTACAAAGGACAACAGCGCATCATACTGCGTAACTGCGGTCATATCAATCCCGAGAAGATAGACGACTATATCGCCCACGGCGGATACCGCGCGCTGGAGAAAGCCCTGCTCAAGATGAAGCCTCAGGGAGTTATCGAGGAGATAGCGAAGGCAGGACTCAGAGGCAGGGGCGGCGCGGGTTTCCCCACATCGCGCAAGTGGGAGTTCTGTCGCAGCGCCCCCGGCGAGCAGAAATATGTCATCTGCAACGCCGACGAGGGCGACCCCGGCGCTTTCATGGACCGCTCCATTCTGGAAGCTGACCCGCATGCTGTTATCGAGGGTCTGGTCATTGCCGGATACGCTATAGGGGCTACTGAGGGCTATATCTACGTCCGTGCTGAGTATCCTCTGGCAGTGAAACGATTCCGCACCGCCCTGGAACAAGCACAGGAGGGAGGATTCCTGGGAAAGAATATCCTCGGCTCGGGCTTCAATTTTGCGGTGCATGTCAAAGAGGGCGCCGGGGCTTTCGTCTGCGGCGAGGAGACAGCCCTGATAGCCTCCATCGAAAGCAGGCGCGGTATGCCGCGACCCCGTCCTCCCTTCCCCGCCCAGTCAGGTTTGGACGGCAAGCCCACCATAATTAACAATGTGAAGACCCTCGCCACTGTACCCGTCATCATTGACCGCGGCGCTGAATGGTTCGCCGGCCTGGGCACCGAGAAAAGCAGGGGCACAGCCGTATTCGCCCTCACCGGTAAAATCGCCAACAGCGGACTGGTGGAAGTGCCTATGGGCACCCCCTTGTCTCATATCATCTTTGACATCGGAGGCGGCATACCCCGCGGAAAGCGGCTTAAGGCGGTGCAGACAGGCGGCCCTTCGGGCGGCTGCATTCCAGCCCAGTACCTCGATATACCCGTGGAATACGATTCCCTAGCTAAGCTCGGCTCAATTATGGGCTCTGGCGGCATGGTGGTGCTGGACGACAGCACCTGCATGGTGGAGATAGCCAGGTATTTCCTGAGCTTCACCCAGGCTGAGTCCTGCGGCAAGTGTGTTCCCTGCCGTCTGGGTACAAGGCAGATGCTGGAGATACTGACCCGAATCACCCAGGGCAAAGGGACCGATAAGGACATAGACACCCTCCTCTCCATAGCCGGCACAGTCAAGGAGTGCTCGCTTTGCGGCCTGGGGCAGACCTGTCCCAACCCTGTGCTGACAACCATAAAATACTTCCGTGATGAGTATGAAGCTCATATAAAAGAGAAAAGGTGCCCTGCAGCGGTGTGCGATGCCCTGATGATATCGCCCTGCCAGCATACCTGCCCTGTGGGAATAAATATCCCCAAATACGTCGCTCATATCGCCGCGGGCGAGTACCTCGATGCCATCGAGACCATCAGGGAGCGCAATCCTTTCCCCGCTATCTGCGGCCGCATCTGCCATCATCCCTGCGAGATGCGCTGCCGTCGCGGTGAACTCGATGAGTCAGTAGCCATAAGGTCGCTGAAGCGCTTTGCTGCCGACTGGTATTTCGACCACGCCTCAGAATTGCCCGAACCCAAACCCTTCCCCAAAACCAGGAAGCAGAAGGTAGCGGTGATTGGAGCAGGCCCCACCGGACTGAGCTGCGCCTATTTCCTGGCCCAAAAGGGCTATCCGGTGACAGACTTCGAAGCCCTGCCCGTGGGAGGGGGCATGCTCTCGGTGGCTATACCCCAGTTCCGCCTTCCCAAAGAGGTTATCCAGGGCGAGATAGACTATATCGCCAAACGCGGCGTGGAGATAAGATACAACACACCGATAAATGTGAACTTCACTGTTGAAGACCTTAAAAAGGAGGGCTACGCAGCGGTCTTCATCGCTGCGGGCGCTCAGAGAAGCCAGCGCATAGGCATACCCGGGGAGCTTGAGGATATAGAGGACTTCTATTACGGGCTGAGGTTCCTCCGGGACGTCAAGGTGGGCAAACAGGTGAGGGTGGGACGCCGCGTGGCCGTCATCGGAGGCGGCAACGTGGCCCTCGATGCCGCCCGCACTGCCCTCCGTCTGGGCGCTGAAGACGTGAATATCTACTACAGGCGCTCTCGAAGCGAGATGCCCGTGACCGAGGTGGAGTACGACGAGGCGGTAGCGGAGGGTATCAAGGTCAACTTCCTGGTCAGCCCCACCCGCATCGCCAGCAACAACTGGAGGGCAACCGGCCTGCAATGCATCCAGATGAGGTTGGGCGAGCCGGACGGGAACGGACGGCGAAGGCCGATGCCCATCACAGGATCAGAGTTCTTCGTCGAGGCTGATACCGTCATCGCCGCCGTAGGCCAGGCCCCCGACCTCTCCTTCCTGCCCCCGGACAGCGCGCTGGAGCGTACCCGATGGGAGACGCTGGTCGTTGACGGCAACAAGCTGGCAACCTCTGTGTCAGGCGTCTTCGCCGGAGGAGATTTCGTAACAGGCCCCGGCATGGTAATAGATGCCATCGCCGCTGGCAGAAGAGCAGCCATAGCTATAGACAAATATCTCAGAAACGATACTTCGAGAGTGGATATATATGACCTTAAGCAAAAAGGCAACGGCGAAAAGCCCCCTTCTGAACCGGATGAAAGCTGGGAGACGCAGCGCAGGCTGGATATGCCGAAGTTGCCTGCTGAGGAGAGAAAACGCTGCTTCGAAGAGATAGAGCGGGGCTTTTCCGAGGAGAAAGCTAAGCTCGAGGCAAAGCGTTGCCTGAGATGCGATTTAGAAACTTAGCGTTCAGTTTTCAGAGGAGTGCAGAGGGGTTTTGCCCCTTTGCCAGGGGTTTGGGGGTGTCCCCCAATTTTAAAATCCCCCAAGACTGGGGGATTAGGGGGTTGAATAGAACTTTCTGAACGCTGATAGCTGACAGCTATTACTGGAGGTGAACTATGAAATCAATTACCAAACAAAAGTCCATAGATGAGATTAAACAGCAGCTCGACGGCATGGAGAGGGCCTATATCGTCGGGTGCGGCACCTGCGCCACCATGACCAAAACAGGCGGCAGGGATGAGGTCATGGCCATGAAGGACCGCCTGCAGGGTCTGGGGAAGACGGTAACAGGATGGACAGTCATCCCCACCGCCTGCGATGGTATGACCGAAGCGTCCCTCAAAGAGAACAGCGGATTCATCCATGGCTCAAACTGCGTCCTGGTGATGTCCTGCGCATTGGGGGTGCAGAGGGTGGGTTCCTATATAGACAAGCCGGTTATCCCAGCTCTGGATACCCTTTTCATCGGCGTGGAGGACAGCCCTGGATATTTCCATGAGGTCTGTGACCAGTGCGGGCACTGCGTACTGGGCTACACCGCAGGCATTTGCCCTATTACAGCATGTCACAAAGGTCTGCTTAACGGTCCTTGCGGCGGCACCAACAACGGCAAGTGCGAGGTTGATAAAGACAAGGATTGTGCCTGGACGCTCATCTACAATCGGCTTAAAGCGCAAAACAGGCTCGACATTATGAGAAAGTATCAGCCTCCTAGAAACTCACAGGCGGTGCCCAGGCCGCGCATAGCTAGAATCTCGTGAGGAGAGGTGAGAATATGGCGCATAGTTTCAGGGAAACCATTAAATCGGGAAAATTTATAG
>CAYGWR010000007.1:0-31592 GCA_964353645.1 uncultured Dehalococcoidia bacterium
CTGGGGACCCTCCAGCGCTGGCAGCCGCGATAAAACGCCTCCTTGCAGACAAGCCACTGAGGCAAAGAATGGGGCAGGCAGCCCGAAGGAGGATCGAGGATTTCTTTAGCTGGCAGGCCGCAGCCAGGAAGAGTGTCGAGGTCTACCGTGAGCTCTTATAGCCCCGAGCCCGTTTCGGATACCTGCAGTTCCCTTTCATTCCTTTCCTTAAATTCGAAATCCGAACCGCCATCCTCCTATTCCCCCTTTTCTAAAGGGGGTGAGGGGGATTACAAAGAGGTGCAGTCCGCCTCAGGCGGATGCCGGGGGTCCGAGGGTATCCCAGCAAAGTTCCAGTGTCATTGCGAGTCCTTCCTGCTGAAGGACGAAGCAATCCCAGCGCCTTCTTGATATTTACGACCACGAGGGGATTGCTTCGTCGTCCTTCCTCTAAGAAGGACTCCTCGCAATGACATTGAATTCTTCCCCCCCCCCTCCTTCCAAGGAAGGAGGGGGACACAGAGGGTTGAAGATAGTTGTCAGACTCTATTAATTATCAATTGAGAGATTAAGATGGCAGACGAGCCACAGAAACAAGACTTCGAAGGTTACTCACAGACAGTCATCGACCATGCCCGGAACCCCAGGAACGTGGGGACCATCCCCAATCCCGACGGCTATGCCAGCGCCGTTGGCTCCTGCGGGGACATCATGGAGATCTGGCTGAGGATAAAGGGTGACATAATTCAGAATGCTACCTTTCTCACCACAGGCTGCGGCCCCACCGTCGCTGCCCTGAGCCTGGTCACCGAGCTGGCTAAGGGTAAAACCATAGCCGAGTCTAAAGAAATCACTCCGGAATACGTGCTGAATACCCTGGGTGGGCTCCCCGAGGAGAACATTGAGTGCGCTGTCCTGGCTGCGACCATACTGAGAGAGGCTATCAGGGATTATCTGGCCTTCAAGAACGAACCCTGGAAGCGAATGTATCGTCAACAGGGATGAGAACATGTAGGGGCGAGGGCACAGCCAGACAGGAATACCTGAAAAGCACAGATGAATATATGCGGAAGGGCCAAAAGGATAGGAAGCTCGAAGAGAAGATAGAGCTGCTCAGGATGTTCCTGGAGACAATGGACTTTCGCAAACTGCGAGCGGAAAGCGAGAAATACCTAGTGGAAGGAAAGGCCGTCAAGTTTATTTTGACGTCGGTAAAAGGAAAGCCCGAATACGAAATGAAGGTGGATTAACAGTTCGAAATGAACTCTATTATCTATGGCCCGGTTTCGTCATGGCGGTTAGGCAGGTCGCTCGGTTTCGACCTTTTCTCACCCAGGGGCAAGACATGCTCCTTCGACTGCACCTACTGCGAGTGGGGCGCCACTGTTAACCCTCTGGTTGAGCGTAGAGAGTTCGTAACGCTCGCTGAGTTAAAAAAGGAGCTTGAGACGGCGAAAGGCGTGTCGGGTGACTATGCTACCTTCGCCGGTGGGGGCGAGCCCACCCTGGTCAGCAATCTCGGTGAGGCTATCGAGATAGTCAAATCGACTTTGAAGCTGCCGGTGGCAGTCATTACCAACTCATCTTTGATGCCCAGACAGGATGTGCGCCGCGAGCTTGCCCGGGCTGACCTGGTGATAGCGAAGGTTGATGCACCAAACGAGGAGGTATTCCACGCAGTAAACAGGCCCTGCAAGGGATATACTCTGGCTGAGATACTGCAAGGCATCAGGCGCTTTAGGTCGGAGTACAAGGGAAGGCTGGCGCTTCAGATGATGTTCGTCGAGTCGAACAAGGGTTGTGCAGAGGAGATGGCGAAGATAGCCAGAGAGCTATCGCCTGACGAGGTGCAGATAAATACGCCGCTGCGTCCCTGCGCCGTAAAGCCCCTATCTCCCAAAGAGATAGCCGCCATACGAGATAAATTCAGCGGATTTAAGGAAGTGGTGACGGTGTACGAGGTAGTGAGGCCTATTTGATTACATCCACGCCCACATAGGGGCGCAGTACCTCGGGAACCACCACGCTGCCATCGGCTTGCTGGTAGTTCTCCAGCACAGAGATAAGGACACGGGGCAGAGCCAGTCCTGAGCCGTTCAGAGTGTGTACAAACTCGGGCTTGGCGCCGGGCTGAGGGCGGTAGCGGATATTTGCCCTGCGCCCCTGGAAATCGCCGCAGTTGCTGCAGGAGCTTACCTCGAGCCACTCAGCGCAGCCGGGTGCCCACATCTCGATGTCGTAGGACTTGGTGGCAGCAAAACCCAGGTCGCCGCTGCAAAGCTGAATTATCCGGTAAGTGAGTCCCAGCTTTTCGCATACTTCCGAGGCATCCCTCACCATCCGCTTCAGCTCTTCATCAGATTTCTCGGCCTCGACGAATTTGTACATCTCCACCTTATCGAATTGATGCCCTCTTTTAATTCCTCTGGTGTCCTTGCCCGCCGACATCTTCTCACGGCGGAAGCAGGCAGTGTAGGCCACATAGTATAGCGGCAAAACGCCTGGCTCCAGGATTTCGTCGCGGTGCAGGTTGGTCAGTGGCACTTCGGCAGTGGGCACGAACCATAAATCGTCTTCTTCATCGTGGTAGAGGTTGTCGGCGAATTTAGGCAGATTCCCTGACCCTATCATGCACTCCCGCTTGACCATATACGGAGGATAAATTTCCTTATAGCCGTGCTCCCTTGTATGGAGGTCCAGAAAAAAGGAGATCAGCGCCCTCTGCAGCCTGGCCCCCAGCCCTTTGAGCACATAGAAGCGAGTCCCCGATATCTTCACCCCGCGCTCGAAATCAATGATGCCCAGCTTCGGGCCGATGTCCCAGTGAGCAAGAGGCGTGAAATCGAATTTTCGAGGCTTGCCCCACTCTCGCACCACCACGTTGTCGCTCGAGTCCTTGCCTACAGGGACGCTGGGGTGTACCAGGTTGGGTATTCGGAGCAATAGCTCGTTTAGCTCTCCCTCGATACGCTCGCCCTCAGCCTCGAGGGACTTGATTGAATCCCCGGTATCCCTCATCTCGGCCAGGAGCTCAGGCGGTTTCTCCTTCATCTTGCCGATCTCTTTACTGACCTGCTTTTTTCTTGCCCTGAGGCTTTCTGCCTCCTGGATCAGGCGACGCCGTTCTTCATCAAGGCGCAGGACCTCATCTAGCCCTGAGACCTCGCCGCGTTTGGTCAGGGACTCCCGCACAAGGTCCGGGTTTTGGCGGATGAACTGAAGGCTAAGCATCGTATTTATTCCTGTTTAGTCTTTAGCTGTGGGAACAGGATAACCTCTCTAATCGACTGCTGGTTAGTTAATATCATAACAAGGCGGTCAATACCCACGCCCAGCCCGCCTGTGGGCGGCATGCCGTACTCCATAGCGAGGAGAAAGTCCTCATCCAGCCTCTCTACCTCCTCATCACCCATCAGGGCACGCATGCGCTCCTGCTCCTCGAAGCGCTTCCTCTGCTCTATAGGGTCGTTGAGCTCGGTGAAGGCATTAGCGACCTCCATCCCGCCGATAAAACACTCGAACCTCTCCACCAGCCTGGGGTCATCGGACTTGCCCTTGGCCAGAGGCGATATCTCGACGGGATAATCGAGGACAAAGGTAGGCTGTATCAAGGTGGGCTCGACGAATGTGGAGAAGAGCTTATCAACCACCCTTCCCCAGCTCATATGCTCGTCGGTTGGCACGTTCAATGTCCTGGCTTTCTCCCGCAAGGTATTCAAATCCTGATATTGCGCGTCGAGGAAATCGACGCCACACTTGTTAAGAAGCTCATCCCGAAGATAGACCCGCTTCCAGGGAGGGGAGAGTTTTATTACATTCTCCCCGAAGTGGAACTCCAGCGTACCGGCGACCTCCTGGGCGATGCTGCACACCATCTGTTCCACCATCACCATCACATCGTTGTAGTCAGCATATGCTTCATAACTCTCGAGCATGGTGAACTCAGGGTTGTGTTTGATGGAGAGTCCCTCGTTGCGAAAGATGCGTCCGATCTCGTAGACTTTGTCCAATCCGCCAATAATCAGACGCTTGAGATAGAGTTCGAGCGCAATCCTCAGATAAAGGGTCTGTTCCAGTTCGTTATGATAGGTGGAGAAAGGGCGGGCCATTGCCCCCGCAGCCACCGGCAACAACACCGGCGTCTCTACTTCTATGAATCCGCGCCCATCGAGGAAGCGGCGTACGGCGGCGATGAGGCGGCTGCGCATAACGAAGATGTTTCTCGCCTCCTCATTGGAGATGAGGTCGAGATACCTCTGGCGATAGCGCTTCTCCACATCGGTGAGCCCGTGCCATTTCTCAGGCAACGGCAGAAGCGACTTGGAGAGCATAGTGAGGTCGGAAACCTGCACTGTGATTTCACCGCTCTTTGTTCTGAAAACCTTGCCGCTGACCCCCATGAAGTCTCCGATGTCAAAATCGTGAAGATATTGATATTTCTCGTCACCAATGGTGTCCCTGCGGATGTATGCCTGGAGTTTGCCCGAACCGTCTCTTAGGTCGACGAAGGTTGCCTTACCCATAGAGCGCTGGGCCATGATGCGGCCGGCAACACTTACCTTAAGGCCCTCAGCATTACTTCCTTCTTGTTGCTGAAAAAGAGCTATCGCTGCTTGTATGGTGTGAATACGTGGGAATCGGTGGGGGTAGGGGTCAATGTTGCGGCTACGAATCTTGTTGAGTTTTTCCAGTCTTTGTCCGGTTATCGCTTCTTTTCTATCCGCCATCTCATGAGCCTGAACAGAATTTCCAACACTGCACCTTTTCGCTGAACTTATTCAATGGCGATTATCTTCATCTTGCGCGCGCCTGCGGGAGCACGCACTTCAACCTCAACACCCACCCGCTTGCCCATCAACGCTTTACCGACAGGCGACTCATTGGAGATTTTCCCTTCACTGGGATTGGCCTCAGCGCTGCCCACAATGGTATAGTATTCCTTCTCCCCGCCCTTGCTGTGAACCGTTACCTTTGAACCAAGCTTCACCGAGGATGAGGGGGACTTCCCTTCCTGAATTATGCTGGCATTCTTAATCATCTTTTCCAGGGTGAGGATCCGTCCCTCAACGAAAGCCTGCTCGTTTTTGGCATCATCATACTCGGCGTTGTCGACAGTGCCACCCAGTTCTTTGGCCCGGTGGATCTGGTCGGCAACCTGCTGGCGGCGGACAGAAAGCAGGTGCTCGAGTTCTGCTTTGAGTTTTTCCAACCCTTCGGGCGTGAGAAAGACCTCTTTCTGCGCCATCTTCCTCCCTCTCCATCCAGCAAGCCTATTAAAAAAGACTGAGAGCCAGCTAACCTGTAGTCACCTGTCTCTCAAGTAGCGGCTATTATAGCGGAATTTTGTCCAGTTGTAAAGACGGACACGGACCAAAGGTTCTACGCTTCAACAGGGTTCTTCGGTGAAAGCCCGATTACGATCCTTTTAACCGGTGAGGTTTCTTCCTGGCTGCCAGAGATTACATTCTCAGCGTTTTGGAACCCGTCTGATATTTCTTCTACTTCAGGCAAATCTCTAAGTATCTTGACCAGCGGTGTTGGGGTTTCCAGAAGCAGTTTGATTGTGACGTTCTTATCCACTAAGCCTGCCACGTCCACGACATCAACTTGACGAACGTGTTTCAGGGTATTGTAAAACTGGAGGATCTGCTGCAAGCTTACAGGATGCGAGAACGATAATTCTACCGTCCCATTGTAAAGGACAAAATCCTCCTCTTGCTTAGGGGTAATCACAACTTGGGGCACTTAGCCTGCTGTCCCCGTCTGCGCAGATGCGTCATCACTTTTCTCATCTGACAAATCGGGTGTCCCCCTGCTGAACAACTGAGATAGCTTCCTGGCAAAGTCTCTGACCGAACTCGATGACTCGGCAGGCTTGACGGCAACTTCTGCCCCGGGTGCAGTCTTCCCTTGCTTGGATATGCTTTCGGTCTGCGAATTCTCTAGAGCCATCTGTTCTCGTGACAGTGCCTCAACAGCTTCGCGATAGTACTTCTGTATTTGCAACGTCTGCTGATGAATCTTTTGCTCCAGTCGAAGCTGGTTATCCCTGTTTTCCAATACCAGTTTCCTTCTTTCCAGAGCTTTTCCTATCCTCATGCCAAGGTCATCCAGATCAAAGGGTTTGGTCACATAATCGTATGCCCCCAGCCTCATGGCCTGGACAGCCGTCTCCGTATCCACCACAGCAGTCATCATAATCACGCAGGTATCAGGATGATTAGTGACCATCTGAGGTAATGCCTCCATCCCCGAAAGCCCGGGCATTTTGATATCCATAAGCACCAGGTCAAAGTCCTTCATGAATGCCTTCCATAAGGCTTCTTTGCCATCGGCAGCCACTTCACAATGGTAGCCATCAACCTCCAGCTTACGGGAAAGTATGCCCCTGATTGCCTCCTCGTCATCTACTATTAGTATTATTCCCCTGGCTTGTTCCATTTCACACCCCTTGAACCCGGATTTAGTAAAGCTGCTTCAGCGATAAGCTGATTTTGGGATACTATCGGCATCTCTACCACAACTGTAGCACCCTGCCCAAGCTTGCTCCGGGCATATATGCGGCCGCCATGTGCTGCAACAAGCCCATAGCAGATGCTTAGCCCCAATCCTGTCCCCTTGCCCACCTCTTTGGTGGTGAAGAACGGGTCAAATATTCTCTTAAGGTTCTCCTCCGAAATGCCCGGGCCATTATCTGCAAAGGTTATTTGAACCATCTTGCCCGACCTTTGTGTCTTAATCAGGAGCCTGCTCTTCCCATGGGTCTCAAGCATAGCCTGCTCAGCATTATTGACAATGTTCATAAAGACCTGCTGCATTTGGTGGAAGTCAGCCATTGTCTTGGGGAGATCAGGGTCAAGCTCCACCTCCAGCTCTATGTTGTTGACCTTCATCAGGTGAGCCTGCATTTCCAGGATATTTTCAATAACGTCGTTAATCGAGATAGGGTGCTTCTCAGGCTCATGCCTGCGGGCAAAGGAAAGCAGGTTCTGTGTTATTTTGGCAGCGCGTTGCGCCTCTCTGTAGATGATGCCCAAATCGTTCTTCATGGTCTCATCCAGGTCATTCCTTCCTGTCAAAAGCTGGGCAAAACCCTGTATCGCAGCGATGGGATTGTTCAGTTCGTGCGCAACCCCGGCTGATAGCTCTCCTACCGCAGCCAGGCGACCTGCAAGTAGAAGCTGCTCTTCCATTCTCTGCTTCTCCTCCTCCATCCGCTTGCGCTCAGTGATGTCAGCCACGCAGGCAAGTGCCCCAACATAGTTTCCTGCCTCGTCTGTGATTGGCGATGTTTCCAGACTAGCATAGACTCGTGCACCGTCTTTCCGTATGAACTCGAAATCATGCTGTTCTTTAATGCCCTGCCTGCGGCGCTCCAAATTGTATTTTGCTACCTCTATGCCACGTTCGTCCATAAATGCAAATAGATGCTTACCCAGCATTTCTTCCGCCGTATATCCCAGGATTTCCGCCATGCGTGGATTGACGAAGGTAGTGATGGAATCTTTATCAATTAGCCAAAGCCCTTCTTGCATGCTTTCGAAAAGTTGCCTATATCTCTTTTCGCTCTGCTTCAGCGCCTCTTCCGCCTTCTTGCGCTCGGTAATATTGCGGGCAACAGCCACCAGCCCTTTAGGTTCTCCATTGCCTCCCCTGATTACCGATACACTGGTCTCGATGAGAATCCTGCTACCGTCCTTCCTCAAAACGTGATACTCAATGTTATTGACCTGCCCCGTTTCCACAATCTTAGCCATATTCTCTATAGCCTTACGTCGGTCCTCAGGAGCAATTGCGTCAAGGGGATTTCTACCTATAAAATCCCCCCTATCACCCAGTCCATACATCCTCAGTCCTGCTTCGTTTATATCCAGAATCCTTCCCCCCATGTCAGTAATTGCCACGCTGTCCGTGGTCATCCTGACTGCATCGGAAAGGAGACGCAATTCCTCCTCCATCTTCTTGCGCTTAGTGACATCTCTTAAATTGATAACTATACCTTTCACTATCGGATTACCGAGAAGGTTTTGACTTATGGCTTCGATATGACGCCATGGGCCCTCTTTATGTTGAGCACGTACCTCCGTATGTAGGGTGCCACCGCGGTTCGGCAAGAATTCAGCGAAAAGCTCGGCTACCCTTGTAATATCGTCCGGGTGAATGCGCTCGAACAGGTTACTGCCCACTCGCTCTTCCGGCTTAAACCCCAACAAACGTTCGTAGGATGGGCTTTCATAGCGGATAGTCCCGTCCTCATTGATAATCGTTACGGCATCTGAGGAATTCTCCATAAGCGCCCTGAAATACTCTTCGCTCCGTCGCAGCTCGTCCTCCGCCTTCCTCCGTTCAGTGACATCCCTTATCACAGCAACCAGCGTCTTGGGATTACCTTTAGCATCTTTTACCACCGAGGCTGTAAAGTTAATGGGAATCTCCATACCGTCTTTGCTGAGAGCAATCATATCGATAGGCTCGGCGCTGCCTTTCTCAACAACCATTTTCAGGGCTTGCCTGGCCTTCTTCTTATCCTTTGACCCACTGTATGTCGGCAGTTCAACGGCAGACGTTCCCACCAGTTCCTCTATCTTGTATCCCAGCATCTTCTCAAAGGCTTTATTGATATAGGCCACTTTGCCATCCATACCGACAAGCATAACCCCATCGGCCATCCCCTCGATCGTTGCTGTTGCTAGAAGTTCGCTCTCACGCAGAGCTTCCTCCATCTGTCTGCGCTCAGTTATGTCGCGGGCGACTGCGACCAATTCAGCCGACTCCCTCCCCGGTATCTGTGAGATCGAGTATTCGATATCTACCATGCTCCCGTCTTTCCTTTTAACCCTACCCGAACTGTGGAAAGATCCTCGCTCCTCTATCGTAGTGATAACACCTCCAATGAACTCCAAAGGATTAACAGCCACTGGGAAAAGAAAGATTGGCTTCTTGCCAATTAGCTCGTCTTTCGTGTAGCCGTATATTTCATCCACCTTGTCGTTACACCAGGTAATTACTCTACCCTTGATTTTGAAGACTGCGTCGGTGAGACTCCCGACCAATGCAGAGTAGTGTTTCTCCGATTCCCGCAGCGCCTCCTCCATCCGCTTGCGCTCGGTGATGTCACGGGTCGCTCCCATAATACCAAAGAGCTTCCCATCTTTATCCCACAGAAACGACAACATGACCTCAGCCCAGAGTGTAGAGCCATCCTTACGCAAGTGCTCCAATGTCAGAGACAGCGATGGATATTGTGACCTCGGAGTCATAATATCCATTTGATTCCTAATGAGCTTGCCAGCCTGCTCAAGGGAATCGGGGGTTAAGATATCTCCTAGCGCCAGCCTCTTCATCTCCTCAACCGTATAGCCCAGCAGGCGCTTGATAGACGGGCTGATATAGGTTATCTGCCATTTCATATTAGCCGTCCAGATGACATCCGCAGCGTTGTCGGCGAGCAGCCGGTAACGAGCCTCGCTCTCCCGCAATGCTACTCGAAAGTGCTGCCGCTCGATAGCGTAGTGCAGGGAACGCACCAATGAGTCACTATCTACGCTTCCTTTGACCAGATAATCCTGAGCACCCTCCTGCACTGCCTTGATTGCGACTGCCTCGTCGCTGAGACCGCTCAGCACTACAATCGGCACTTTGGGCGCTTGCGCACATATCTTGTTGAGGCCGTCAAGGCCATGGCTATCCGGCAGCGAGAGGTCCAACAGAATCACATCAATATCACCTTGGGCAAGTCGAGCCAGCGCTGTCGAGAGCCGGTCTTCATGTTCCAGGTCAAATGAAGCGCCGTCTTTTGCGGCGAGCAATTCCCTTAGCAGGCGGGCATCCCCGGGATTATCCTCTATCAGCAATATTCTGATTTTTTCACCTTCCATTCCCATCACCCCCTGGCGGCAGCTTTACGACAGCGAGCCAGAAGTCACCGATTGACTTCACCACTCCGAGGAACTGGTCCAAATCAACCGGCTTGGTGACATAGCAGCTCGCCTGCAGTTCATAGCTCTTGAGGATATCCTCCTCAGACTCCGAGGTGGTCAGCACCACCACCGGTATGCGCCTAAATTTTTCATTGGCCTTCATTGATGCAAGAACCTCCCGCCCATCCTTTTTAGGTAGATTCAGGTCAAGCAGGATAAGGTCGGGGGAAGGAACGTTGACATAGCTACCATCTCGATTCAGAAAAGCCAGGGCCTCCATACCATCGTAGACTGTGTGTATCCGATTACAAACCTTTGCCTCACGAAGGGCTTCCATAGTCAGTCGTACATCGCCGGGATTGTCCTCAACTAACAAAATCTCGATAGGTCTGCCTAGTTCTACAATGTTCATGGTTTCTCCTCTCTTCTGATAGGGATTGTGAAGTAAAATGTGGCGCCCTTTCCAGTCTGTGACTCAACCCAGATGCGCCCCTTATGACGCTCTGTGATTTTCTTGCATATGGCCAGCCCTATTCCTGTGCCAGGGTATTCCCCTCTGCCATGCAGGCGCTGGAAGATAACAAAAATGCGATCGAAGTACTGAGGGTCTATCCCAATACCATTGTCGCGTACTGAGAAAATACACTCGGTGCCATTACGCTCTGCTCCTACATGCACTTCAGGTTTCTTCTCGCTATGGAACTTGATGGCGTTGCCAATCAGGTTCTGGAATAACTGAACCATTTGGGAAGAATCCGCCATAACAGTCGGCAGTTGATCATGGGTCACCACTGCACCATTTTCTTCGATAGCCGCCTGCAAGTTAGCGACTGCTTGATTAAGGACATCCTCGCAGTCAGTCGGTTCAGAGGATTTACCGCGTGTGCCCACCCTGGAATAGTCCAACAGGGCATTGATAAGCTGCTGCATTCTAGTAGCACCGTCCACAGCATAGCCGATGAACTCATCAGCATCGGAATCGAGTTTACCTTTGTAGCGGCGCCCCAGCAGCTGTGTGTAACTTGCCACCATGCGCAGCGGTTCCTGCAGGTCGTGAGACGCCACGTAAGCAAACCGTTCCAACTCGGTATTGGAGCGAGCCAGTTCCGCCATAATCTGCTTCAACTTCTCCTCAGCATTCCTGCGCTCGGTGATGTCACGGACTACATTCACAAACCCTATCGGTTCTCCGTTTCTCCCTTTCATGACTGAGGCGGTGGCCTCAACAAGAATCTTCCTGCCATCCTTTGTTATGAAATGATATTCTATGGTTGTGAGATCTCCTGCTGCCATTGCTTTCCTCGCGTTCGCAATAACTATTTCTCGATCTTCAGGGACGATAAAGTCAAAGGCGTCTTTGCCAATTAAATCCGCTCTGTCATGCGGGCCGTACATTTTCAGGGTTGCCTCGTTTACCTCTACAATTTTCCCCTTAAGGTCAATAATAATGATGGCATCACTAGCCATCCTGACTGCATCAGAAAGGCGGAGCAATTCCTCCTCCATCCGCTTGCGCTCAGTGATGTCGTGGATAATAGCACTAAATCCAATGGTATCGTTCTCATGTACCAGAGCGACAGGGCTAGAGTATAACCAAACAATATGCCCGTCTCTGTGAATCGTTCTAAACTCGAAGGTAGGATGTTCATTTTGGCTTGCAAGCCCCTCCGCGAATAGATCAGGTAGTTGAGCTCCATCGTCTGGGTAAAGGAAGTCAGCGAAGTTGCTACCAATTAATTCTTTCTGAGAATACCCAACCATACCACAAAGCGCTTCATTGACAAAGACAAACTCTCCTTTCAAGTCTATGGTGACCACTCCAGCGCTCGCTGTCTCAACAAGGCTTCGATATTTTGCTTCGCTCGTCGCGACTTCATCCTGAATACGCTTGCGCTCTGTAATGTCTCGGGCGACTGATACCAACTCCCTTGGCTCTGTACCCGGTATCTGGGAGATGGTATATTCAACATGTACTAAGCTTCCATCCTTCCTTTTCACCATGCCTGAACCGCGGAAGTATCCATGTTGGTTTATTGCCGTAGAAACCTCTTGGATGAATTGTGAGTGGCTCACGCCCTCCGGGAAAAGGAAGTCTGCGTTCTTGCCTATAAGTTCGTCTTTCTTGTAGCCGTATATCTCTTCTACCCTGTCGTTACACCAGGTTATTACCTTACCTTTGAACTTGAAAACCGCTTCAGTGAGGCTTCTCACCAACGTAGAGTAGTGCTCCTCAGATTGCCGCAGTGCTTCTTCTGCTTTCTTGCGCTCAGTAATGTCCCTCATAACTACAGAAACCGCAGTCCTACCCTCGTAATACATACGCCTGGCACTGAACTCAACGTCAACCACCTTTCCATCATTCCTGACCAGGGTGACCTCATATTGTTGACGTACAATCTCCCCCCGCAATCTCTTGTAATGCAATTCCGATAGTTCTTCTACCAAATTGGGTGTCAGGAGTTCCGCGACAGGCTTGTTAATCACCTCAGGCACAGAGTATCCAAACATCTCAGCGCTTCTATTATTGGCGTAGACTAACCTGTATCCCTGGGCCACAAAATATCCATCGCCCATATCCTCTACCAGGCGCTTGAACTTCTCCTCTGATTCCTGCAGTGCCTTATGTGAACCCTCTATTGTACCCAGCATTCTGTTGATCTCGCCTGCCAGGTTCGACAATTCATCCTTGCCTGTTGCCGAGACTCTCGCTGACAGGGCTCCGGTTTTGCCTATACTGCTGACACTTGAGCTGAGGCGAGATAGTGGAGACAGTACTAATCTGCCTAATAGCACATAGATTACCCCGATAAACACCAGACCGGCTCCCAAAAGAAGGCATAGGAAATAAAGCAGGGTGGTTTGTCCCTGGTGAGCGACATCTCTCAACAGGATGCCTTGCGAGACTGCAAATAGAATCAAGAGCAGGCCAACCAGCGTGGCACCGATGATGACTATAGTTTTCCTACGCAGGGTCATAGTTTGCCCTCTTAAGCTTTGCTTCACAAGTCACATGTCGTTCGTTTTCTACCCACTTAATATCCGTGATATTGCAGGCTTCAATTCCAAGACGGTAGTGCCTGATGCTTGAACACGCGACTGTCTCGTTCAAACATTAGCGCACATACTATCAGGTGTATATGGTTATTTAGTGTGGTTAGTGATGGGAAAATAGTACCTGAATCGAGCTTTTAGGATTTAGAGCTTAGAGATTGGGACGGGGATACAAGTGAGGGATTAGAGGGATGTGGCGTATCCGATTAGCTTGTAGGCTAGTTTGGCAGCGAGGAAGGCGCATGAGGTCGGTCCCTCTCGGGGGCAGAGCTCCATCAGGTCGAAGCCCAGGATTTTTTTGCTGGCAGCTACTGCTCGCAACAGCTCCAGCACCTGCTGCCAGCTCAAGCCCCCGGGCTCGGGGGTACCCACCGCCGACATAATCGAGGGATCGAAGACATCGAGGTCGATAGATACATATACCTTAGATGAGAGTGCAGAGATCACTCGGGTTACAAAATCAGGGCTGTTTGAAGCTTCAGCATAGAACGGCTCCTTCTGCTGCTGTTGCAGAAACTTGTGTTCCTCCAGGCTGAAGCTGCGGATGCCTGCCTGCACAACAGGGCAAATCTCCCATACCCGGCGCATTACGGAAGCATTGCCGTAGCTCGTCCCCTGGTACTGGTCGCGGAGGTCAGCATGGGCGTCTAATTGCAGCACTGAGAGCTCTGGGTACTTTTCGTGAAAAGCCTTGACTGCACCCAGGGTAAGCGAATGCTCACCACCCAACATAGCCCACAGCTTGCCTTTTTCAATCAGATACTTTGCTATTCCGTAAACCCGCTCCACCATAAACTCAGGGCCGCTTGCCAGGGGTTGCACTTCAGGTAGGGTGTGAATGCCTACCTCGCTGATCTCGCGATCCAGCTCAGCGTCGTATAGCTCGAGGTATTGTGAGGCGTCGATGATAGCCTGTGGTCCCTCTCGGGCTCCGCTCTTATACTCAGCGGTGCCGTCGTAGGGCACAGGGATAATCACGACCTTCGCAGTATCGAAAGGCGCAGCTTGGAGAGGTATGCCAGCAAAGCTTCGTGGGGGCAGGAACAGCTCATCAGTCACTTTGTCTGTCCATGCAAGCGGAGTGTCTCACCTGCTGCTTGCCGAGTCCAAAACTAACGAAGGCTGTTGATGATTGGAAAATTCCAAACCTCGGTTGAGGATGTAGCTCCTGACCTCGGTCAGCCCGAAATTCTGCTTGAATTCCTTGATAGCTCGTTCGGCATCGAACTCCTTGCAGGAGAAGACATCGATATTGATGTAGAATTTCTCAGGGAAGGTATGTATGCTGATATGGCTCTCGGCAATGAGAACAAAGCCGGAAACCCCCCAATCCTCAGGTTTGGAGCCAACATATTTGGAGACATGTGGGGTTGAGATTTTCGTCATCCCGATTTGAGAGGGATAGGCGTCGAGCATTTTGTAGATGAATTCAACATCCTGCATTTTCTGGGGATCTCCCCCGTAACCATCGATAATCAGGTGCATTGTTCCCACCCCCTTCTAGGTTATCTAGACAAAAAATCACCACCTTCCCTTACCCGGTGGTTGAAATCTAGTTTGTCTTTCTGTTTCAGATTTAAGAAGCTTACCGCTCAGCGGTTACTTTGTCCAGAAGCTTTCCCTCGTACCACTTGTCGAGGTCCTCTTTTCTGATCCGATATGCTTTCCCAATCTTTGCCGCTGGGAGCCTGCGGTCACGACACCATCTTTGCGCAGTACCTTTGCTTATCCTCAGTATCTTCGTTATATCATCTACCGACAACAATTCAGTTTCCATAATGTGGAAACCACATCACCCCCTTCGCTCACCTTAAAAGATTAGCGGTGGAAGCATATCATATTTTAGTTGATAATGCAATACTTTAGTTGTTTTTTATGCTCAGAAGGTTGATATTGCTGCTTATAGAGGCTAATTGCTACTACAAGGCTTGATCTCGGAGAGGGGCAATTCTAATACTGCTTCGCTCTCGAGTTGCACCGTGACCGTTTCCTTGAGGGGATTGCCACCGATCACTTTGCCCACGCCCAGACGCGTGGTGATGGTCTCACCCACAGTGGGCAGTTTCTGCTTCATAACGCGATATTGCTCATTCTCGTAAGACAGGCAGCAGAGCAGTCGGCCGCATACACCGGAGATATTAGCCGGATTAAGAGGCAGGTTTTGCTCCCGGGCCATTCTCATGGAAATAGTTTCGAACTTGGATAGGTGGCTGGCGCAACATAAAGGCCGCCCGCATCTGCCCACGCCACCAACCAGTTTGGCGGCATCGCGAGTACCTACCTGGCGCAGCTCTACGCGGGTTTTTAAGGTGCTGGAAAGTTCCCGCAGCATAGCCCGAAAGTCAACCCTCTTCTCAGACTTGAAGTAGATAGTAAGATAGCTGCCATCAAGGTTGTATTCTGCTGAGAGGAGCTTCATGGGAAGATAGAATCGCTCCACCAGTTCCTCGCACCTGGCTAATGCCTCATTCTCTTTTTCCTTCATTCTCTTCATCTGCTCGAGGTCATCTGGCTGGGCTTTACGCAGAACTGGCTTCAAAGGGTCGCTGAGTTCTATAGAAGTGACCTCTTTGGGAGCTAAAACAACTTTCCCAATGGCCGAGCCACGAGCGGTATCGACCACCACGTCATTGCCGATGGTAAGCTCGATATCTGAGGGGTCGAAGTAATATATCAAACCTGCTCGTTTAAACCGAACACCTACTATCTTACTCATCCTGACAAACCCAGGCGCTGGGGCACCTTATCCTTTCTTTCGCCTTTATTCGGGATGCTCAGCATCAGGACTTCCAGTACCAGTCGTGGATTGGCATTTTGTTCCAGTTGCGCCACAGCCTCCCCAATAGCTTCCATGAAACCCCTGATGCCAATCAGGCTATAGCATTCTGCATGACTGCTGAGCACTGTTTCCCTATCGATGTTGGTTATAAACTGGATGCATTCTTCCTTAGTCAAAAGGAGATCCCGCCACCACCCCAGCCAAAGCTCAAGCATCTCCCCGACTGAGTCTCGGCTCTTGCTGAATTGAGCTGCTAACCTGGCAGCGAAGGCGAACCGCCGGTCAAGGCTGGTATCATTTAGACCCAGAAGCTCATCCAACCTTTGCGAGCGTTCCCGTATAAGGCTTTCATCACGTGAGGCGGAAACTGCCCAGCCTATGCCGCCGCGGCAGAGTCTGCTTAACACTCTGGCTTTCTCAGGAGCTATCTGCCAATGTTCAATCAGCGCCTGCTCTATGACTGAAGCAGGGAGCGGGAAAAGTTCAACCCGCTGACATCGAGAAACGATTGTAGGTAACAACCTGCCATCGTTAATAGTCAGCAGTATAAAGAGCACCTTGGGCGGTGGTTCCTCCAGCGTCTTGAGCAGGCAATTGGCTGACTCCTCGTTTAGATACTCGGCGCCATCGATGATAAAGACCCGGTGCCTGCCCTCATAAGGTTGCAGTCCGGCTGACCGTTGTATCTCCTTTATCTGCGCTATGCTTATCTCTTTCTTAGTACCCGTTTCGCCGGGGTCAGCATTTGCCATGCGCCCGATAAACTGGACGTCCGGGTGATTGCCAGCCGCTATGTGGAGGCAAGATCGGCATTGGCCGCAGGGCCGCTCCACCTGTTCACAGTTCAGCGCCTGTGCCAGATTAATAGCCAGCGTCATCTTGCCCACGTGGGGCTGGCCTACAAAAAGGTAGGCATGAGAGAGGCGCTCGCTCTCCAGGCTGCGCCTCAGCAACTCTAGCGCCTTGGACTGACCAATCACCTGCCACATCGCCTTATTAACCAGCCAACGGCTTTCCCGGTAGTCTCCTCTATTTTATCCGTGCCGTCTCTGCCATCTGGTCTTTTTCAACATCTTGCGATGTTTGTGCTTGGCCATCTTCTTGGCCCGTTTCTTAACAACCGAACTCATATGCTTACCTCTATCAGCATTAATACACGTTCGTGGTGAGCCTGTCGAACCATGAACGTATAACCAGTGAGACTTCTACTTACTTCCGTACTTATCTTTGATTACAATCTCAGCCAGGTCTTTCCTTCGAGGCGCCACTGGCTCCTCATCGGGGTAGCCCAATGGGGTCATCTCCACCACTACTACCCCATCAGGAACATCAAGGATTTTGGCTGCCTCTTTGGCATCGAACAGGCCGACATGTACAGTGCCCAGTCCCATGGCATAGGCGGCCAGCGCCAGATTCTGCATCGCCAATGCTGTATCGAACATAAACCAGTCGCCCTTATCGGTCCCTTGCTCGCCTTTGTGATAACCCGACTTGCCCAGCTCGGCGCAGGCCACTATAACAACGGGAGCCTCCCTGATACCCATACTCGCTCGATTTGTCTCAGGCTTCAGAGTGGATGCCAGCTTCGCCTTCACTTGAGGATCCCGAACCACCACAAACCTCCAGCACTGGCTGTTTTTCCAGGATGGGGCCCATCCGGCAGCCTCCAGGACAGTCTCCACAGCCTTATCGCTCACAGGGGTAGGCTTATATTTGCGAATACTCCTTCTCCCCTTAATAGCCTGCATCACATCCATAGCCATCCCCCCACTTAGCACCACTTTGCTAAGACCCGACAAAGCTATATTGTGCCTCACTTTGCCAGATGTGTCAAGGTGGGGGTACTCGTCCAGGGCTCCTCATAGATAGAGGATCTCTTCCGAGCGGCCCAGGGTCAGGAACAGGACCATGTAGTCCTTAACGTGTCGGGTAATGAGGAAATTGTGCTTCACATGCTCTCTGCCGTTTTGTCCCAGCCACTTTGCATATTCTGGATTGCCCAGGAGCTGTTTGATGGCATAGGCTGTGCCCTCGATTCCATGTGACAAGAGACCGGTGAACTTGTTTTTCACCTGCAGGGGGATACCACCTACAGCAGAAGCTACTACCGGTTTGGCTTTCCACAGAGCCTCGCTCACCGTCAGTCCGAACCCTTCCTTCAGCGATTTCTGCACCACAACAGTGGCCGCTCTCTGCAGGGCATTAATCTCTATGTCGCTTCCCGGTGGGATGAGTAGAACGTGGATATCCCGGTTGCCCTCTGCTCTATTCATCACCTCGGCTAATACTTTGCCCGACTCAGGGTCGTCGGTTGCGGTGCCGCCAGCCAGAACCAACCTGCAGTCTATGCTCCTTCTCACTTGCTTGAAGGCCTGGATCACTCCTACGGGGTCTTTGAGGTAGTCGAAGCGTGATACCTGGACAATCAAGGGTTTATCGCTGGGTATGCCATACTTTGACAGGACGGAGTCAATGATGTCCTGGCTCAGTTCTTTGTTCTTGTCGCTCAAGGGATCGATTGAGGGTGAGATAAGGAACTGCCGGATGGGAAGCGGGGTAGAGAAAGCCGGGGCCGAGAACACCGCTGCATCATACTGCGTTACCCAGGGCTTGATGAAGTTCCAGGCTGTCTCATTGGGCCTGGAAACATCTATGTGGCACCGCCATATCCATTTTTTGCCGAGCTCCTTTTTCCTTTCCACCAGGGCTACAGGCTGGGGGTCGTGGACAAATATAATATCCCCGTAGAGCTCTAATTCCTGGATATTCTTCCGGCTTGTTTCCTGGAACACGGAGATGTCTTGCGCAGAGATTTTTTCATCCCTGCCATGAAGGGCGTTGTGCAGCTTCTTGGTTACCTCGAAGAAAGCTGCGTCACCCTTGATGACGCTCCAACGGGCATCCACGCCAAGCTCGGAGAGCAGGGGCAGCATGCGACCTAATATCTCAGCCACACCTCCACCTGCGAAGGTAGAGTTTATGTTCTGGATTACCTTGCCTGAGAGCTTACTTGCCAGCAGACTTAGTTCTTCAATGCTGCCCTTACCGACTATGGGCTCGTAGTCCCTCAGCTTCACTTGATGCGTTTTTCGACGAGTTTTATCAGTTGCGATCTCACTCCCTCCCGAGTATAGGTATATGGATCGACCTTCTCTATTGCTTCTGCCAGCTCCTGTTCCTCCAAAATGTCCTTCATCCAGACGGAGAAGTCATTCGTCACTTTGCCCAATCGCAGCCTTGACTCGAAAATATGGAAGTACAATGAGCCCAGGCTCAGCTTGCGCAGCGCTTCCACAAATTCTCTCAGGTCTCGGGCTGCATACGGTGTGGGCAGGATCACGCTTACCCACTTCATAAAGTAGAATTCTCTCCCTTCCGGCGCTTTCCGCAGCTCTTGTCCTGATGATATATACTCTCCTATAACGTTGACTATCCTTTCGCGTAGTGCGCTCAAGGCAGGGAACTCAAAAGCGTCGATGCTAGCTAGCTTTTCGCCCAGTACTTCATCGCCGAGAATGGCACTTACCCATACTGCGAAGTCATTGGCTGGCTCCGGTGTGAGGTAGTGGTGCTCTTCCAGGAAATGGTGTGTGTGGTAGTACACGATTGAATCCGGGGCATTTTTCAAAATATCGACCAGCTCCTTGAGGTTCTTCGCCTTGATACCAGTCAATTCCGTAAGATGCACCTGGTCAAAAAAGCGAAACGGTTCTCTGGGCTTCGTCACGTGAGCCTACCTTCCGGATGATAGTCTACAGCATTTTCTTGAATGACGACAGCCCCTTTTCCCAAGAGGGGGCAAGGGGGATTACGTAGGGGCACCCGCCTCTGGCGGATGCCCTCGCAGGTTTTTTGGCACAGCACAGCCCTGGATTTCAGGATTTGGCATTTTTAATTTTCGGGTCGCCTGAGTGCCGGGATTTCGCAGGCTGCGGTCAGCTTCAGCCGAACGCAGTGGGGACCATCCGGATAAAAAACGTCCCTTTGTTCAGGGGCAACATCCCCAAAACGAAATCCCACATATTCAATTCCAAGGGATGTCAAGAGCTTTGAGCAATCAGCCATCAGCTTCAAGCTATCAGCCCACAATTGTGCGGCTCGGTAAATGCTGTTTACTGCTCTTGAATTTGGTCGGGAGCTGTGTACATGCAGTCCCGATACTATGGGGCAATAATAGAACATAAGTTCTCATGCTGTCAAGGGGAAAATGTCGCATTGGTTTAAGCTGTCCGAGGTCAGCTATCAGCAGTCACCATGAACCCTTTGAAAGAGGGGACTTAGCCCGTTCCGCCCTGAGTCCTTCGTCTAGCTCAGGATAGACCTGTCGAAGGTTTTGATATGGTCTTGACCATATGTAGGGGCGCAAGGCCCTGCGCCCCATATAATTTTAATTCAGTTAACCGTAGGGGCGAGGTCCCCTCGCCCAATCCCCCCTTTTCTAAAGGGGGTGTAGGGGGATTACGTAGTCCGGAAAGAAAGACACAGCAGGCGCTATCAGGGAGAGGGTTTCATTCTAGGCGCTCGAGAATGACTTGTTTTTGGACCAAATTGCTAGGCGGGATCTTATAAATGAGGTGTGATAAACTCCTGATCGGGAATGCACAAGAAAGTTGGCCAAAATGTATCTACTTCATCGTGTTCTGGAGCAGACTAAAAAATGGATCTAAATACTTCACACTGCCGACATAGTTTCATCTTTTTCTGCCAGTTCTGCTGAACTTCACCATGACAGAAGGTCCCATTTATAAACCAACAGACATTACCCAGTTTAAATTCCCATGCAGGACAATTTCGTCTAGTTTCAATAGGACATTTTCGTATGACCCAACAAGCCCGCATCCTCTCACCCATGGACTTTTTCTGAAATAGAAGAAGGAGCAAATGCCGTTCAATGTGTACTGGGATGTTCCTCCACCCCTGTTCAAAGCTCTGTATGGCCTTAGGAGATACACTTAATAACTGGGCTAATTGAACTTGGGTTTTCCCCAAGAATCTACGAATACGAACAAAATCATTACTATTCATAAGTGCAACCAATTCAGGTCGTCTTCACTAAGAGTATACCACGGTGTGGTTATTAGTCAAAATGGTAGAACTATTTTATTCGTCATGGAAACATGACTACAATGGTTTCCCAATGAAGTCAATGTGCCCCCAACACAAAACAACCAGGCTAGCCCTCAGATGGCACCTTGCTCATCATCAAGTCCGGAGTGGATTATCTTGTGACATTACCAGGCCTAAGAATTACCAACAGTCGGTAATGTTATAAGAATGTTATAAGATATCAATTGACACTACATACCACATTGTGGTATATTATCTGTTATAGGTATGTTGGCAAAGTTCCTGTTTTTCAACATGAGGTAAGGGTAGGTGGTGTCTATGTGACTATCAAAGACGGGCTTCAATATTGGGGGTTCCATCTTACTTGGTGACAATATCTAAGTGAACAAGGAGGAAATTGGTGAAGAAACCGCATTATGTTCTTTTTGGGGTATTTGCAGCGTTAACGATGCTAATGTCGTCGTTGAGCCTGCCAGTAATGGCGGCGCCACCGCCGCCGGCAGTGCAGATACAACTTCCCGGTACATCTATTCCACAGTTCGTTGACAGGCTACCGAGTATCGATACTATCGTCGCAGGCTCAGTGCAGCTACAGTTGAATATGACTGAGTTCAAGACGAATATACTTCCCAACAATTTCGTGCTGCCTAACGGGGTAGCTTACACTGGTACCTATGTTTGGGGGTACCTACAAAATGGACAGACTACGCGCCAATCATACATCGGTCCGGTGATCGTGGCGCAGCGTGGGGTACCAACCGAGATCAAGTATATGAACAACCTTGGAACTGTTGCAAGCACCAATATACTCGCCTACAAGAATTCCACGGACCAGACCCTTCACTGGGCAGACCCTCTTAATGGCGAGATGAACCAGGGCGCCATGACTTCGGTCGTAGGCAAGACGCCAGTTACGCCTTGGAATCTTAACTATAACGGCCCTATTCCTGCCACTGTCCACCTGCACGGTGGTGAAGTGCCACCTGAGCTTGATGGTGGCCCGGACTCATGGTTCACCAGTGATGGGTCCTATGTGGGACATTCATACTATTCTAAAGATAACCTTGACCCAAAGAACTACGCCATCTACACATATCCAAATACTCAGGAGGCTGCCCCATTATGGTTCCACGACCACACTCTTGGCGCGACTCGCCTGAATGTCTACGCGGGCTTAGCAGGTGGCTATCTGCTGACTGACCCCGTTCTTCGACTTCCTGCTGGATTGGGCCAACTTGGACTGCAGAGGACAGTTACCAGCCCAGACGACTCTATCGTCCCGCTCGTGATTCAGGATCGCATGTTCGACACCAACGGCCAACTCTTCTTCCCTAATGCGGGGATCAATCCAGAGCATCCCTACTGGGTACCGGAATTCTTGGGCGATGTGATTGTGGTAAACGGCAAAGCGTGGCCATACCTTGATGTCAAGCCGCAACGCTATCGCTTCCTATTCCTGAACGGTTCTAATGCCCGAAGCTACGAGATGAGCTTCCAGATATCTGGCAAGGGGAAGTCGCCGACATTCTGGCAGGTCGGCACTGATGGAGGCTACCTCGACGCACCCGTTGCATTACAGAAGCTGGTCCTGATGCCTGGAGAGCGCGCGGATGTGATTATAGACTTCGCAGGCTTCGCACCTGGGACAACCATGATACTACAGAATACAGCTAAGGCTCCGTATCCCGGTGGCGCGCCACCCCAAGGTACCACCGTAGGCCGCATCATGCAATTCCGTGTCGGCGCTGCAAGTGCCACTCCAGACGACAGCTATAACCCAGCTCTCGGCACGGCAATCCGCACTGCTACACCAACCCCCCAGACTATAGAGCGTCTGGTTAACCCTACAACAGGTACTCTTGTCGTAACCGCGGATAAGACCCGCCAACTTACGCTTAATGAAATCTTAGATCCCCGGGCCAAGGTGGGCGGTGTCCAGTACCCTGGCGGACCGACCGAGATACTGGTCAACAATACCAAGTGGTCCGGTAACTCATCTAGGACCTACAATGATTTCACGCCAATCACGGTCAATGGGATCACCACAAAGTACTCCGAACTGCCCGTTGAGGGCGACACCGAAGTTTGGGAATTCGTCAACTTGACTGCTGATGCCCATCCGATGCACCTGCACCTAGTGCAGTTCCAGTTGATAAACCGTCAGAGTTTCGACTTAAAGAAATACACGGCGGCCTACAACTTGGCTTTCCCGGGTGGTGGCTTAGACCCTGTGACCGGCCTGCCGTATCCTGCAGGCGTTTACATGCCCGGATTTGGCCCGCCGCTGAACTATGACACCGGAAACGCACGGGCACTGGGTGGCAACCCAGATATTACCCCGTTCCTACTCGGGGCAGCCTTGCCACCGGCGGTGAACGAGGCAGGCTGGAAAGACACTATCATGGTACCTCCAGGCATGGTGACACGTATCGCCGTGCGCTGGGCACCCACCGACAAAGCAACGTCTCTAACAAAAGCAAATCTCTATTTCCCGTTCGACCCCAGCGACGGACTACAGCATGGCTACGTCTGGCATTGCCACATTATAGACCATGAGGACAACGAGATGATGCGGCCCGATGTAGTGCAACTGAACCAATTAGCCCCTGCACCTGGGTCGAGGCCACTCATCAAGGGTACGGACTATTAGAGGTAACCAAAAGTCAAACAATAACAGGGGCCGCCCAAAAGGCGGCCCCTGTTATTTCATCGTAACGTAATGTATATACGATGAGATCAGATAGAAGTGTGAATAGTCAGGCAAAGTGGGACAGATTGAAGGCATGAGTCAATGGGCACTCGGGGGCTTGCCCCTGAGTATTTTCTGCGAGGTGCCAAAAGTAAGTCCTTTTGTAGTGCCTCTGCACCAGTGTACTTTTAGGTTTCTCAAACAGGTATCCCCATTTCAGAGCGCCCCTGCGACAGGCTAAGGGCGAACGGGCGCTAATCCCCCTTGCCCCCTTTAGGAAAGGGGGGATCGAGCGAGGGGACCTCGCCCCTACAGGGGATGCCCTTCGACAAGCTCAGGGCGAACGGATTGCCCCTCGGTATGTCAACACCTGTCGTGACCCGCCTGAGGCGGGTTACGATGCTACGTAGGCTCCGGAGATTGCCACGTCGTCCTTCCAAAGGAAGGACGACGTGGCAATGACATACAAAAGGGCGACCCTATGGGTCGCCCCTACGGATTTGGGCACAGCATGCTGTGCCCCTACAGTCTCCAGGCTTTAGAGGTCTGGCAAACGGGGGCAGTTTAAGTTGACTGAGTTGGCTCTTATGGGCTCAATCGTTTCTGAAGGATCAACTTGTCATCACCGGGGGCATAGAAGTCCGGGACCTGGCAAATCAACTCGTAGCCGCGCGAAAGGTGAAATCGTGTCGTTTTCTCATATTCCGGCTTGGACGATGTCTCAATAAAAGCCAGCCTGCCCCTGGACTCCTTGATCTTGGCTTCGGCGGAGGCCAGCAGAGCTGTACCAATGCCCTGTCCTTGCTTCTCCCGGGCGGTAGCCATCCAGTATATGTCCCAGGTGCCCTCGGTGAGCGGGGTAAGCCCAAAGCAAATGTAGCCCTCGACCTTTGAGTTAACCTCCGCCACTAAGATAAGGTATCCTGAGCCAACGGGGTCGCTTATGTAGCAGTCGATGAGTTCCTCAGCCACAAAGACCTCGCCCGGCGTGAACTCGGGTGTGGCCTTGAGAATCTTCATCACGGCCGGTTTATCTTCAGGGGTCATCGGCCTTATATGAGGGTGCCTGGTCACAAAACGATCTCTTCTACCCGGCTATACGAGTGCTCCTCAAGGGCAAACATTACAATCTTCTCGATAAGCTTACTGTAGGGCAAACCGGCCGCCTTAGCCTGGCGCGCTGCACCGTAACCCGGGGATATATCAGGGTTCGGGTTCACCTCTAAGACATTGGGAATTCCTTCGGCATCCATGCGCATATCCACTCTGGCGTAGCCGCGACAGCCCAGCAGTTTGAAAGCAGTCAGGGCGGTTTGGGAAATTAGTTGCCTTTCCTGCTCTCCGATTTCTGCAGGGCATGTGGCCTTGGTTCCCTTATAATAAATGCTCTCCTCATGCCACTTTGCGGCGAAGGTCAGCAGTCTGGGCAATTCGGGAGGCAGGTAATAAACCATTTCAGCTACAGGGAGGGCAATGGGTTCTTTGTTGCCCAATACTGTAACGTTGAACTCACGGCCTTCTAAGAACTCCTCTACCAGGGTGTCTCCCCTGAAAAGTTGGCTTATCTTGGTTACTTGCTTCGTAAGCTGGTCGAGGTTCTTAACCACACTCTCCTCTGACACGCCGTGGCTGGCATCTTCACCCAGCGGCTTAACAATGCAGGGGAAATTCAAATGGAATAGATACAGGTTTTCGGGGCTCAAAGATTGGTACTTTGGCGTCCTGACACCATCGGATTTCAGAACTGCTTTGGCCTTAGCCTTATCCAGGGCCAGGGATAGAGTGGAGGGCGGGTTGCCGGTAAAGGGTATCCCTAATCCAGAGAGTATATCGGCTACCATAGCTTCTGTTTCCGGGCGGCCGTCGAAGCCTTCGAAGAGATTGAACACAAGGTCTGTTTCTAAAGCCCTGAGTTTCTCTTCGGCTAGCTCAAGAGGTGGACGCAGGGGGATTTTGACTACAGGATAGCCCAGCTCGGTAAGAGCCCGCTGGACTGGCCTTACCTCTTCAAGCACGCTAGCGACCGCTTTGGACTCTCCCATGTCCCCATAGCGGTCAGAGCTGGGCTCATTGAAGATGATAGCTATCTTCAGGCGCACAGTGCGTATCCTATCTTGGTAATTTCGCTGTGCTTAATGAGCACCCCGGTGTTCCGGATATCTCTCCAGAGCAGCATTGAGCACAGAGCTTATCAGACCCCGGTAATTCCAGCCCATCTTGTAAGCCATGATCGGCAGGTCGCTCGACTTGGGGTTAAGCCCCGGCAGGGGGTTAACCTCCAGAAAGTAGGGCATACCTTTTTGATCAAGCCTGAAGTCCAGCCGAGCGAAGTCACGGCATCCCAGAGTATCAAACGCCCTAAGGCTGAAATCAGCGATCTTTTTCAGTACCCTTGCCTCAAGCTGCGCTGGGCACTCATAATCTACCTGGTTTTGCCAGTCTCTTTTTACTTCTAGCGAATAGACAAAATTACTGCTCCTTTTCTTGGGCAGGATGCGCATGATCCCCACGATTTGTGGTGGGGAATTGCCTACTACTCCTACAGTCACTTCATCACCCGAAATGAACTCCTCTACCATCACGGGTTGCTGGTATTGCTTAAGTATCGCCGCTGTAACCCTCGCCATTTGTTCTGAGTCTTCTACCCTGCAACCAAGCCGGATGCCCTTGCTTGAGCCCTCGAAGGCCGGCTTTATGAAAGCAGGCAGGGGGAAACTATCCTGGCATACCTGCTCGAGCTCTCGCCTATCGCTGACAACCTGCCACCTCGGGGTGCAGACGCCTGCTGCTTGTACCAGCTTTTTAGTCAGCGGCTTATCCAGGGAGACTGCCAGACACTGGGGGTCTGACCCCGAATAGGGTATATCCAGCATCTCAAGGATGGCTGGTATCTGGGCCTCTCTGCTTCTATAGTTTCCCCTTCCCTCAGAAATGTTGAAAACAAAATCTACATCGCTCTGAATGATGTTAGTGAGAAACTTCCTGCCGCCACTTAGCTTGACGACTGAGTGACCCAAGTACTCCAGAGATGCAGCTATGTTATCTACAGTCTCCAAGGAGTCGTATTCTTCAAGAGCATCCTCAGGATGCTCTTGATCTAGAGTTACGTCCTCCTTAAGATCGTACGCCAGCCCTATTTTCATCTCTAACCTTTTCCTCTTCCTTAAACAGCATAAGCTGAGTGAGAACTGGCCGTGCCTTTCGGCCATTTCGTTGTCCATTCTTCGCAGGGCCTTGTCCTATCAGCTTTGGCTCCCGGTAATGGAAGATATGGCCCTGGTAGTTCCTGAACGTAAGCGTGTCACCAGTTTGAGACAGAAGGTATTCTGGCTGAAGGGGCACTTTACCTCCGCCCCCGGGCAAGTCCACTACATAGGTGGGGATGGCTATACCTGAGGTGTATCCCCGCATTCCTTCTATAATCTTTAATCCGGTCTCCACAGTGGTGCGCAGGTGCTCTGTGCCCTGTACCTCGTCCGCCTGGAAGAGATAGTAAGGTCTCACCTTAGTCTTGAGAAGCCCCTGGCATAGCTTCATCTGCGTCTCAACGGAGTCATTTACCCCGCGCAGCAGCACTGTCTGGTTGTTGACGGGTACGCCGCTTCTAAGCAGCTTGTCGCAGGCTGCAGCAGCCTCAGGCGTTATCTCATTGGGATGGTTGAAGTGAGTGTTGAGCCATATCGGGCCGTATTTCGATAGCATAGCGCAAAGCTCATCGTCTATGCGCTGCGGCAGCGCCACAGGGAAACGCGTGCCTATGCGTATGATCTCTACATGCTCTATCTGTCTCAACTTTGAGATGACTTCTTCCAGACGGTGTGTAGATAAAGTCAGCGGGTCACCGCCGGAGATGATGACATCTCTAATTGCCTTGCGTCTGCGTATCTGATCGAGCATTGCTTCGATCTCGGCAGTCTTGCGCACCCAGCCGCCGTTTTTCCACTCTCTCTTGCGGGTGCAGTGACGGCAGAACATAGGACATATATCGGTAAGCACCATCAATGCCCTGTCCGGGTAGCGTTGTACCAGCCCCGGGACGAGCGAATTTCTCACTTCCTCCAGCGGATCTTCCTGTCCCATTCCGACCAGGCCTATCTCGTCAAAAGACGGTATAGCCTGCTTCCTTATGGGATCATTGGGGTCGTCCACGTTGATCAGGGTGAGATAATAAGGGGTCACTGCAAAGGGGTATTTGGTGGTTACCAGTTTAAGCCTTGATTGCTCTTTGCCTGATAGGGGGACGAACTTGGATAGTTCTTCGATGGTGGTGATTCGGTTCCGGAAGTGCCATCTCCAGTCCTTCCAGTTTTCCTCCGAGACGTGACCAAAGAATCTCTTCCGGTTTTCCGAGCCTATTGTGCTCCTACTACTTGGGGGTTCTTCGGTATCGCTAATCGCTGCGCTTGGAGGTTCTTCGTCTGCTGAGATAAGCGCCTTTTCTTGCATAGTAATATTCGATTGTGTCACCTTAGGGCCGCCTCCTTTTAGTCTTGTTCTTTTCTTGCTGCGCGAAGCATGCACTCCAGTTCATGAATGGCACAGCACTTTTTTTCTTTGTATAACTAAATATCACTAACAGGGGTCTATGTCAAGGGGTTTCAGGGGCGATTTTTTAAAAATAGGTAAGAAGTACTATAAGGGTTCTTGTTCCACTAAAATGAGCTTCAGAACAGGGTGCAGGCATAAAGACCCAGAGCAGCGGCAATGAGCATGGGAGGGGTAACTATCAGCCCGAGCTTCAGGTATTGCATGGGATGGATGTCGAGCCCTTTCTGCCTCAAGATGGCCAGCCATAACATGGATGATAGCGAGCCAATGATAGCGATATTGGGGCCCAAATCAGCTCCGACAATGCTTGAATAGATAAGGCCTTGATTAAAGGATGGTATCGAGGTGCTTATATCTCCCAAACTCGAGACTGATACCATCATCATCGACCAGTTATTGATGAGGTTTGAGCCAATAGCAGTGCCGAAGGAAGTGGCCATGATTGCTCCCAGAGAGCCTTTGGAGGAAAGGTTAGCCAGTACTTCCCCCAGAGTATGAGTTACTCCTGCATTGTCCAGCCCTTTGACAAGCAATGCCAGGCTGAAAATGAAAAGGAGTATAGACCAGGAGATTCCGGAGTTCACACGCTTCAGGGTAAGACGACGGAAGGCAAAACCGCCTGTGAGAAGGATGACAGCTCCTCCCAAAGCTGGCCATGAGAGCGGCAAGCCGTAGAGAGAGGCTAAAATGTAGCCAAGGGCAGTCAGAACCAGGCCGACGCAGGTGAACAGGAAAAACCCATCGACTTTGACGGAGAATCCTGTGCCATCGTATTTAAATGAAGCCGAAATAGCCTTTCGAAAGATGATGGCGAAGAGCGCTACATTTATCAAAATCGCCAGGATTGTGGGCAGAAGGAGAAAACGGAGATATTCACTCAGGGTGAGCCCGAATTTGTCTACAGCGAGCAAATTCACCGGGTTAGATATGGGCAGCATCATGGAGGCAGTATTGGCGATGAAAGCACAAGCGAATACATAGGGCAGGGGGTTGAGCTTCAACCTGGTAACCACCACGTAAACAATCGGGGTCAGTATTAAGGCTGTGGCATCGTTTGAGAAAAAAGTGGTGATCAGTGTCCCCAGGCCAAAAAGTACGAGGAGCAACCTGCGTCCTTTACCATTGGCAAGTTTGACTGCCTTGAAGGCACTCCATTCGAAGAAGCCAGCCCGGTCAGCTACAGCACAGACAATCATTAGTCCCAGAAAGAACAAAAGGATGTTGCCAGTGGTTTTGAGCACATCGTAAGTCTGAGACGGTGAGATGATGCTCGTGGCTAACATGAGAATAGCCCCTAACAAGGCTGCAGTAGCCTCGTTCAGGGGCTTGGGCCTGACCATGATCAGAATTAAAGTTAAAACAAAGATGCAGAGGGTGAGTACCATATAATTTGATTACCCAAAAGAACAGAAGAATCGCTCTCACTGGGAGAGCGACCTCTTCCGCCTTTTCTAGGCAATGATATTCGCTCTATTTCTTGGTAGGCTTTGATGTCTTCGCCTTGGCTGTTTTCTTAGCCACTGGCTTGGCTGAACTACCGCAAGGCTTTCTTGCTGAGCAGCCTCCTTTTTGTGCCATGGTGTTTACCTCCTTTCATAACAGCTTCGCTTTTTTATAATATTTCCTCTTTACAAAAACAAACCAGGGATGTCCTCAAGCGGGCTATGGTTATTGTTGGATAAAATTGTATCCATGGTTAATAAATAGCCGCCCGTCAACATCCCCTGGTATGTTACTTTTTCAGGTCAGATTTGCCTCGTGTCCTATCTGCCGAGAGCTGCTTCTTCTTTCTTCCGAATTGCCCGGCCACCATGGCCATGCTTGACCTTTTTAAAGGCTGCCTTGTATGCCTGCCTTTGCTGCGCTTTCTTTTCCTTCCTGCCCATTAAATATCCTCCATCGGCTTAGATACTTCTTAATTTACAAGTATTCAGCACTACTGATTTTACCATTGCTCTTAGCGATCTGTCTACATCCAGTCTCTTGCACTCGGGCTGCTGCCCACAAATCGGCGTGTTAATCACTGAGCCCCGTCTGCCTATCTCGGGGTAATCTATTACGGGTAATCCATTTGGCACTTTGTTAACAGCCGGAGCCAGCTCGTTTACCCCGAAAAATCACTCCAAAGGGGGTTGTTAGACCACGGTCTGCCAAGAGCATAATATGGGTGCTCTCTTTCAGGTATCGGAGGTTACAGCTTGAGCAGTGGAGTCCTTATTATAACTGGTAGCTGCCTGAAGTTTACATTTTATGGAATGAGAAGAGAAAAAAGCTGAGATGAGGCAGGGTAATATAACTCCCGAGAACACTGAATTCGTGTTTCTCTCTTTTGAAGGGCCGGACCGCTATTCATCGGCTGGAGGCTTAGGAGTCAGGGTAGACAATTTGTCGGTGACACTGGCGGAGATGGGCTTCCCTACGCACCTGTTCTTCATCGGCGATCCTGAGCTAAAAGGTGAAGAAGTAAGGCAGAAAGGGAAACTTATACTGCACCGGTGGTGTCAGTGGATCAGCCGGTATTATCCTAACGGCGTATATGAAGGTGAGAAGGAAAAGCTCTATGATTTTAACGAGTCTATCCCCTGGTTCGTTAAGGACAAGGTTATCAAGCCTGCCTTGGCGCAGGGGAAGCTGGTGGTGATTCTCGGCGAAGAGTGGCAAACATCTGAGGCGATGTGCCGGCTCAGCGATGTTCTCCATAAAGACGGCCTCGGGGATAGGGTGGTGATGTTCTGGAATGCCAATAACATTTTCTTCTTTAATCGCATAGACTGGGGGCGGCTCAGCTATACTACCACTATTACCACCGTGAGCCGATATATGAAGCACATCATGTGGAAAATGGGCCTGAATCCTTTGGTCATCCCCAATGGGATACCCAAGAGGTTGCTCCGCAAAGTTGATGATAGGATAACTGATAGGGTGAGGCAGGCAATTGGCTCAGACTTAATCCTGTGTAAAGTGGCTCGCTGGGATCCTGACAAGCGCTGGAATACGGCTGTGGAGGCTGTGGCCCGGCTCAAGGATAGCGGCCTAAGGACGGTACTTCTAGCCAGAGGCGGGATGGAATCCCATGGTAAAGAGGTTTTGTATAATGCACGTTCCTTGGGCCTTACAGTAAAGGAGGCTAAGACCAAACCAGGTTTGTCTAATGGATACCTGGCAGCTCTACAAGAAGCAACACCGGCTGACGTTATCGATATCAGATTTCATGTCCCTCTGGACTTCTTACGATTTCTGTATCGGGCTGCGGACGGGGTGCTGGCCAATAGTGGACACGAGCCCTTCGGCATAGTGGGGCTGGAAGCAATGGCTGCAGGCGGAATCACCTTCACCGGGTGCACTGGCGAGGACTATGCGGTTCCGTTTGTTAACTCGTTCGTGCTGGAGACGGCTGACCCTATGGAGATAGTAGGTTACATGACGTATCTGAGGCACCATCCCGAAGAGTGCATGAGAATCCGCAAGGCGGCTAGGCGTACTGCTCGCTACTTCACGTGGGAAGCTGCTGTACAGAATTTGATCGGTAGGTTGGAGAACCAGGCGAGGATTAGAGGCA
>CAYGWR010000008.1:0-1190 GCA_964353645.1 uncultured Dehalococcoidia bacterium
CCAACCCACGCACCGATACCAACGTGACTGCGGATATCACAGTTGAGGCCAGCTTTGCCATCGATACCTTCACCCTGACCTATAACGCAGGGGAAAATGGGTCTATCTCGGGCACCAGCCCGCAGACGGTCGGCTATGGGGCCAGCGGCACTGCGGTGATGGCTGTTCCCAATCTGGGATATCACTTCGTCGATTGGAGCCCAGGCGGCTCCACAGATAACCCCCGCACCGATACCAACGTAACGGCGGATATTACGGTTGAGGCCAGCTTTGCCATCGATACCTTCACCCTGACCTATAACGCAGGGGGAAATGGGTCTATCTCGGGCACCAGCCCGCAGACCGTCGACTCCGGTGCCAGCGGCACAGAGGTGACGGCAGCGCCCGATACGGGATACCATTTCCTGAAGTGGAGCGATGAATCCACCGCCAACCCACGCACCGATACCAACGTGACTGCGGATATCACAGTTGAGGCCAGCTTCGCCCCGGATACCTTCACCCTGACCTATAACGCAGGGGAAAATGGGTCTATCTCGGGCACCAGCCCGCAGACGGTCGGCTATGGGGCCAGCGGCACTGCGGTGATGGCTGTTCCCAATCTGGGATATCACTTCGTCGATTGGAGCCCAGGCGGCTCCACAGCTAACCCGCGCACCGATACCAATGTGAAAGATAATATCTCGGTGACTGCCAGCTTCGCCATCAACGCCTACACCCCGACCTATACCCTGACCTATACCGCCGGCGCTCACGGCTCAATTACAGGCGCCAGCCCGCAGACGGTTGATTACGGTGAGGACGGAACTGCGGTGACGGCCGTTCCTGCGACAGGCTACCACTTCGTCAAGTGGAGCGACAACTCCACTGCCAATCCGCGCACCGATACCAACGTGACTGCGGATATCACAGTTGAGGCCAGCTTCGCCCCGGATACCTTCACCCTGACCTATAACGCAGGGGAAAATGGGTCTATCTCGGGCACCAGCCCGCAGACGGTCGGCTATGGGGCCAGCGGCACTGCGGTGACGGCCGTTCCTGCGACAGGCTACCACTTCGTCAAGTGGAGCGACAACTCCACTGCCAATCCGCGCACCGATACCAATGTGACAGCCAATATCACAGTAACAGCCAACTTCGCCATCGACACCTTCACCCTGACCTATACCGCGGGCGCTAACGGCAATATC